>LCMS01000007.1 GCA_001002765.1 Candidatus Uhrbacteria bacterium GW2011_GWE2_46_68 | reverse complement strand
TGATCTCCTCTCGTTCACTACTGGACAGACGTTGATATGAGCATGGTTGCATACGAGGTAACTGTATCACCTCGTTGCACTAGATTATTGACTCCAGGAACAAAAATGTAAAAAAAGAAAAAACAAGGAAAATTATCTTAGAGTTCCATTTTCTGATTATAGATAGAAAAAGAGGCAAAATCATTCATTCATTTTTATTAGAAAAGCACGAAGCCAGACCTGACCCCACCTCTATAAAAAAATAAAAACCCGCTCAAACGGCTTGGCCTGGCATATCGTCGCGAGGAGGAGACGCGGTGATCGCTGTTCCAAGCCGTTTGAGCGGACTTTTTTGTAAGCGGCTTGAGAATACCAGAGCCCAGCAAAGAGCGTCAAGAGCCGAAGGAAAGGGTCGAACGATCTATCAATGAAACAACAAGTGCCACTTGAATAAGCAAAAGAATGGCAACGACAATCTGAAAAGAAGTCTTACGCGTTTTGTGATGAAAAACATGCATGCCAAAAAGCGTTCCCACCGATCCTCCCAAAAACGTCACAAAATAAAAAATGATTTCCGGCACACGCAGGCGTTTTCCTCCCGCCTGCCATTTATCAAATCCATACAAAAGAAAGGTGGCCACATTCCAACTGATAATAAGATTCCATTGCCAAAACAGCCGGTAAAAAACCACAAAACTTAACACAAAACAAAAAAGGAAAAAGAGACTGGCAAAAAAATAAGGACGATGTCTCATGTGCATATTTCCCGAAGTATTTTTTGATGCGTCCGTTTGGAAGATCCGGCAATCAGATAAGGATCAAAGATACTCCATGGTTTTCCCTCGAGGTTGGTGGTCACCCCTCCTGCTTCCTTCACAATCAAAGCCCCGGCGGCAGCATCCCAAGGATAGAGTGTGTTTTGAAGATATCCCTGTGTCCACCCCTGTGCCACTTCGGTAAGAGCCAATGCCGCACTTCCGTTCACGCGCACATATCGACATCGTGTGCTAAACCGTTCCACCCATCCTGCAATTTCTTCTTTTTTTTCTCGTCCAAAATCTATTCCCACCACACCTTCTTTGAGTGGACGATCGTGTACGCGTAAACGTGTATTGGCAAACCAGGCGCCTTTTCCTTTTTGTGCCCAAAAAAGTTCGTCAAAAAAAGGTTGATAAATCACTCCGATCACCGGCATTTGTTCATACACAACCGCAATGGAAATTGCACAGTAGGGGATTCCATTCACGTAATTGATACTGCCGTCTAAAGGATCAATAACCCAAGTGTATTCTCCTTCTTGCACATGCCCGGATTCTTCGCACAAAATGCCGTCCTTGGGAAAAATCTCACCAATCCTGTGCAAAATGATTTTTTCACTTTCATGATCTGCGCTGGAAACCACATCATCGTAAAAACGTTTTTCATCCACAATCAAAGGCTTACGAAATTGTTTTCGTAAGAACACCCCAGCTTCCACAGCAGCTTGTTTGGCGACAATAAGTCGATCCATAAAATATTAGAGGATAATGGAAGTTCGTGCTCCGTAAAGAAGATTTTTCTTTTGTGGAGAAAGTGCGACCAATTTTATTTTCTGTTCTTGAGGACTCCAAAACGCACCAGGCACAGCATTTGAACGGAGAAAATAGGCTCCAATAAGTTGGATAGCAGCATTTTCATCAAGGGGTTTCCCCGTTTCAATAAGATGCGTCATAAACGCGAACATCCAATCCTCAGGGGCAAAACCTGACTCTCTATAATAAGGGGAATCCGGATCGTCTTTGGCTTTTTCCAAAATAGCAAGATAGTCTCTGGCATTTTGATTTGTTTTGAGGTCAGGACGCAATACATTTTTTCCAAATTCGTACGCTTCTTCTGTTTTTGGAATGGGAGCAATACCCGGGGAATGTGGATCGGAAGGATCGGAAGGCTGGAGAAGATGAACCGTCCAGCCGGGGAGAGCTTGCGGATCATTTAATTGTTTTTTAAGAATGGCGGTTTTGGTATGGTCTGGGTAATACGATTCGTCCACCGAGGCCGGATAATAGACTAGTTTCGTGTCATCACTTCTATCTGCTCCACGATACTCTTCAAAAACAGAAAGGGGATCTGTAGTGTTCAAAAGAAAGTTTGGATGCTTTTTTTTGTAAGAAAGCAGAAATTGTTTAAAGGTTAGAATAAGAACATCAAGACTCATGCCAAAAGGAACCAAAAGAAGTTTGGTAAATCCTTGAGCGTATTTAGCCCCAAGCATTTCCTGTTGCTCGTATATTTTTTGAGCGATTTGTTCCAAAGTGGGAAGGGGGAATTGCCACCCCCCGATTCCATCAATGACGCCATTTTTGAGAATCCTTGTCTGTTCTAAGATAGCGACTTGGTCGGTATATTGCCTACGAAGGTTGTAGAGGCTTTCTATTTCTTCAAGATGTTCGGGGAGTCGATTTTTGTCAGGTTCATGATGCGCAAGGAGATACCCAAAGCTTTCGAGAATATAGACAAAGTGTTTGAGATCCGGGGTGGAGAGTTTTTGTGCAGCTTCACGAAGAGCGTCAAGTTTGGTAAGCGATGCTCGAGGAATCCCATGAGTTTCGGCAAAGGCAATAATCTCTTGCCGCAAAGTTTCAAAATGCGCGCGGTACTGCTCGGGAATAGATTTACGAACACTGGAGACAGAGTTCAGGACAGTTTCGTGGAGAACAGCAGAAGGAGCGGATTCCAAGGTTGGTCGCATGAAAGATGACATAAGTATCAAGGATTAAATAATCACGGATGATCGGACACCGGTGTACCAAATTCGCTGGTCAGGTATATGTATATGCAGGCAAGCTTGAGAATTGCTTTGGAACCAACATGCAACAGGAACATCGACAGTGAAGCGGAAAAAAGCTCCGGTAAGAAGAGAGGAGCCTTCCGCACCATTTTCATAGTCATCTAATGGTTTTTCCGTTTCTGCAAGGTGAATCATAAAAGCCATGATCCAATCTTCGGGAGTCATACCTGTTTCACCATGATAAGGAGAGTCTTCATCCTCTTGAGCTTTTTGAAGAATAGAAAGATATTCATTGGGGGTTTTACCTGCCTCAAGAGGAGGACGAGGGACGAGGTCTCCTTGGGGTGTTCCATGGCCTTTACGGGGAATAGGAGCAAATCCTTTGGAATCCAGATTTGATGGATCAGAGGGTTGAAGAAGGTGAACCGTCCATCCTTTCCAACTATTGTCATCCAGGTTTTGTTTCCAAGCCTCTTCTCGTTCCAAGAGTATCTGCCTCTTGATCTTTCCTTGGTGACCATATTCAGTAAAAGATCGTGGATAATAGACGAGTCTTGGAAGATTTCCTGCATCTGCCGTCGCCGAATACGTTCTCCATCTATAGAGAGGTTGGCTAAGAGAAAGATTAAAGGAAGGATGAGATTTTTTGTAAGAAAGGAGAAACTGTTCGAGAATTTCCGCAAGGCCATCAAGGCTCATGCCAAAGGGAACAAGAAGGAGTTTGGTAAAGCCTTGATCGCGTTTTGTCTCCAGTGTCTCGCGTTGTTCATAAAGTTTTTGAGCGATTTGTTCGAGAGTTGGGATAGGGTACTTGCATCCGTTTATTCCTAGGATCGCTTTATCTTTGAGGATACCTACTTGTTCAAGAAGGGAGACTTGAAAATCGTATTGCTCACGAAGACGGTAAAGACGCTCAATTTCTTGAAGATATTCAGGGAGTTTTTCTTCCTTTGGTTCCCCATTCTTGAGAAGGTACTCAAAGCGTTCAAGAAGGAGAGCGAGTCGTTCAAGGTCTTGAATGGAGAGTTTGTGAGTCGCTTCGCGCAAGAGGTCGGGCTTGCCAAGAGATTCTCTGGGAATCTTGTGAGCTTCTGTAAAATCAATGATCTCTTGTCGCAAAGTTTCAAAATGCGCGCGGTGTTCTTTGGGCAAAGAATCACAAACACTTGAAACCGAATCCATGATGGCTTCGCCAAGAAGCGCAGAAGACGCCGGATCCCCGCCTGTGCGCAGATGTCGGTCAGAGGAGGGATTTGTTTCCATAGGAGTGGCCAAGTGAGCGGATTCGGAAGTCGGTCGAGAAAAAAGAGTCATAAATGATTGCTCCCATTGTAAAACAAAGATGTCTATTAGGCTATGAAAAATCCCCCTTTGCTAAGGCTTCAGGGGGATAAAGACGCCGAGTTTAGGCGTCTTGCGATTCTACGTATACGTGACCGATCAGTCCATCGGAAACGATCGTAATGCGAGGGTTTTTCATTGTCTGACAAAGACCGCAGATTTGATCAAAGTTATCGGTACGGATCTCGAGGATTCCTCCCACTGCAGGATTTTCAAAACAATCCCGATCTCGAAATGTGCTATGTGTGGTGTTGATCATGAGGCGTGAGCGACTGATATGCCCAAGAGCTCCAAGTGCGCTCATCGCTTCCACCTGTTTGATTCCCACATCAGGTTGAACATCCACACTCCAAAGAACAATGGAGTTTTGAACGCGTTTTAAAAGTTCAGGATCTCTGACATCAATTTCTTGTCCGAACCATGCGCGTCGGAACGACCATTTCCACAAAGGATCTTGCTGCCGCATGAGAAGAACAGGCTTTCCTTCTGCCACACAAACTGTATTCACAACCGGTGTCCATGCGATGGGAATGGATTTTGTTTCCGGGGGTGTGAATGTTCCTCGTACAACACGAGGCGCAGGCCGAATTTGCACCAAGTGCCAATCTTGCGGACGATCCGGGTGAATCACCATCTCAAGTTGCACACCAAATTTGATGTCTGTTTTTTGTACAGCTCGGTAAAGGGTGCAGGCAAAATCATGAAAGGGAAAATCTACCAAGGTCGGGAGAAGCTCGACACCTTTATATCGCGGAAGAAGCAGTAAACCCGTTTCTGGATCGCGAACCTGAATTTCTCCATCTCGATCAAACGTGGCCGAAGTATAACCAATTCCTTCCGGAGTTTTGCAAACGCGTCCAATCGCAATACGCACGACTGCACGATGCATAAGTTGGCTCCACCCGATATCCACAATGATCCCCACACCAGGCTCTAATTTTTGAATCACAAGGGGAATATTTTTGCCATACAGACGTTCGAGAGCATCTCTCCATTCAAAAGCTTTGGATTTGAGAGAGAGATAGGTTCCTGCATCTCCATCCATCCAATCTTCCTCGATATGAGAACTGCGAAGGATTATCGGATCGCCTGGAACAAATAATGTTTGATGTTTTGCGGGGAACTTTTCAAAGAAGAGGAGTTCCTTTTGCTCGGCGCGAGACAACATCATCCAAGGAGGAACTCGCAGACGGGCATCACTTTGTGCCACAAGCTCGCAGATCGAAAGTCCGAGTGCTTTTCCTCCTCCTTGCTGTACTTGTTGCAGGATTTTGCGCTTTCCTCCGAGCGCTTTGCGCAGCGGGGGAGGAATCGCTTGCACGATTTGTGGAAGTGAAAGACCGTAGTTCCAAGTGTTTGGGTCAAAAAGATGTTGCATGAAGCCCCCTTTTGGAAAGGACAAGGACAGCTCAGATCATCATAGCAAAGAGCATATGTCAATGACGTTATCCTCATGTTTCTCTTGTGGGAGAGACGGGGATTTCGTACACTAACGGCCGTAAAATACCTTTAATCCCTTGTTCTAAAATTACCAATATCCAATTTCTAATTTCCAATGTTGGAGCCTTACGGCGATATCTGAATAAAAATGTCCTTTTCTTTCATTAGAAATTGGAAATTAGTAATTAGAAATTTTTTCTCATCTATGAAACATGTTTGGAAAGATGAACGAAGTCGGAGAACTTTTGTTTCCCCGACCGTCAAAAAGCGTTGGCCTCTGCGTGTAGCAGCTGCGGTGGCCCTGATTGCAACTCTCGGTTTTGCTGCCATGGATTTTCCAGGTATCTGGAACGCAGGAGCTCAATTTGTTTCGGCAAAGAGCGGCATTCCGGTTTTTATTTTTGAAGAAAAATCTTTCCGTTTAGGATTGGACCTTCAAGGGGGAGCACATCTTGTCTACGAGGCGGATATGAGCGCCATTCCCGAGGAAGATCGCCTAAGCGCCTTGGAAGGAGTCAAAGATGTGATGGAACAGCGAGTGAATACGTTTGGCGTGGCCGAGCCTGTGGTGCAAACCACCACAACCGGAGGTACCTATCGCATTATTATTGAACTTGCCGGAGTCATGGATGTATCTGACGCGATTCAACAAATCGGAGAAACACCGGTTTTGGAGTTTAAAGAACCAGAGCCTGAGGCCGGACGTGAGCTGACAAAAGAGGAACAAACTCAACTTGTCGATTTGCAAACGGCCGATCGGGAGGCAGCACAAACCGTATTAACTCGCGCGCGCGCAGGAGAAGATTTTACTTCCCTTATCGCGGAAAAAAGTTTAGCCCCGCAAAACGGTGTCCTCACAGGGATCACCGAAAACGATTATCTTTACGGAGCACTTATTGAGGCCATCAAAAATACTTGGACATCTCCCGGACGTGTGGTGCCACAGGTTGTAGAAGCTCCAGAGGGTTTGACGATCGTAAAGTACACTCAAGCTTCCACCATTACTGAATCTCGTTTGTCCCACATTCTCATTTGTTACGAAGGGGCGACCGGATGTACCACCGGACTTCCCGAGATTGAAGCCAATATTAAAATAGGTGAATTGAAAGATCAGGCTACGCCGGAAAATTTTGCTGAACTCGCCAAGCAAAATTCCACTGACGGATCAGCTGCAGGCGGTGGTGATCTTGGGTGGACATATCCGGGGCAAATGGTGGCGCCGTTTGAACTCGGAGCCTTGCAAACTCCGGTGGGCGCTATTTCCGATCCTGTCAAAACTGATTTTGGTTATCATCTTATTTACAAACAAGAGGAGCGACAGGCAACGGCCTATGATTTGGAACGTATTGTCATGAAGCTCACTGATCAATATGACATTGTGCCCTATAGCCCCTGGAAAAATACCGAACTTTCCGGAAAACATTTGACGCGTGCCGGCGTGGAGCTCGATCCAAGCACCGGTATTCCTCATGTGGCGCTACAGTTTAATGAGGAAGGAGCGGATTTGTTTGGGGAACTCACTTCCGCGCACGTGGGAGAGCCCATTGCCATTTTTTTGGATGGAGAAGTTCTTTCAAGTCCGGTTGTGCAAACAGCCATTTACGGAGGGCAAGCTATTATTACGGGAGATTTTACCTTGGAAGAAGCCAAGACACTCGCTCAACGCTTAAATGCCGGTGCGCTTCCCGTTCCTGTCCATTTGCTTTCCCAACAAACGGTCGGGCCAACGCTTGGCGCTGTTTCGCTTGAAAAAAGTGTGATCGCCGCTTGTATCGGTTTCTTGCTCGTTATCATCTTTATGATCTCCTATTATCGTCTTCCCGGAGTGATCGCCGCGCTTGCGCTTGCCTTGTATCTATTTCTTAACCTTGCAGCTTATCGTATTTTTGATGTGACCGTGACCTTGGCCGGTATCACAGGATTTGTCCTTTCGCTTGGGATGGCTGTGGATGCCAATGTCTTGATTATCGAACGTCTGAAAGAAGAATTAAAAGCCGGACGGGATCATCATGCGGCAACCGACGAAGCATATCGCCGTGCTTGGCCCGCGATTCGCGACGGCAATATCACCACCTTGATTGCCACAGGCATTTTGTACTGGTTTAGCTCAAGCTTTATTCAAGGTTTTGCATTGACCTTATCCATCGGTGTGATTTTGAGCATGTTTACTGCAATCATCATCTCGCGCATCTATCACAAGAATCTTACTCAATGGCCGTCTGTGACAAAGCGCTCTTGGCTCTTTGGTCATCGCCATCAACCTTAATCCTCGTATGTCTATTGTTTCATTACGTCACATTTGGTTTGGCATAGGAGCGGCCATGGTTGCCGGTTCCTTGATTGCTTTTTTTGTCCTGGGGATCAGATGGGGGATTGATTTTACCGGAGGGAGTTTGCTTGAGGTCACGCTTTCTCAAGTCACGGATACGGCGAGTGTACGTACAATTTTGGAAGGGGTTGGGTACACAAATCTTCAAGTACAAGAAATC
Source organism: Candidatus Uhrbacteria bacterium GW2011_GWE2_46_68 (assembly GCA_001002765.1). Taxonomy (GTDB): domain Bacteria; phylum Patescibacteriota; class Patescibacteriia; order UBA9934; family GWF2-40-263; genus UBA12393. The sequence continues at coordinate 75,324 of LCMS01000007.1, read as the reverse complement.
GGAGAGCAGGGTTATTTAATTCGTACCACAGATTTGTCCGAAGAGTCCCATCAAGCACTATTGGGAACATTGCGTGAGACCTATGGAGGGGCGGAGGAATTGCGTTTCGATTCGATTGGTCCGGTCATTGGACACGAGCTTAAACAAACCACTACCTGGGGAGTGATTCTTATCCTAGCATTGATCGGCGGCTATATCGCCTTTGCGTTTCGCAAGGTTTCTCTCCCAATTGCTTCTTGGAAATATGGACTACTCACCATTGCCTGTGCGTTTCATGATGTCATTGTGATGGTTGGTGTGTATGTGATTGCCGGTTTTTTCCTTGGATGGGAAGTGAATGCAGCCTTTGTTGCCGCAGCACTCACGGTGCTTGGATATTCCATCAACGACACCGTGGTGGTCTTTGATCGCATTCGTGAAAACTTGGCCAATCGTATCGGGAAAGATTTTGAGGAAACCGTGGACATGAGTATTCGACAAACCTTTGCGCGATCGTTGAACACCAGTATAACCACGATTTTGGCCATTGCGGCTGTTTTGATTTTTGGAGGAGATACGACACGACCGTTTGCGTTTGCTCTTATGGTAGGAATTGCGGCAGGATCGTATTCCTCGATTTTCCTCGCGAGTCCCGCCTTGGTCGCTTGGGAATACGCAAAAAAGAAAAAAGCATAGCAGAGAAAAGTAAAAAGAAGTGGTCATTCCACTTCTTTTGATTTACACTAAAGGCATTATGTTTCCTCGTTTTTCTGTCACCACTTCGGAGGCAGGGGTCCATCGTCCTTCGGAAATCCGTTTTTCCGGTGATTCTGTTTCAAGCGTCCGCGATTCTTTGCCCAAAGAACACCGTGCACACTTTGAAACTCTGCGACAAGAGATCATTGATTTTACAAAAGCTCATGGGATTTCCAAAGACGTTCTCACCAAACCCGATCTTCTCCGTGAGGCGGCCTGTAAACTCTCCACTCCAGATCTCAAACGACTTGCCACCCTCCTCGAACGCTTTGAATATCTGCTGAAACACAAAGAACCTTCCAGAGAACTTTTTCTTCAAGAGGCTTTGGAATATGCGCATGAACGTTATCGTTTGCAAGAACAATACGATGCGCAAGTGGAACTGTTAAAACAAGCGGGTATTCTTCACCCTAAACAAGAGCAACCTCCGGAGCGTGCGCAAAGACTCTCGAGTCTTTTTCGCTCCCTTGTTTCTTTTGGCAAAAAGCAAAGAACTGACGTTACTTTGGACGTTGAGGCCGGAGAAACTCCGTGCATCACGGGTATGGACGGAAAAGAATACCCTGTTCCTACGATGGAACAAATCGCGGAACAATTGTATAGAGATCGGGAAAAATTTTCCGCGGAATCTGATCAAGGTTTTAGAAAAATTCTTTTGGTTCCTTTTGGGATGAGTTTGCAAACCCTTCTTGGGACATTTGAGAATTTTCTCCTTTCTTTTCAACGATCTCATCCTGATTTTGGAACACATACGGATAGTTTTCTTTATGGTCAGTCGGATAAATTGTTTGGTGGAGCAGACGGCGGCATGTTTCCGAAACTGGTGTATTATCCAAGGTTTTTTGATGGAAAAAAACACGGAGGAAAAACCAAGGCACAGATCCTCAAAGAGCAAGCGACAAGCGCATCTTCTTTCCCGGGCTGGCATATTCTTCTTTTTCAACCCTCGAGTGCTGAGGGGCAGGATCAAGATTTTCCCAAAGGCATCGCTCTTGTTCCAAGGAGAGAAAAGAAATCCGACAGTTTTAAAATAGAAGAAGGAGTAAGAGATTATCTTGCTCCCATAAGAGCGGCTTCTTTGGATCCGCATTCTCCACATTTTTTCAAACCAGGCTTAACGGTTGAAGATTGGCTTATCGCTTTTATGACACACCTTAAAGAAACAGAAGAGCCCATGGATAATTCTTTGGACGACGATGGATCAGTGGCATCGCTCCCGGGAGCTTTTTTCCCTTCTTTGGCTCTTGCCCCTTTTGCGCTTTGGTATGGCGACATCCAACAAGTTTACTTGAGTGCCGACGATCCAAGTTTTCCTTGTCGATCATGAAGCTTACCCCGGGTCGATGCTTTGATTTTTGTGCTATACTATAACCATTATGTTGCCTTTGCTTGTCACGACGGTGGCACAAGATTTGACCCCGTCTTTTTGGCAGCAACCTATTGACGTTGTCTTGAACCAAATTCTTCTTTGGTTTGGCTGGATTCCGATCGCCCTTGTTTTGCTTTGGGGATTTTCTCAGATGTGGCTCAATTATCGTCAGGGACTGTATCAAAAGAAAATACGATGGGTACTGTTGGCGATTGATGTCCCTTCCGCAACCGAGCAATCACCCAAGGCTGTGGAAAATCTTTTTTCCGGAATTTGCGGAGCACGTTCCACTTTACTTTGGAAAGACAAATGGATTGTCGGGAAAGCGGATCCGGTTTTTTCTTTGGAAATCGCGTCTGACGAAGGATATATTCAGTTTTACATTCGCACAGAGGAGCGTTTTCGCGATTTGATTGAGTCCGCGATTTATGCACATTATCCGGATGCTCAAATTGCCACGGCCGAGGATTATGCCGGTGTGATGCCGGTTCGTTATCCCAATGATGTTTATGACATGTGGGGAGTAGAACATACTCTTAAGAACGATTACATTTTTCCTATCCGAACCTATGTGGATTTTGAGGATCGTATCGCCGGAGAAATTAAAGACCCGTTGGCGCAAATTTTGGAACAAATGGCGCGTATGGGGCCCGGTGAACATTTGTGGACCCAAATTTTGATTCGTCTGGAAGGAAACGATTGGAAGAAAAAAGGAGAAAAGTACATCAATAAAACGTATGGGGTAGAAGAAAAGAAGAAACAAGGAGGGCTAGAGCAATTGACACGCAGTATTTTGGAATTACCAAGCGGAGTGACCGAACAGATGATCGGCATAAAGTTGAATGATATTCTTTTTGGCTCTGCGCCTGAAAAGAAAGATGAAGACATTTGGCGCGCGTTTAAGATTACGGCCATGGAAAAAGAATCTGTGGATTCGGTTCTACGCAAAATCGGTAAAGTCGGTTATGGCGTCAAGATGCGCACCGTGTACTGTGCGCGTAAAGGAATCTACGCGCTCTATAAGCGTGCGCCTATCGTGAAAGGATTATTTCATCAATTTACACATTTGAACCTGAATGCGTTTAGTCTCTATCCTCCTTCGATTCCTCGTGATGATTATTTTTGGCAGCGCTGGACCACTACGAAGAAAAAGCAAATTTTAGCGGCGGCGTTTAAGGGGCGCAGTTTTAGCAAAGGAGCAAATCAGTTTTATATGAATGTGGAGGAGATTGCTTCGCTTTGGCATTTCCCTCCGATCACGATCAAAGCTCCTCTTATCAAAAAGTCCGAGGCCAAGCGCGGCGAACCGCCAGTGGGGTTACCCATTACCTTGCCAGGTGCCATGGAGGCTGGGCTTCCCGGAATGTCAGCCAAGGGAGAAAAAGATTTTGCGACGTTTCCGCGACTCATTCCTGCTGAGGATGGGCAAGAAATTTCTGTTGTACGCTTGGCATCTTCAAAGGATGATCAGCATAAACAAGGAGAAACACAGATACCCATTACACCACTCAAAGATGATGAGATTGCGGTTTTTTCCGTGGAAGCTCCCAATATTTCCGTGCCCGCAGGACTACGTCCGCCCGATCTTCCAAAAGGTAATGAAGAAGAAAAAGCATATATTCCTCCCAATCTGCCCGTGTAAGGCCTATGTCCTACGATGAAAACCACGAAAAAGAAGTAACGTATTTTGCTCGCACAAACTTTCGCAATCAGATGATCAAGTTTGGCATACGAACCGATGACCGTCGTCGGCATATGTATGTGATCGGAAAAACCGGTATGGGCAAAACCGTGCTTTTGGAAAACATGATTCTCTCTGATATTTACGCCGGGCATGGATGTTGTTATGTGGATCCGCATGGGGACACGGCAGAGAAGCTTATTGATTTTATTCCGAGTCATCGCATCAATGACGTGATTTATTTCAATCCGTCTGACATTGATTATCCGGTCGGATTTAATATTTTGGAGGCCGTGGACGAGCGACACAAGCATTTAGTCGCAAGCGGCATGATGGGGGTTTTCAAAAAGATTTGGGAAAACATGTGGTCTTCCCGTATGGAATATATTTTGAATAATTCCATTTTGGCGCTGCTCGATAATCCAGGATCTACCTTGCTTGGTATCAATCGACTTTTGTCTGATGCGGATTATCGCAAACGTATTGTGGGAAATGTGAAAGACCCAATCGTCAAACAATTTTGGCTGAAAGAGTTTGCGTCTTACAACGAAAAGTACGCGCAAGAAGCCGTGGCGCCTATCCAAAACAAAATCGGACAATTTTTATCTTCGGCCGTGATTCGCAATATCGTGGCGCAAGTGAAATCCACGATCGATATTCGCGCCATGATGGATGAGGGAAAAATATTCATCATCAATTTGTCCAAGGGGCGTATCGGAGAAGACAGCATGCGACTCATGGGGGGCATGCTCATCACCAAAATGCAATTGGCTGCCATGGAGCGGGTGGATATGCCCGAAGCGGATCGCAAAGATTTTTACATGTACGTGGATGAGTTTCAAAACTTTGCCGTGGAATCGTTCGCTTCCATTTTGTCCGAGGCGCGTAAATATCACCTATGTCTTATCATGGCGCATCAATATATTGCTCAACTCACCGATGTTGTACGTGAGGCCGTGTTCGGCAACATGGGAACCATTATTACATTTCGGGTGGGCTCACCGGACGCTCAGTACATGGAAACCGAATTTGGTCCGCGGTTTATGCCCGAGGATTTGATCAACATTCCCAAGTACAATATTTATCTCAAACTGTTGATCGATGGCGTGACAAGCCAGCCGTTTTCCGCCGCCACTTTGCCGCCGATTGCCGAGCGTACGCATTCGGAGGAAAAAGTGGTTCGCGTGTCGCGTGAACGCTATTCCAAACCGCGTGCGGAAATCGAAGATAAAATTTTGAAATGGAGCGGCATGGGGGATGTGGATATCGACGAGGCGTTGCAAGAAGCCGAAGAAAAGAAAAAATCCGTGAAAGAATCGCGTAAACCACGATTCGAATACAACTGTACAGAATGCGGTGCCCAAGTTGTGTTGCCCGTGGAGTTGGATCGTTCACGTCCGATTTATTGTGATGATTGTATTGCAAAGATTCGCGAGCGACGAAAAGGTGGGGGAAGAGGAATGGGGGGAGATGGGGGAGACCGGAGAGGGGATCGAGGAGGGGATCGACGCCCACCTCCATCTTCTTTGTCGTCACGACCGGAATTAAAAATCACGGAAGGAGAATTGGTGCAGAAAACTGTTGATACACCAGCGATTTCTTTAAACGCACTTGCCAGTCGTGCGGACGTGAAGCCACCAGAAGATGTTCGAGAAAAAATTGCGCCTGTTCAAGAAAAACGAGAGATTCCTGCAGCGTTTGCGGCGCCTGTGGAAAGACCGCGGCAAACAAGGGAGGCTCCCATGCGAGTTTCGACCCCTTCTGATCGCGAGCAAAGGAGAGATCGCCGGCCGCCGCAAAGAAGACCAGAATCACGTCCATTTCCCACACCCGAACGTCGATTGGCTCCATCGGTTTCTCATGCGGTCGCGGCACCATCTAAACCTCCGATAGCAAAGGAGATTTCTCTATCATCCTTGGCACCCACCCCCAAACCACCGACGTCTCAATCGGGAAAAGTTTCGCCAGGTACATCGGTTTCTTTCAAATGAGATATGGTGGAGCGCGTAACGTTTCAAACACAAGACAAAGTGACTATTGTCGGCGATTTGTATGATGGTGGATCGCGGTTCGCCATTCTGTTTCACATGATGCCGGAAACTAAAGAAAGTTGGAGAGATTTTGCCGAAGCCTTGGTTCAAAAAGGATATACGGTTTTGGCGATCGATGAACGCGGGCATGGAGAAAGCACTATGGGAGGCGCGTTGGATTATCGAAAATTTTCTGATGAGGAACAGCAGGCCAAACGGTTCGATGTGGAAGCGGCATTTGCGTATATGGAACTACTCGGAGCCAAGGAAGAGACAACGGTCGTGATCGGTGCTTCAATCGGAGCTAATTTTGCCCTGCGGTTTTTAGCCGAGCATCCAAAAAGTCCGGTGGCGATCGCATTGTCACCAGGATTGGATTATCGAGGAGTGAAAACAAAAGATGCCGTAGAACATCTGTCTCTTTCTCAAAAGGCAATCGTCGTTGCCAGTACAGATGATCCGGAGTCTTACAAAGATACACAGGTTCTCGTCTCCTCTCGCCCCTCTCAGGTGACAGGTGTTTTTTTGGAAAAAAGCGGACATGGAACACAGATGTTTTTGAAACAACCCATGCTCATTGATCAACTTCTTACCTATCTTCCATGAGTATTTTTCACGCGTTTATTTTGGGGCTCGTGCAAGGTGTTGCCGAATTTCTTCCGATCTCGAGTTCTGGTTTTTTGGTATTGGTGCCACAGTGGCTTGGATGGGAAGAGCAAGGATTGTCATTTGATGCATTTATCCATTTGGGGACTTTGGCCGCTGTGCTCATTGCTTTGTCAGGAGATGTACGGCGGATGTGTGTAGGGATGATAAAAAAAGATCGCGTATGGGGAGGATTGGGATGGAAGATTTTGATTGCGACATTCCCGGTTTTTTTAATTGGATTTTTTGCGCAAGATTTTGTTGAGACGAGTTTGCGGGCGAAGGAAGTGGTGGCCGCGTCCTTTATCGTGTGGGGCATTGTGTTGTATGCCTCTGATCGATGGGGAAGGAAAAATGTGACGAGCGTGGAAAAAACTGGTTGGAAACAAGCTTTCGTGACAGGATGCGCTCAAGTCATTTCTTTGATTCCAGGAACGTCTCGATCGGGGATAACCATCAGCGCCGGATTGGTAAGTGGACTTTCGCGCGAGACAGCAACACGTTTTTCCTTTTTGCTGGGTATTCCCGCGATTGCGGCTGCCGGCGGATATCATCTGTTTATTCTGGTAAGTCAAGGAGGATCTGTGGATTGGGTACCTATCATGGTTGGATGGGCAAGCGCTTGTATTTCTGCTTTTTTTACCATCAAGTTTTTGTTGATGTTTTTACGTCGCGCCGGATATGCATGGATCGCCGTCGCCCGCGTCGTTCTTGGATTTTTGATTTTGTTTTTTTAGGGGGGTTAGGGGGGTCAGGTCGTGAATCGTAGCGTTAAGTTAACTTTATTAGCTTTAGGGCTATAAAACGTTGAAATTTTATCTTAATGTCTTTGTTCAAATAATAAAATTTTGTTGAGATTTTTTAGATTCTTTCATTTGTACAATGTATTTATTTAAGAAACAGTGCTTTGACAATATTAAGCTTTATTAAAGACGCTACGATTCACGACCTGACCCCGTTCTGACCCCGTTTTGGAAAAAATAAAAGAAAAACCGCCCCTCGTGGGCGGTTTTGTGGTGCGGCGTCTGGGGCGCTTAGGAGCGCGTGGAAATTTGTTCTTGGGTGTCTTCATCAGGACAGGGATGACGTAGGTACCAGAGATTCCATGTATGCCAGCAGATGAAGAGCACATAGATGACGCAAAAGACAATCCCAATGGTGGTCACGCAAAGAAAAAGAATCCGATTTCCAGATTCGTAAAGAGCGCAAGAAAAGAGTGGTGTGGTAATCAGAGTGCAGAACAACAGTTCTAGATGTTGTTTCCTGCTTTCAAGAAAATGTGCGATGTCTTCGTAGGTCGAGTTACGATTGCGCATATTTGTAGCACTCCGTGAAAAGGGAAAAAGAACGCGCGTTATTGTAGTCATAAAAAGAACGAGGAGTCAAAATGTACAAGACACCTCTTTATTGGACATCTCTCATCTGTCTGCTAGACTTTTGTCATATGCAAACCTACGAATTGCGTGACCCTATTCATAAACGCATCAAGTTTACCGAGCAGGAGCGTCGTCTTATTGATCATCCGTTTTTTCAACGTCTTCGCTATGTGAGCCAGCTTTCTTTTCTGCAAACGTATGTGTATCCAGGTGCCAATCATGATCGGTTTATGCATTGTATTGGATCCATGCATGTGGCCGGCCGATTGATTGGACGCTGTCTTTCCAGTTCTGAACTTTTACGCATGACACTGTCTAAAGAAGAACAGCAATCCTTGATTGATCGTGTAAAAATCGCCGGGTTGCTTCATGATATTGGCCACGGTCCTTTTTCCCATTCCTCGGAAAAATTATTTCCTCGTCTTCGTGATCTTCCTTTGGAACTATCTTGGTGGAAAAAAACCGACGAGCGTCAATCCGAGCATGAAGATTATTCTGTGCTTTTTATTGAGACCTTGGCAAAAGAGGGGGTCTTGGAAGCTGGATTTGCGCAAGACGTCGCTTCTTTGATTCATGGAGATATTATTCCAGGTCCATTTTTTACAGAACTGGAGGAACGTATTCCCACGATTCAAGCGGTTATGAAAACCTTGATCTCCGGAGTCATTGATTGCGATCGTATGGATTATTTGTTGCGCGACAGTTATTACTGCGGGGTCGCCTATGGTCAGTATGATATGGATTGGATGATTTCAAGCTTGGGATTAGCACAAAAGGATGGGGGTTTGATTCGGACGGTGACAGAAAACGGCGTGCGCGCGCTTGAAGATTTGCTTCTCGCTCGTTATCACATGATTGATCAAGTGTATTATCACAAAACCAAGGCGGGATTCGCTCACTATCTCGAACAGGCGATCGAGCAAAAAGAAATTGAGATGACGATCCCCACAGATCCTTATGAGTATGCTGATATGCGCGACGGCCAGATTTTGGAAAAATTATTTGTCGCAGCCAAAGATCCAAAAAATTATTATGCGTATCATTTGATGCGTCGTCTGCCGGCGCGTCGTGTGTTGCGACTCTATGATCGAAAGGCAGAGGATCGGAAAACTTTGGTGAAACTTCAGACCCTGTGTCAGACCCACCACATTCATTCCTTCACCTATACGCACACACTCGCCTTATCAAAACAAACCAGTCCTTCCTCGGATATTTACGTGGAAAAGAAAGTCTTGGGAGGAAAGGAATATGTTTCCGTATTTACTTACTCCGATTTGCTGCAAAAATATAACGAGATGCTTGCGTTCGCGGATTTTTATGTGCATCGAGAAGATGTGGAGCGGTTTGAGGAAATCATAAAGCAAGAAAAATAATTTGTGTCGCAGCAAAAGAAAAAAGTTTTAGTTGGTCTTTCCGGTGGTGTGGATTCGGCGGTCTCTGCGGCATTGTTGTTGGAACAAGGGTATGAGGTGATCGGAGCGTTTATGAAAAATTGGTCAGCGACCACGAAGTGTCATGGAGAAGAACAAGAGTGCGGATGGCGTACAGAACGTCGGGATGCGATGCGTGTGGCCGCGCACCTTGGGATTCCGTTTGTCACGTTTGATTTTGAAGAAGCCTATCGCACGCAAGTCATTGATACGATGTTTGCCGAGTTTCAGAAAGGGAGAACACCCAATCCGGACATTTTGTGCAATAAGATCGTAAAGTTTGATTTGTTTTTGAAAGAGGCGGATAAACTCGGGTGCGATTTTATTGCGACCGGACATTATGCGCGTGTGGATTACCAAAATAATCGCACAAGGATTTTGGTCGGCAAGGATGAACATAAAGATCAAAGTTATTTTCTTTGGGCCATCCCTCCTTCTTCGCTTGATCGTGTCTTGTTTCCTGTGGGCGGGATGAAGAAGCCACAGGTACGAAAAAAAGCCAAAGCTCTAGGACTTCCGGTTCATGATAAAAAAGACAGTGTGGGGATTTGTTTTGTGGGAGAAGTGGATTTTATGAGTTTTCTGCGGGAGCGGATTCCCGAGGATCCGGGAGAGATTATAACAACCGAAGGGAAGGTAGTGGGTACTCATCCAGGTGTGGCGTTTTTTACCATCGGACAACGTAAGGGATTGAACGCTCCTGGCGGTCCATATTACGTGATAGCAAAAGATCAAGTGACAAAGCGTTTAGTGGTGTCGAGCCAATTTCATCCAACGCTTTATCATAAAAATCTTGTGGCGGATCAATTAAATTGGTTTCATCGTCCGAGTATTTTTCCTCATGCTTGTGTGGCTCGTGTGCGTTATCGTCAAGCGCCAGAGGCGTGTGTGATAGAAAAAATCGAAGAGGATAACGTGTTTGTTGTGTTCAAAAAAGATCAACGTGCCGTGACCCCGGGCCAGTCCATTGTATTTTATGATGGAGAAGAGATGATCGGAGGAGGAGTGATTTTGGAGTAGGAGGTGGGGTTCTCTCCTCTTTTTTTGGTAAACAAAAAAACCGCGGGATCATCCTCGCGGTTTTGCGTTACCAGTGTCTTTTTTGCGCCCGTCTCACACTATCGGCAAGCGGAAGCACATCTTCCCCAATCAAGATGAAGTCCAAATACTCGTGGGCCCAGGCAGCCTTTAGTGCATCCTTGGGCATCTTTCCTTTGATTTTATCTTCAGGCCATCGGGGGTCAACGATAATGCCATTGATCCCGCGCAAAGACCATAGATGCATATCCCAGATGCTATCCCCAAGGGTCAACATCCCATGGTTCAATTCTGCAAGTGTTTCTTCCTTGCGTCTTCCCACAACCATCACATCCTTGGGTTTGATTCCAAGAGCGCGCTCTTCTTCATCATAATCCAGACGAATGGCCCGGATGTGATGATCCGAAAGAATGAACCCATGTCGTGCAAATGTTTCCGCGATGATGTCATGAATGCCACCGCTTACAATTCTTGCATCATCGATCATGCCAAAGAGCTCGACAATTCCCGGACGCAGATGCAGGTGTTGCGCAAGCGCGCGAATATCCGTACGCGTCATTCCAATCACAGAACGCTCTACATTGACCGTACCCCACATGGATTGTTCAGCAGCCATGGTGGCGGCCAATAGAGGGGTGTCGATAATTACGCGCTCAAAACTGAACCATTTTCTCCAAGAATGTCCACCATGCAGATTGCCAAGGTTGTGTGGAGCGATTACTCGTCGCAAATGATGCAACTGACGAGCAAGGAAAGGGTCTTGCTTTGCACGCTCTGCCATAAGGTCGTCAAGGACAGCCCATTCATTATCTGCACAAGCGGTTTCATCAAAGTCACACAAGAAGTGTTCCGTAAGGTACAAGCGCCAAAGGAAATTTGTGATTGAGCCGTCATGGGTCAGAATGATCGGGCCTTGGAGCGGGTATTCTTTCACGGCGCGTAAAATACGACTTTGTAACCGGCTTGCGTCATCACAACGATAGACCAACCTTTTGCGAGAAGAAGTAGACATGTCGCCTCCATGGTATGAAAAGAACGAGGACAACAACCGTAGCAAAACAAGAATGGCCGGTCAATCGCCGACGATGTTTTGGAGATTTTTATCGTTGATACCACTCGTAAAAAGGCAAGGTCAGGGTAGGGGAGGTTCCCTCGATTTTTACTTCAGGAGTTTCATGAATACTCAGAGCAGAAGAGAGAGGTATAGAGCCCAAAGAAGTTTTCACAGAAGCCTTTGCTACAGGATAGGGAGCGATCATCACGGTTTCCAAAAAGTCATAATTCACAAGAGTAATGGCTCCGTTTTCAAGAGTTGTATCAGTAAAGTTTGTTTGAATATGGAGAGGCTCGGATCCGGTTTGTTCCACAACGATCCGTCCGCGCGTGACAAGGATACGGAGGTTGTTTGACGTTATGCTTTCGAGAGTCAATGTTGTCCGTTCCGCCATCCCCACGAGAACATTTTCGCCGATCACGAATCGGATATATCCATCATCGCCCGTTTGGATTACTTCACCACGCATCAGAATGTCATCTGCCATTACAACTCTTGTATCGTCATGATGCATCATTTCCAAAGACCCTTGCATTTCGGTAATCATGACATCGAGATTTTCGGTGACTCCTTCTCCTCCGGCCCAGGTTGCACCAAACCTATGGCCAATCAGGAGAGTGACAAGAAGGAGGCTGAAGAAAAGAATAAAAATAGTCGTCTTAAGATGCATAGGAGTTTATCATAGCAGAAAAACAAATCACCGACCTTTCGGCCGGTGAGTTTTTTATAAATATTGTTCTGCCCAATGAGGATTGACTTCCACATTCAAGTCCAAATAAATTTGACGATCCATAACAGCTTCGAGTTCCTTACGCGTAGATTGACCGATTTCTCGAATGCCTCGTCCGCCTTTGCCGATAATCATGCCTTGATAGCGATCATCCGTCGTGTAAATAGTCGCTTTGATATAGAGAACTTTTTCGCGTTCTTCCACAGTCTCCACCTCCACATGTACGGAGTAGGGAACCTCTTGCCGCAGACGCAAGAATAATTTTTCCCGAATGAGTTCTGCCAACCATCGTTCGTTTGAAATATTGGTCAGCTGACCTTCGGGGTAAAACAGTTCTTCAGATTCGGGAAGATAGGTATAGATCATCTCGATTAAGCTTTGAATATGGGTTCCTTGTTTAGCTGATATTTCGATCACATCCGTAAACTTATCCTTCAGGTCCATGAAAAAATCGTAAAAAGGTTTGCGATAAATATCGATTTTGTTGACGACAAGAATCTTTGGGCAGGTGACATGATCCAACAGGCGTAAGACGGCTTTTTCTTCATCTCCGATTTCTCGTGTGGGATCCACAACATAGAGAACCATGTCGATATCTTGCAGCGACTCGGAGACAGAATGTGTGAGGCGCTTACTGAGCGAATCGTGCATGTGTGTAAAGACGCCAGGCGTATCCACAAAAACGATTTGGCCTTCTTCTCTCGAAACAATTCCATGAATGGGAACGCGGGTTGTTTGCGCTTTGGGAGAGGTAATGGCGATCTTGGAACCCACAAGAGCATTGAGCAAGGTGGACTTGCCGACATTAGATCGTCCAACCATCACGACGAATCCGGATTTTTTTGGACCAATTATTTTCTTCATACGAAAGGCTATACAATCACGAAAAAGACGTTACGTCAATCGGACAGAGTGAGAGCCGCGACTAATTCCACATGCGGGGTGTGGGGAAACATGTCCATGGCACGGATGTTTTCCATGCGATACAGATTTTGTAGGATGACCATTTCGCGAGCAAAGTTTTTATAGTTGCAGGAAACGTACACAATGCGTGGTGGCTTGGCTTCTAAAATATCTTTCAGCGCTCGGTCATGCATCCCCGCACGTGGCGGATCTAAGATAACAACATCGGGGTGGAAATCCTGCCAAGGAAAGGATTCGGTTTTAGCATCAAAAAACTCGGCTGAAAGTTCGTTGATACGCGCGTTTTCTTTCGCTTCGACAATCGCCTCGGGCGCCAGTTCCACTCCAATGGTTCGCTTGGCATCTTTGGCAAATGCCAGGGCAAAAAATCCTGTGCCGCAGTAAAGATCTAAAACCGTTTTATTTTTGACTGGTCCGGCAAATTCTTTCACGGTTTGAAGGAGTAGAGGAGATGCGTGCGAGTTGGTTTGAAAAAACGTGTGAGGGCCGATTTGATAACGAACATGATCCACAACTTCTTCGATGTCTGGACGTCCGGAAATGAGCTCGTGTTTGTCTCCGAAAGAAACATCCGAGATCGTGGAATTGATGGACCAAAAAAATGAGGTGGGAGAAAGATGTTGGGCAAGAGAGAAAAAAGCGGCATGTGTCCGTTCCTCCTCGAAAGAATCCACGGGGGCACTTGTAATCATGTCCACCATGGTTTCTCCCGTTTGCAGAGCGCGGATAACGGCATAACGCAAAAGACCGGTCGCGGCTTTGCGATCAAAATAAGTGAGACCGCTTGTTGGAAGCCAGGCATGAATAGAATGGAAAAGTGATTCGATTTTTTCATCTGCCAAAAAACAAGGATGCCCATCAATTACTTTCCACCATTTTCCTTTTTCCCGCAGTCCCATGCGTCCTTCAAAATCAATCACAAAGTCCATGCGGTTGCGGTAATGCTCAATACGAGGAGAGGGAAGAATCTCTTTGCAACGTAAAGAAAGTTTTTTGAGTGCCAACGATCCGTTGATGTCAGCGAGTTTTTGCGCAAGTTGTTTTTGATAGGGGATATGCGACCATCCGCAAGATCCACATCGATCTTTTTGTGGGCAAGAAGACATAAAGGTTTGCTGCATGGTATTCTGGCAGTCATAATACCTTTGCGCAAGCGTATGCGTCTTATCGCTCATGATATCCGCTCTCTGCATAATGTCGGATCTTTATTTCGATCTTCCGACACGTTTGGAGTGGAAAAAATATATTTGACCGGAATCACGGGAACGCCACCACGAAAAGAAATCGCTAAGGTGGCATTGGGGTCTGAACATCGCGTGCCATGGGAACAGCGAGAAAATACATTGGAGCTCATTCGAGAATTGCAGATGCAAGGATGGTTTATCTGTGCGTTGGAAACAAACAAAGAAGCAAAATCACTTTTAGAGGTAAAGAGGAAAAATGGGAAGATTGTTCTCCTTGTAGGAAACGAAGTGGAGGGCTTATCATCGGAATTTTGTACTGCCTGTGATGCGATAGCCGAGATCCCCATGCCAGGGGTGAAGCGCTCACTTAACGTATCTGTTGCAGCGGGGATTGCTTTGTTTTGGTTTGGAACACAAATGCGGTAAAATAATGACACCTATGTTGACCGTTGTCGTTATCACAAAAAATGAGGAACACTATCTTCCTCGTTTATTATCTTCGTTGAAAAAACAAACCTTCACGCCTTCAAAAATTATCGTTTCTGACGCGCATTCTACAGACAGAACGCGTGAGATCGCAGCAAAATTTGGCGTGGATATTGTAGATGGTGGGTTGCCTTCGGTGGGACGCAATCGTGGGGCCGCGCAAGCGCAAACGGAATTTATCCTTTTTTTGGATGCAGATGTAGAGCTTCACGATCCTTATTTTTTGGAAAAAGCCGTTGCCGAGATGCAAACACGCAGGTTGGATATAGGCACCTGCGATGTGCTCCCGATTTCCAACCGTCACCTCGATCACTGGCTTCATAAAGGATACAACGCCTATGCGCGTCTGCTTGGGTCATGGCATCCTCACGCTCCCGGATTTTGTATTTTTTCTCGCCGCGATTTACATGAAAAAATCGGTGGGTTTGATGAAGAGATTATTTTTTGTGAAGATCATGATTATGCCGTGCGTGCGTGTAAACAGGGAAAATTCGGTTTTTTACATCACGCGGTTCCTGTTTCCGTGCGTCGGCTTGATCGGGACGGCCGTTTGACTATTGTGTGGAAGTATCTGTTGGGAGAACTGCATCTTTGGTTTTTGGGTCCGATTCGACATAACAAATTTCATTACACATTTGGGTACGACAAAAAGAAAAAAGATGTTTAAGTATGACACCTATTCCTCTTGAAATCGTTTATCGACATATCCATCTTTCTTCCAAAGATCGTCAGATGTTATTTGGAGATTTTCCTTGGACCAAACAATCGTCCACAAAACATCAAGGTCAGTTTTTTTCGGGCGATTGCGTTTTGGTAAAAGGAGGAAAGGGAAAAGAGTTGTTCGTACCTGTCTTGGGGCCTGAACGTCAAAAAACACAAGTGGAATTAACAGCTACAGACGCGATGGCTTTGGGGATTAAGGCGCCTTCTCGTCTTTCGGGTGATATGGGTCGTGCAGGGGTGGTGGCACTTGAGGGAGCGGCTGGTTCCATCAAAAAACTTGCGTGTGCCATTCTTCCCATTCGCCATCTTCATCTCAGCGAAAAACGAGCAAAGCAATTTGGATTCCATCATTCAGACGTGATTTCTCTTGTCACAACCTCCTCTCCTTCACGCGTGATTCCTTATGTCGTCGTACGCGTGCACCCAAGTTTTCATCCTGTGTTGCACCTGACGATTGACGAAGCGATTTTGTACGGTCTCCACTCAAGCGACACTTTTCAACCCCTTTGATTTTATGCGTTATTTTTCTCTTTTTCTTTTTGTTGTGAGTATAGGGTTTTGGCCTCTGGTCTTATACGCACAGACAGCCAATCTTTCCATTCAAGCTTCAGAAATTCGTTTTTCTGATGATTTGGTCGCCGGATCCACGGTACGTATTTATGCGACCGTGCGTAATGCGGGGGACATGGATGTCACAGGATATGTGAGTTTTTTCCAAGGATCGATTCCTGTGGGAGATTCACAGATGATTTCGGTTTTGCATGATGGGGCGCCAGAAGAGGTGTATGTGGATTTTGTGGTGCCCTCGAGTTCTTTTAACTTGCGTGCGGAAATTCGTGGAACAGTTCCGGAAGATATATATGCCGAAAATAATTTTGCTCTCACCGGAACGTATGAGCCCGTGTTTGATGATGACGGGGACGGAATTTTAAATGAAGATGATAATTGCTCTACGAGCTCGAATGCGAATCAAAACGATGCAGACCATGATGGAAAGGGAGATATCTGCGATAGTGATCGCGATGGGGATCGTGTAGAGAACGAAGAGGATGTATATCCCGATGATCCAGATCGTTTTGAAGAACAAAAAGAGGAAGAAGAACCAATCGAAAAAGATTCTTCCAAAGAGGCGGCATCTTCAACCTTGGTGCAACAGGTAGTTGAAAACATGCAAGAAACGTTTGAACAAGTCGTTTTTGTTTTGCCGACAGAGAATGGTGATGAGGATTGGCAGTCGGCAGCCCCACTTTTATCTTCTCCTCAAGCTCTTTTTACGTTTAAACGTCAATCGTGGAAGACCTTTCAATTCGAAGCATTAACCCCAGAGAAAGAAGGTGTGGTGATGACTTGGGATTTTGGGGATGGAGTGACTTCACAGAAACGTTCCCTGGAACACAGTTTTACAAGAGCAGGATCTTACGAAGTTTCTTTACAAATAACCAATGATCAGGGAGTTGTATCCGAGGATCAGGTGTTTTTAGATATTCCTTTTTGGGTGTTAGAAAATCCTTTGGTGCAGGGGATTCTTGCTTGTTTGGTGGGGGGTGGAGTATTGGGAGCGTGGGGGTTACATTTTTTTGAGAAAAATGCACGGACAAAGAAAATGAAGCAAAGAAAGATTAGCGTACGCGAAGACGATCATTTTCATGTTTAAATTCTTTCACCTCGAATCAAAAACGATTATTAGTGCAGCCGTCATGGTGGGCCTGTTTTCTTTTGTAAGTCGATTGGTGGGATTTGCACGCGATCGTATTTTAGCCGGAGCCTTTGGAGCAGGAGATACACTTGATGCCTATTATGCGGCGTTTAAAATTCCCGATTTCATGTTCAGTTTGCTTGTGGTCGGATCTTTATCCGCGAGCTTTATTCCTCTTTTTAGCAAGTACTACCACCATCCGTTTGATCGAAAGAAGGCTTGGATTTTTTCAAATAATTTTTTGCATTTAGTGGTAGTTTCTGTCGGAGGAGTTTCCTTGCTTCTTGCGGTGTTTGCTCCATTTTTTTCTTCTTTGATTGCACCGGGGTTTTCTCTTGCAAAACAAGAATTAGTCATGGTTTTTTTTCGCATCATGTTATTGGCACAAGTGCTATTGGCTTGTTCCATGGTTTTTGGCAGCGCACTACAAAGCTTGAAACGTTTTGCACTTTATGCGATCGCACCCATTTTTTATAACTTGGGCATTATTGCAGGAGCATTGTGGTTTGTAGATTGGTGGGGAGATATTGGACTTGCCTGGGGAGTAGTTTTTGGGGCTCTTTTGCACTTGGGGGTACAAGTGGTGGGTGTATATGGGTCAGGATATCGTTACCAGTGGACATTTCATCCGCGGGATCATGACACGAAAGAAGTGATACGTCTGACAGGTCCTCGCATGCTCGGAATTGCTGTGCAACAAATCATGTTTGTTTTTTTTACCATGATTGCTTCAGGATTGGCTGTGGGAAGTGTTTCTATTTTTCAATTCGCTTATAACATTGAATATTTTCCCGTTGGGATCATTGGGATTTCTTATGCGATCGCGGCTTTTCCCACCTTTACAGAATTGTTAGAGGGAAAACGGGTGGAGGCTTTTGTGGAAACATTTGTGAATGTGGTGCGACAGCTTTTGTTCCTTTTGGTACCTATGACTATTCTTTTTCTTGTTTTACGCGCGCAAATGGTGCGTCTGGTCGTAGGAGCAGGAGCCTTTGATTGGGAGGCAACAATTCTTACCGCAGATACATTGGCATTTTTTTCTCTTACTTTTATTCCACAATCTCTTGTCTATGTATTGGCTCGAGCTTTTTTTGGGCTTCATGATACTGTCACTCCCATGATGGCAGGAATTGTGTCTGTTGTGGTGGGGCTTGTCAGTGCTTTTTGGCTCACCTCAATATTTGGTGTCATCGGGCTTGGTATAGCTTTTTCCATCGCTTCCATTATTCAACTCGCTCTTTTATGGGTGCCTCTTCGACAACGGTTAGGAACCTTGGGGGAATCTAAAATGATTTCCGCTTTATTCAAAACAACAGTGGCCGGTTTGGTATGTGCCTTAGTGACACAGCTTCTAAAACCCGTGGCTGTTCAATTGTTTTCTCTAGACACATTTTTAGGTGTATTTTTTCAAGGGTGTTTTGCCGGAGGAATAGGACTTTCCAGTTATCTCCTTGTTTCTTTTCTCTTGCGATCTGAGGAATTGCAGGCAATCATCATGGGAATGCGAAA
The DNA here is from genome assembly GCA_001002765.1 of Candidatus Uhrbacteria bacterium GW2011_GWE2_46_68. Taxonomy (GTDB): domain Bacteria; phylum Patescibacteriota; class Patescibacteriia; order UBA9934; family GWF2-40-263; genus UBA12393. The sequence goes on along the minus strand of LCMS01000007.1, from coordinate 56,714 downwards.
GAAATTTTTGAGAGCATATAAGCCAAGCGAATCTGTACCACTGGATGGAGGATTCTCCACATAGACGCTCTAAATGAGATACTTTACAATGTCCACAGTATGACCGTACGAGAATTACGCGAAGCGTATCTACATTTTTTTTCCCAGAAAGATCATGCCGTTATTCCTTCGGCATCTTTGATTCCGGAAAATGATCCAACCGCTTTGTTTATTACTGCGGGAATGCAACCTTTGGTTCCCTATCTTTTGGGTGAGGCTCATCCGGCAGGACGACGCTTGGTCAATATACAAAAATGCATTCGGACAGGGGACATTGATGAAGTAGGTGATGATACGCATCTTACCTTTTTTGAGATGTTAGGAAATTGGTCGTTACAAGATTATTTCAAAAAAGAGTCTATTATTTGGAGTTTTGAGTTTTTGACCAAAGTATTACAGCTTCCTTTGGAAAAATTGGCTTTTACAGTTTTTGCAGGGGAAGGGAATGTGCCGAGAGATGAGGAATCTGCCGCTCTTTGGATTTCTTTAGGTGTATCTGAAAAGCGTATTGCTTATCTTGGACGAGAAGACAATTGGTGGGGGCCTGCCGGCCAGACTGGTCCGTGCGGACCTGATACGGAAATTTTCTTTTGGACAGGTTCTGATCCGGCACCAGAAACGTTTGATTCCAAAGAAAAACGGTGGGTGGAGATTTGGAACAATGTATTTATGCAATATCGTAAAGATGAGATGGGAAACCTTCATCTTCTTTCAAAACCAAATGTGGACACGGGGATGGGTGTGGAACGAACAGTCGTGGCGTTGAACGATTTGCCTTCTGTCTATGAAATCGATTCATTTCAACGTTTGATACAGACAGAAGAGGCTATGAGTGGAAAGGCCTATCGTCAATCTGAGGATACAATTCGTGCCATGCGTATCATTGCGGATCATGTGCGCGCAGCAACCATGATCATAAGTGAGGGGATTACTCCTTCCAATAAGGATCAGGGGTATGTTTTAAGGCGTTTAATTCGTCGTGCCGTTCGTTATGGTAGATCATTGAGCATGACAAAACCTTTTTTGTCCGCTCTCGCATCTGTTGTCATTAAGGATCTCCAAGAATTTTATCCAGAGCTAGAAAAAAACGCACAATCCATTTTTTCTGCTTTGACACAAGAGGAAGAGAAGTTTTTAAAAACACTAGAAAAAGGGTTGAGAGAATTTGAAAAGATGTTTGAAAAGGATCACCAGATTCGTGGAGAAAGTGCTTTTATTCTTTATTCTACGTTTGGTTTTCCTTTAGAACTCACGGAAGAATTAATACAAGAGAAGGGACAAACGGTTGATCGTCAAAAGTTTACTGAGGAATTTAAGAAACATCAGGATCTTTCCCGTGCCGGAGCAGAGAGGAAGTTTTCCGGAGGTCTTGCAGATCATTCAGAGAAAACAACCAAACTCCATACGGTTACACACTTATTGCAGTCAGCTCTTCGTCAAACATTAGGTCCTCATGTTTTTCAGCGAGGATCCAATATTACCGAGGAGAGATTGCGTTTTGATTTTTCTCATGGGGAAAAACTTTCTTCCGAACAACTTCAAGCAGTAGAGCAGTTTGTGAATGAACAGATAAAGAGGGCTTTGCCCGTAAGGTTTGAGAATATGCCGTTGGCCACAGCGAAAGAAAAAGGAGCTTTGGGTGTTTTTGAAGAAAAATACGAAAAATTAGGTTCTCAAGTAAAAGTATATTTTATTGGGGATGAAAAAAGAGGATATGTGAGCAAAGAGGTTTGCGGGGGGCCTCATGTAGAGAATACAGCCAATTTGGGGCATTTTAAGATCACCAAAGAAGAAGCGGTGGCCGCAGGTATTAGGAGAATCAAAGCCACTCTTGAGAAAATGGCTTAAAATTGGGGAAAACTCCCCTCTGATTCCTTGACAGTCAAAACAGAAAACCCTACAATAGCCGCGCATTTGTTTAGGAGGAGGTTTGCACGACGTAAAAGAAATTGATAGACTTTTAGCAGTTTTTGTGTAAAAAAGTCGTGCGAATTCTCGCACTTTTAATCATGTATGAGTCAAACGTTAGCAAAAGATTTTATTGAGGTACACGGAATCGTTGAGGAATTGCTTCCTTCAGCCAACTTCAGAGTTTGTCTTGAAAATGGGCAAAAAGTGATCGGACATCTCTCAGGAAAGATGCGCATGAATCGCATTCGTCTTCTTCCGGGGGATGAAGTAAAAATGGAGATGAGTCCTTATGATGTAACGAAAGGACGCATTGTCTACCGATACTAATCTTTATTCTCTTTTACAACGTCATCGAATGAAGTTCGATGGCGTTTGTTCATCTCTTACTGTATGAAGGTTCGAGCTTCTGCAAAAAAAATTTGTCGAGATTGTAAAGTCCTTCGTCGAGAGGGGCGCGTTATCGTTATTTGTAAAAATCCACGTCATAAGCAACGTCAAGGATAAATTATGGCACGTATAGCCGGAGTAACCCTCCCTACAAATAAAAGCATCGTCGTTTCTCTCACGTATATTTATGGTATTGGAAAGACACGTGCTTTACAGACATTAAAAACCGCAGGTGTTGATCCAGAAAAGCGTACAAAAGATCTTACAGAGGAAGAAGTGAATCAACTGCGTCAGTTGATCGAGAAACAATATCGTCTAGAGGGTGATTTACGACGTGACGTCCTCTCTTTTATTAAGCGTCTAAAGGATATCAATTGTTATCGTGGGACACGACATATGAAACATTTGCCGGTACGTGGTCAACGAACGAAAACGAATTCTCGTACAGTGCGCGGCAATGTGAGACGCACAACAGGAAGCGGTAAACGCACCTTGACAAAGACCTAATATGACAACGACCCCTAGCGTAAAAACCAAGACGAAAAAGAAAAAAATTGTTAAGCAAGTCTCTCATGGTTGCGCTTATATTCAGGCAACATACAACAACACCATTATTACGATTACAGATTTGAATGGAAATACGCTTGCATGGGCGAGTGCAGGAAATTGTGGTTTCAAAGGACCAAAAAAGTCTACACCTTATGCAGCAAGTACAATTGTAAAATCTGTTGCAGAAAAGGTAAAAGACATTGGAGTCAAAGAATTGAATGTCTATGTAAAAGGCGTTGGTTCTGGACGTGATTCAGCCGTACGAGCTCTCAATGCAAATGGTTTCCATGTATTGTCAATTAAGGACATTACGCCACTCCCACACAATGGTTGTCGGCCATCACGTCCACGTAGAGTTTAAAGGAATCTATGGCATCAAAAATGAAAATAAGTTGCAAAATGTGCCGTCGCGAAGGAGTTTCGCTTTGTGGAAAAGATCATTGTGCACTCAAGCGTCGTCATTTTCCACCAGGTGTCCACGGTCCTAAATATTTGAAACATCGACCTCGTCTTTCCGGATATGGATTGCAGTTGCGTGAGAAACAAAAAGCAAAACGGTTATATGGAATCTTGGAAAAACAATTTGTCCGTTATGTGGAAGAAGCTTCAAGTCGCAAAGGCAATACAGCGGAATTTCTCGTACAAGTTTTAGAAAGCCGTTTAGATAATGTCATTTATCGTTTAGGTTTAGGAAAAACTCGTCGACAAGCACGTCAAATGGTTTCTCATGGTTTTATTATGGTCAACGGAAAATCAGTGGACATCCCTTCTTTCCGTGTACAGATTGGAGATGAAATCAAAATTAAAGATTCAAAGATACAGAAGGGGGTTACAAAAGAGAATTTAGATGGTATCCAAAAACACGAAACACCAAAATGGTTGAGTTTCGATAGCACAACAACAACAGGGAAAATAACAGCCATTCCTGAGGGGGAGGATCTTCGACAGGTATTCGATCCGACCCTTATCGTGGAATTTTATTCTCGTTAATAGCAAGCATAATTTGCTTGAACATCTATGGAGAATATCCTTCTTCCTAATCACATCACCTTTGAGGCAGGTGAGAGGCCCCATGAGGGGACACTGATCATGGAGCCTTGTTTTCATGGGTATGGAACAACCATTGGAAACGCTCTTCGACGTGTATTGCTTTCTTCTCTTGCCGGCGCCGCTATCACGGCTGTAAAAATTAAAGGCGTGAACCATGAATTTCAGGCTATTGAAGGTGTGAAGGAAGATGCACTGGAAATCATTTTAAATATCAAAGGTCTCCGTTTGAAATGTTTTCAAGAAGAACCCGTCTTGCTTCGTTTGAAAACTTCAGGGAAAAAGGAAGTGACCGCAGAGGATATTGAAGCAAACGCCGATGTGGAAATCATCAATGGTGATCATAAAATTGCGACCTTGACTGATACAAAATCAGAGATTGATATGGAATTGGTTGTTTCTCGAGGTCGTGGATATAGTCCCACTGAAGAACGACGAACAGAGAGTCAAGTGATTGGAATGATTGCAATCGATGCCCTTTTTTCGCCTGTGCGCAATGTGGGATATCGCGTCGAAAACACACGCGTGGGAGAAATTACGAACTACGATCGTTTGGTCATGGCCATTGAAACAGATGGTACTATCACTGCCGAAGAAGCAGTGCGTCAGTCAGCAAAGATCCTTATGGATCATTTCATGCTTCTTATGCCTCATGCAGATTCTATTCTTCATCGCACTGAGCAAGAGAATTTTACAACCGAGGAGGATCGTTAACGAATGAATTATTACGTGATGTATGCGTCATAGAAAATCAGGAACCATTCTTGATCGAGCAAAAGCTCCCAGAGAGGCTATGCTGCGCAATTTAGCAGCGAGCGTTATTTTATATGAAAAAGTAAAAACAACAGCTGCAAAAGCAAAAGCCGTTCAACCATTGGTTGAGAAAGCGATAACAAAAGGAAAAAAAGATTCTTTAAGCGCTCGTCGTCTTCTCCTCACGTTTTTCTACACAGATCATCCTATTAAAAAAATTTTTGAAGTTCTTGGTCCTCGCTATCACGATCGACAAGGAGGATATACACGTATCACAAAATTAGGCCATCGCCCCAATGATGGCGCCGATATGGTTCTTATTGAACTTGTTTAGTATGGCAACACCCAAAAAAAATATTTATACGGTTGATGCGAAAGGAAAAGCTGTGGGGCGTATTGCGACTGATATTGCAGCACATTTGATCGGAAAGCATAAACCGAGTTTTCAATCTCATTTGGACGAAGGAGATTTTATAGAAGTGATTCATGCGGCAGGAATGATTTTAACCGGAAAGAAAATGGATCAAAAGTCCTATTACCATCATTCCACTTATCCTCATGGTTTAAAGACAACTTCTGTAAAACAAATATGGCAGAAGGATCCAGCCGAAGTATTACGTCGAGCTGTTTCACGCATGCTCCCAAAAAATTCTTGGCGTAAAGAACGCATGAAGCGTTTGACTATTTCAAACTAGTATGGAAGACACACCGAACAAGACCTATATTCAAACCATCGGTCGACGAAAGGAGGCTGTGGCACAAGTTCGTCTCTATCCCAATGGGACAGGGAAGGTAACGATCAATAAGCGTGAGGCTAAAGAATATTTTACGATCGAAACCATGCTACAAAAGGTTATGCTTCCTTTTGAAAAAATTGGTATGGCGAACCAATTCGATGTGACGGTTCAGGTAAAGGGTGGAGGAATTACAGGGCAGGCCGACAGTGTTCAATTGGGGGTTGCACGAGCTCTTGTTGAGTGGAATGCTTCCTTACGCACGACATTAAAGAAAGAAGGCTATTTGAGTCGAGATGCTCGCGTACGAGAACGAAAAAAATACGGAAAAAAATCCGCACGCCGCAGTCCTCAGTGGTCCAAGCGTTAGACAAACAAAAAAACACTCCTTCGGGAGTGTTTTGACTTTTAGGAATGGTTTTGGTTTACTACAGACGCTCTTTCCAACCCACGGAGGCCCTTTTCATGATTATCTGGAAAAGTGAGCTTTCCCTCACAGAACAGGTTCGTTATCCAGGACGCCGGGAAATTGTCAGTACCAACAACGCCCAAGTGCAGAAGTTTTTGAAGGAATTGAACGTCCCAATGGTTTCTTTTTCCGCTCCCATTTCTACGGGTGAAGTGCCTGCACTCATCGGTATGCGCATACGCATTCACTCTATCACCACATGTGCTCAAAATGATGAGAATGCCGTGTTGGTACGTTGGAGTGTGACATTCAGTCCTGCTCATGAGCATGTGACTCGTCGTATGTTTGCCAGAGCAGACAGAGTTCGCTATAGCATCCAAATAGATATCGAACAAATGCTCTTGGGTCTGACGGCCATCCTTCGCCCCGAGCACGAAGGTGGTGTTGTGGATATTTTCTATTTTTTGACTCCAAATCATCTTCCTATCATGTGGTTTGTTCCTGATGCGTTTGAAGGATTGCGTTATGAAGCACGCACTGCAGAAGCAATCAACCGACGCGTACACGCCACCTATTACTTTTTTCTTCCGCGTTCATGGGTCGATCCACTCACAAAACGAGTAGGTATTCCCACAGCTCGATTTTTTCTTGGCGATAGGCTCAGTGAAAAAATTCCGATTCCGGTTTCTGTTCCTACAGTTCCTCTCATGGATCGATGGAAGGAAAATGAGACGCGTGAGGCCTGCAGGAGGCTCTTTGAAAAACAGCTGCAGCGTCCGTTGGATAGCTTATGGCGCGCTATTTTTGTAGAAAACCCTTCGTCTGCCAGGGAATTACAAGAAAGACACGGGTATAAATTCCAAGGACAAGATCATACGGTTTTTGATGCGGGTGGCAAATTGGCAGATATGATGAAAGCGTATGAACGCAATATCGCGAATCTCGGGAATCTTACGCTCTTTGGAGGGTAATGGCAGGCAGCAAACGGCTGCCTTTTTTTGTTTGAGGAAACAAGTCTTTTTTGATACCATACGAGCATTGTGGTGCATAAAATAGCCAAAAATACTTTCTTTTTTACCACGGCTTCCATTGGGCAAAAAGTGATCGCTTTTCTCTATTTTTTGTTTGTAGCCAGAATCATGATGCCAGAAAATACGGGTGTTTATTTTCTTGCCCTTTCCATTACCACGATTTTTTCTGTTGTTGCGGATTTTGGCATTACTTCGGTTGTGATCCGTGAGATAGCCCGTTTCCCCGAGCAGACTGTTTCTATTATCCGTCGCGCACTTGGATTGAAAATTCCTTTTCTTTTTTTGGGGATATTGGGGTCTCTGGGGGCAGGATTTTTTCTTGGATATGATCCTTTTTTACGCTCGTTAATTGTCATCGCCTGCTTTGTTTTGACGTTAGATGCATTTTCCCTGCTATATTACGGAGTACTGCGCGGTCAACATCGATTGCAGTATGAATCATTGGGCATGTTTGTCGGACAAGGCATCACAGCTTTATTTGGATCTATTGTCCTTTTTTTTTCCCCCTCCCTCCCTCTGTTGATCATTGCTCTTGTCACCGGTAGTGGATTTAATGTTCTTTTTTCTGCGTCTCGGGTGGCGCATCTTTATGGAATACATTGTCTTTTTCCTTCTTGGCAAAAAGAAACAAGTTTACTTTTTTTGCGTGCAGCCTTTCCTTTTGCCCTTGCAGCCATCTTCGTCAAAATTTATTCCTATACGGATTCTATTTTGATTGCAAAATATCTTGGAACCGAAGCTGTAGGTATTTATAGTGTTGCATATAAATACACCTATGCATTTCAATTTCTCCCTCTCGCTTTTGTGGCAGCTCTTTATCCTGGATTAAGTGAACTTATAGAAAAAGATCTTGTAGCTTTACGTCACATTTTTGAAAAAGCCATGTGGTATATGGCTGTTCTTGCCACCCCCATTGTGTTTGGTCTTTGGGCCATCGCTTCCCCTGTGGTGCGATTGGCAGGAGAGGGGTATACAAACTCCGGACCAGTACTCGCTATTTTAGTCTTTGTCCTTCTTCCGATTTTTCTCGATTATCCCATCGGTTCTCTTTTGAACGCCGCGTATCGGCAGTCCACTAAGACAGTCATCATGGGTGCAACAATGAGCATCAACGTTTTTCTTAATATCTGGTTTATTCCACTTTTTGGTGTTCCTGGTGCGGCGATTGCCGCCTTGGTCAGCTTTACGTTCATGTTTTTTGCCGGGCTTTTTTTTGTACCAAAGATTATCCCCGGTTATCCTCTTTGGGCCCTAGGAAAAATGTGTCTCCCCATTTTTTTAAGCGGAGGAGTTATGGCTATCGTGGCGAAATTTCTTCTTTTTATTTTTCCATTTTGGGCAGTTATTCCTTTTGCCGCTCTCACATATCTAGCAATGCTTTTTATCACCAAAAGTATTCCCAAGGAGTACCAGGTTTCTATACAAACATTCTGGCAAAAGGAACCTTCGATCTATGTTGAATAAAACCGTATTGATCACTCTCGATTTTCCTCCCAACAGAGGAGGAGTGGCACGTTATCTTTCTCATCTTGCAACGTTTTTTTCTGATCGTCTTTTTGTGATTGCTCCTCCCACAAATGAATCAGATCCGCATTATCCTTTTACTCTTATACGGCAACCGCTCCTTTTCTCTCTTTTTTGGCCTCACTGGATTCGTTCGATTTGGATTCTCTGGAAAAAACGAAAAGAGTATCAACAAGTTCTTGTGAGTCATCTATTACCGCTTGGAACAGCCGCATGGATTTCTTCCTTCATCACGCACAAACCTTATCTGGTGATCTTGCACGGGATGGATATGCGATTGGCATTTCACCATCCATTCAAACGTTTTCTTGCACGTAAGATTCTTTCTCGAGCAAAATGCGTGATCGTGAATTCGCAGGCTCTTGCACAAGAAGTGCAACAACATGTTCACCTGCGACATCTTGAAGTTATGTATCCTTGCGTAGATCCTATTTTTTTTGTTGAAACACCGCGTGCCACGCCGTCTGATCCTTCGGTTTTACGTTTGATGACCGTGAGTCGTCTTGTTCCACGCAAAGGACATCGTTTAGTTTTAGAAGCGCTTAAACGATTGCGTAAAGAAGGAATTTTTTCGTTTACGTATAATATCTATGGCGATGGACCGGAAGCAACATCCCTGAAAGCATTTGTCGTCGCAGAAAATCTGGAAGACATCGTTCATTTTTATCCTCAAGCCACGGATGAACAAATTCTTGTCGCTTACAGCCAATCTGATCTTTTTGTCATGCCTGTTGTGGATGATCCTCAGGACAAAGAAGGATTTGGTATCGTGTATATCGAGGCGGCGTCTCAAGGCCTTCCCGCCATTGCCACGCGCATATCCGGAGTAGGCGAGGCTGTTTTGGATCAAGAAACCGGAGTGCTCATTTCCTCAGGAGACATAGAGGCGCTTTGCGCAAGCATCAAAGATTTTTTATTCCATCCGGAAAAGAGACAGGCCATGGGGGAGAAAGCGAAACAACGAGTTTGTCACGAATATATCGCTGCCAAACAGTTTAAAAAATTGGAACCGTTTTTATGAAGCGTCTTTCCGTAATTATTCCCACCTATCAACACGGTTTCGTCATCGGGGAATGCCTGAAGAGTTTGTGTTCCCAAACACGTCTACCTGATGAAATCATTGTGGTGGATGACGGATCGGTCGATAATACACAAGAGGCTCTTATTCCTTATCGGCATCGCATTATTTCGATGTATCAAGAGAATCAAGGAGAACAAGCGGCGCGGACACGAGGTTTTCAGGCTTCAACAGGGGAGTTCATTTTATTTTGTGATGCAGATGTTGTGTTACAGTCCACCATGTTGGAAAAAATGGAACGCGCGCTTTTAGATCATCCCGGAGCGTCTTTTGCGTATTCTTCTTTTCGTTTCGGATGGAAGATATTTCGCAGCTTTCCTTTTGATCCCGTTCGCTTACGTCACATGAATTATATTCACACGAGTTCTCTTATACGTCGTTCTGATTTTCCGGGGTTTGATCCTGCTATCAAAAAATTTCAGGATTGGGATGTCTGGCTTGCGATGCTTGAGGTGGGGAAGACGGGGGTCTTCATTCCCGAAGTACTTTTTTGTGTGCAGGTAGATGGAAAACGCGGAGGGATTTCCCATTGGATGCCGGCATTCATGTATCGTTGGCCATGGCGTTTGCTGCGATGGAAAAAAGAAGCGCGTCGTCGATATGAAACCGGAAAAGGAGTGATTAAAGAAAAACATCATCTCTAGTATGCTTTCCGTGATCACGGTCAATTATAAAACCGCTTCTCATCTTGAGCGCATGCTCATCTCGCTTTTCAAGTACCATCAAGATGATCGAGTGGAGGTATTTGTGGTGGAAAATAATTCCGGAGATGATCTTTCTTCTCTTGAATCACAGTTCCCACAGGTGACATTTCTTTATAGTGTGAGAAATCGTGGATTTGCCGGTGGATGTAATATGGCGCTGCGTTTGGCAACAGGAGAGTTTTGTGTGCTTGTAAATCCGGATATTCGTTTTCAATCGAATGCTCTTTATCAAATAGAAGATGCCATGCAACAACATCCCAAAGTGGGGATCGGGGGCATTTGTCTTTTGTATGAAGATAGGACTCAGCAAAAATGTGTCTGGAGATTTCCCGGTGTTTGGGATCAGCTCCTTGTCCTTTCCAAGATTCCTCATCTGTTTCATTGTCATGCCATAGACGCTTGGACCATGAAAAATTTTGATTACTCAAAAGATGCAAAGGTGGATCAGGTCATGGGTGCGTTTTTTTGTATTCGTCGGAACGTTTTGGAAGAGATCGGCCTTCTCGATGAAAAGTTTTTTATGTGGTATGAGGAGGTGGACTTTGCCAAGCGTGCGTATGATCACGGATGGCTCACCTATTATTTTTCCCAGATTTCCGCCATACATAAAGGCGGAAGCAGTTTTGAGAAAATATTGACCGTGAAAAAACAAGCTATGATTCGGCAGAGTCTTCGTCGGTACATGCGCAGGCACAAAGGAATCATTGCCTGGACATTATTTACCTTAGGAGAACCATTTTTTATTCTTCTCGCTTTGATGGCGAGTATCATAAAACCACGCTGATATGTGGAAACAATTTTTTGGAAAAACATTTTGGCGGACTTTGATTGGCATCGCATTGGTTTTTCTTTTTGCCATTCCCGCGTATTTTTTCCCAACACTGTCTCTTCTTCTCCTTATCGCCATCGGAGGAAGTGTCTTTGCTTTCAGTCTTTGGAAACCGGAAATAGGACTTTTTGTGGCACTGGCGGAATTGATCGCTTTTTCTCACGGTCATCTCATAGAATTCCATGGAATTTCTTTACGCATGGTGATTTTTGGAGCCGTTCTTTTTGCCTGGACCGTTCAATATCTAAGACAGAAGGTTTCCCTTTCTTTTCATCACCCCTTATTTTTTCCTTTTACTGGATTATTTTTTTTGGCGCTTTGCGCGTTAGGTCAATCCTTTCTTTTGCGCGGTGATATCACAACAGCTCTGCAAGACGGGAACGCGTATTTTTATACACTCTATTTTCTTCCGCTTCTTTCCATCCCTTGGAAAAGTTTACAAAAGCATCAGTGGATTCAAGTCTTTGTTGCGGCGAGCCTTTGGGTGGGATTTCTCACTCTGGGCATCGTTTTTATTTTCAGTCATACGCCCGAATGGATGCTCGTCAATACCTATGCATTTTTACGCGATACAAGGCTTGCCGAAATCACAAAAATGACGGATGCCATTTTTCGTGTTTTTCTTCCCTCTCAAATTTATCTTCTTTTTCTTCTTTTATTCCTTGCACCTTTTTTCTGGCTCCGCTCTGTATCTTGGAAAGAAGGGGTCATTTTTGCAAGCGTACAGGGAATCAGTATCGCCACCTTGCTCGTCAGTCTTTCTCGCAGTTATTTGGTTGGACTTTTTGTCGGTATGTGTACGTTTGTTCTCGCTCTCTTTTTTTCCAAATCCGTTTCTCTCAAACAAATCTTTCCGGCAATCGGTTGGCATGCTCTCTCAAAAATATTCGGGTTGATTTTTTTAGCTACAGCTCTTTTTCTTCCCGTTTCTTATCTGCATGGGCAAGCGGGGGACTGGGCAGACATGTTTTCTTCTCGCGCGGGAAGTACACAAGACGCGGCGATCTCCAGTCGTTGGAAATTATTAGATCCCATGTGGCAAACCATCAAAGAGCATCCGATTTTAGGATCGGGGTTTGGAAAAACCGTTTCTTTTGAAACCGATGACCCGCGCGCGGAAGCCGTAACCGGAGACAAAATTTGGACCACCTATGCCATGGAATGGGGGTGGTTGGAGCTATGGCTTAAGATGGGCATTCTGGGGCCCTTGGTGTTTCTCTGGATCGCGTATGTCGTTATTCGTGGTCTCATACCTCTTTTGGCACAACCTGCGCGTTGGCTAGCGATTGGGGGTCTGGCTTCTCTTGCCTTGCTTTACACGATTCATATATTTTCTCCCTATCTCAATCATCCTCTGGGAATAGGGTTTCTTCTTTTCCTTGCACCGTTTCTCGAAATCCCTTTCACAAAGCAACCCACACGCGTGTGTGCAAAAAAAGAGGCGCGTCCTCAAACGCAAACCTCTCCTGTTCTTGGCTCAATCCGTTTTGAATAAAAAAATCCCCGACAAAGATCGGGGATTTTTTTATGAAAGCACCACACCATCAATATCTCGATGCCCTCGGACAAACGCTTCCGCACTCATGATAGATTTTCCTTCTGGTTGCAGATGATGAATTTCCAGATATCCATCCCCGGTTTCCACAAAGAGATCGCCTTCTTTTGTGGTGTGTACGCGTCCGGGGGTTTCACAAGACTTTGCCACAACAGAGACATTTTTTAAAAGGAGTCTCAATGTTTTTCCTTTTCGCGTCCACGTGGTCCACATGCCGGGCCAAGGTTCATAGGCGCGCCAGAGGCGCTCCAATGTTTTTGCTGACTGTTCCCAATGTATCTTTCCATCTTCTTTTTGAAGCAACTTGGTCACCGTGGCTTTTGCAGGATCTTGAGGTTGAGGATGTATGGCTCCGGAGGCAAAAAGTTTAAGAGTTTTTATGAGCAGATCAGGACCGATCAAATGGATTTTGGCTTGTAACGTTTCCACGGTTTCGTTCGGATCAATGGGGATTTGTTCTTGCGTGAGTAGAGGACCCGTATCCATCCCTTCATCCAATTGCATAATTGTCACTCCTCCCACCAGATCATTTTCCAAGATCGTCCAAGGCATAGGGGAAGGTCCGCGATGACGGGGTAAAAGAGAAGGATGCACATTGATGCACCCAAGACGAGCCAGCGACAACAGGGTTTTTGGAATGATTTTTCCATAGGCCACAACCACAAAGGCATCCGCTTGAAGCGCCCCAAGAGAAGAAACAACCTCAGGAGTTTTAAGAGAGGAAAAATCAAAGACCTGGATGTTATGTTTTTGCGCCAATACTTTTACCGGAGAGGTATGGGGTTTTTGTCCGCGATCCGCCGGTTTATCCGGTTGGGTCACCACACCTACAACTTCGATTTCTTTGTCTTGGGTAAGATCAAGAAGAAAGGGAAGAGCAAACGTCGGAGTTCCAAAAAAGACAATACGCATATTATTCCGTTCGTTTATCACTGAGCGACTTGGCTTTTTCGATAAATAAAATACCGTTCAAGTGATCCATCTCATGTTGAAAAATAATGGCAGGAAGTCCGGCAACATCAAGAGTGATTTCTTTTCCATCACGCATCCACGCGTGAATTTTTACTCCGCGAAAGCGCTTCACTTTTCCATAGACACCGGGTACGGATAAACATCCTTCTTCATACCAAAGCGTTCGCCAAGAATGACCCACTATTTCTGGATTGATAAAAGCCTCGGATTTTTGTCCCATCTGGACAATGATTATGCGTTTTGAAATGCCAATTTGCGGGGCAGCCAATCCAATGCCTTGTGCGGCAAACATCGTCTCTATCATATCATCGAGAAGTTTCTGAAAAGACGGATTTTGTATCTCGGAAAGGTTCATGGGTTTTGCCATGTGGTGGAGAATCGGATTGGGGTGGATGACGATGGAAAGCGTGCTCATAGAGAAGTATAGAAAATCAAAAAAGCGGGTTGGTGTCAATGATGTAAGCATCCGGAAGTTTTGAAAAGATTGATAAAACGGAAGGAACAGAAGATAAAGGGCAACAAACTTCCAAATAAAATTGTACACCTTTTTTTCGTTTGATGATGTGAGGAGCGGGATCAAGACAACGAAGAGATTTTTGCAATTCAAGAAGAGCTTGTTCGCGATTTTGATCTTTAGCGGTTTTATATTCCACCTTCATCCAGCGCTCAAAAGGAGGATGACCGAACATCAGTCGAAACGATCGTTCTTTTTGATGAACGCGATAGGGATGAGAAAGCCATTCTTCCATCAGTTCACTGTGACGTGTTTGTGCGATAAAGGTTGCCTTGCACGCGCGTGCTATTCCGCGCCAGTCTTCCAAAGAGCGCATGGCCTGCTCGGTGGCGCGAAATGATGGAGAAGTAAGAAGAAGATCTGTATCCAGTTTTATAACACATCCAAGTGCAGGCGGATGAAAGGCATCAAAAAAATGTTCCAAATAATAATCCGTGACCAAAAGCAATGAAGCGTTCATGGCCGGAGAAGGTTCGTCACTGTCCACACGTGTCACAGTCGCCGCAGGAAAAAGAGATTTCAGAACCTGTACAAGCGCGCGATTTCCAAACCCTTTGGGTTGCAGTCGCACGCCCTTACATGAAGGACAGCTCATGGGTATGGGACGAGTGGAAAGACAAACGGGACAATGAAGAGTTTGCTCATAGGGAACACAGGGACGCAGACATTTATCGCAGAGAAAATCATAGCCGCAATCCTGACAAAGCAATTGGCGTGACATGCCTTTTTTGTTATAGACGCAAAGGATCTGTTTGCCTTGGCGTAACATCTCTTCCATGAGTTCACTTGTTTGATAGGCAAGAAGCGGGTGAGGTTGGTGCGGGGATCTTGTCAGAGAGATGATCCGAGTTTCCGGTTTTTCAAAAAGATCAATCACGTCGGCGCGGCTAAAAATTTCCAGGTCGTCTACAAGTGGAATAGTATCGAGAAAATATAAAGAGATATGGGATTGCTTGGCGAACTGTAAAGTGATTTGCCTGGCATCATAGCGAGGATTGCGATGAGACTGTTTATGTTGTTCATGACCTGAGCGCACAAGAAAGATAGTCGAAAGGTCCGGATGTGTGTGCAACAAAGCCAGGCGCGTTCCTATGAGCATGCCGCTTGTCTGCGCGCGCCAGGCACTCCACAGACGATAACGCGAAGCATTGGTTTCTTCCCCTGTGAGCAAAAGAGGGGAAAGATGATGAAGATGAGAAGCAAGAAGTGTAGCGTCTTTGATGGTTGGTGCAATAACCGTGATCACGCGTTTTGTTTGAGATCCTGCATAGGCGGCAATAATGGAAGCACTGCGACGTAAATCCGGAGACATCACAAAGGCCTGAGATGTTGTCGCCAGACGCTTGGCGATCTCCATGACAATAGGCGC
The DNA here is from genome assembly GCA_001002765.1 of Candidatus Uhrbacteria bacterium GW2011_GWE2_46_68. Taxonomy (GTDB): domain Bacteria; phylum Patescibacteriota; class Patescibacteriia; order UBA9934; family GWF2-40-263; genus UBA12393. The sequence goes on along the minus strand of LCMS01000007.1, from coordinate 41,309 downwards.
TTCGGATTTTGGAATCAGCAGGGGCTCGGATGGAAGAGTCAAGCCGCGACTTGATATTCGTTTGGGTGGAGTGGGAAGAGCGGCATCCAAAACCGAAGGAACTGATTGAGCAAGATCGTGGGCGAGGAATTCAAAAAATGCGATTTCATTTTGTGACAGATGTAGATTTTCTATTTTTGTACGGATGGGTTTGCGTGCGTAAGAACTTTTGGTTGCCTGGATGATTTCCGCTATCACTCCACAGATCATCGTTTTGCGAAAGGGGATCATCACCACATCTCCTCTTGTCACGGACATTCCTTCGGGCACATCATAATCAAATATGCCGAATGTTCTCGGCATACGCTGGATCGGATAAATACGAGCAACAAGAGAGGGCATACGCATTTTTATTCCAAACGAAAATCCGCAGTCAAAAATCCCACACCAAAAGGAGATTCGTAGGAAAGAATCTCCGGTGTTGTTTGGATGTGTTCGAGAAGTCCAAAAAGTATGAGGAGCGGACGATATGCACATTGCACTGATTGCTCAATCACTTCTTTTTTGAGTGCCAGTAATTTAGAGATGGATTGATGAGTAACGGCCTCTTGCACTGCTTCATCAAACAGCATCCCTTCCTGATGGAAACCTTCCGGTGATTCGGTGCGTAGAGCATGAGAAAGATCACCCGAAGCCAAGAGAGCAATCCGTTTAGGAGAGTTCACCACCTCATCTTTAAGCGCATATCCGAATTGTCGGTGTACGCGTACGGAAAGTTGGCTTGCATAGGTAATCGGCAAAAGGGGGCAAAACCAGGATTTTGTGAGGAGCAAGAGAGGCACACTGGCCCCATGATCTAAATCCTCCGATGTTTGCAAAACAAAAGGAATGGATTGCTTACGCAAGTGTCTTTGTACACTGTCAAAAAATGCAGGATCTCCGGAGAATTTTTTTTGCGTCCCCATATCGCCAAATGCTTCGAGATGTGCTCGATAGGTTTCGCTCAAGTTTCCAGAGAATGCTTTGGGTTGAGCGGCTTGATGAGCCGATATAATTACGATGAGATCCGGTTTTGCAGCCTCCAGACGATCAGCCAATGTATGCAATGCAGTGAGAGTTTGTTTGGCTTTTTGTGTGTGCTCTTTTCCCACAGTTTTCAAAAGAAGCGGACTATGCGGAACAAAAGCGGCAAAGGTAAGCATAAGAGAAAAGTTAAACAATGACCGATGCGTATACGTATCAAAGATTAAACGATCACCGAAGACCGCAAACCAATGTTCCCATCCCGAATACGAGGATCATCCCTGTCGAGGTCGGCCTGACGATTGCCGCGACACCAATACATGCAAGGCACAGCGATGGAGGAACGAAAAAAAGCTCCTGTAAGGTAAGAGATACATTCTTTGTTTGTGGGGTTCGATCCAATCTTCGGGAGTCATGCCTGTTTCACCATGATAGGGAGAGTCTTTATCACCTTGAGCATTTTGAAGAATGGAAAGATATTCATTGGGAGATTTACCTGCTTCAAGGGGATGTCGAGGGACGAGATTTTCTTGAGGTGTTCCCCGTCCTTCTCTGGGAATGGGAGCAAAGCCTTTGGGAGTTTCGATGTCTTGTTCGTTCGGGTTTGATGGTTGGAGAAGATGAACAGTCCAACCTGGGGTTCCCAATCCCTTCTCTCCTTTCACCCCTGCAAAGGCAGGGGTCCATCGTCCTTCGGATTGTTCTTCGAGTATCTGTGCTTTTGTCTTCCCCCCATGACCTTCTTCTGTAAAAGACTGTGGCTCATAGACAAGCTTGGGGGAATCTCCGATGTCTGCTCTTTGATATACTGACCATGTGCAGAGAGGATCATCCATATTTAGATTAAAGGAGGGATTATTCTTCTTGTACTCGAGAAGAAATTGTTCGAGTGTTTCTTGGAGACTATCAAGACTCATGCCAAAGGGAACGAGGAGGAGTTTGGTAAAGCCTTGGTTGTGTTTAGTCTCGAGAGTCTCACGTCGTTCAAAAAGACGGACGGCTATTTGTTCCAAGGTGGGAATGGGATAGGTGTTACCGTCTATGCCTAGGATGACTCCTTCTTTAAGGATGCCCACTTCCTCAAGAAGCTCTACTTGAGAATCGTATTGCTCACGAAGATGATAATGCTCCTTTGCATACTCAATGGCTTTGACAAGGTCTATCTCTTCTTTCTTTGGTTCCCCATTCTTAAGCAGATATTCAAAACGTTCGAGAAGATTGGCAAGTCGCTCAAGATCTGAAGTGGAGAGTTTGCCGGTCACCTCGCGCAGGAGGTCGGGCTTGCCAAGAGATTCTTTTGGAATCCCGTGAACCTCGGTAAAAATGATGATCTCTTGACGCAGAGTTTCAAAGTGCGCGCGGTGTTGTTTGGGAAGAGAATCGCGAACACTTGAAATCGAATCCATGATGGCTTCGTGGAAGTTTGCCGAAGTACGCTGGACCCCTGCCTCCGCAGGGGTGTCGGAGGGAGAGGATTCAAAAGTTGGTCGAAAAAGAGACATAGACATCAAAGATTAAACGATCACCGAAGATCGCGCGCCGAAATTGCTGGCTCGATCGTAATATCCGTCCCCGCCAAGAAAAGCCCGACCATCATCAACACTGCTCCAATACACGCCTGGCACAAGGCTGGAAGAAAGAAAAAAAGCTCCCGTAAGGTAAGAGATGCTCTCCATGCCATTTGCAAAGTTGTCCAGTGGTTTTCCTGTTTCAGAAAGATGAAGCATAAAGGCCATGATCCAATCTTCGGGAGTCATGCCTGTTTCACCATGATAGGGAGAGCCTTTGTCATCTTGAGCTTTTTGAAGAATGGAAAGATATTCATCAGGAGATTTACCTGCTTCAAGAGAAGGACGAGGGGTGAGGTCACCTTTGGGTGTTTCTTGGCCTTCACGAGGAATAAGGGCAAAGCCCATGGGAACTTCGATGTCTTGTGAGTCTGGGTTTGATGGTTGGAGAAGATGAACGATCCAGCCATGGAACCTTGTTCCACTCCCTCCTGCCACCCCTGCGAAGGCAGGGGTCCATTGTCCTTCGGATTGTTCTTTGAGTATCTGTGCTTTTGTCTTCCCTCCATGACCTTTTTTTGTAAGAAACTGTGGATAATAGACAAGGTTTGGGAAATCCCCCATGTCTGCTCCCTGATAGTTTAACCATGTGTAGAGAGGATTATCAGTATCAAGACCAAAAGAGGGATGACCCTTCTTATACTTAAGAAGGAATTGTTTGAGTGTTTCTCGGAGACTATCAAGACTCATCCCAAAGGGAACAAGGAGGAGTTTGGTAAAGCCTTGGTCGTGTTTGGTTTTTAGAGTTTCACGACGCTCAAAGAGACGAGAAGCAATCTGCTCAAGTGTGGGAATGGGATACTCGTTGTCATCAATACCAGTTATACAAAGTATCTCTGGGGTCTCAGGAACAGTTGAAACTTCGGGTCTTTTCTTTTTTCCATAAGGAAGAAGGGAGCGAAAAAAAGTAGAAAGTTTTTGTATGTGCTTTGATTTTTTCTTTGGATGAAGAATACCTACTTGTTCAAGAAGGGAGACTTGGGAATCGTATTGCTTTTTGAGGTGATAATACTTCTCCACATACTCGAGGGCTTCAGTATAGTCTTCTTTCATGAGTTCTTTGTGTTTCACAAGATACTCAAAGCGTTCGAGAAGATTGGCAAGTCGTTCAAGATCTGAAGTGGAAAGTTTACAGGTCGCCTCGCGGAGGAGGTCAGGCTTGCCAAGAGATTCTTTTGGAATCCCGTGAGCTTTTGTGAAATCAATAATCTCGCTGCGGAGAATATTGAAGTGTGAGCGATAACGTTCGGGAAGAGAATCACGGACACTTGAAACAGAATCCATGATGGCTTCGCCAAGAAGCGCAGAAGACGATGGATCCCCGCCTCCGCGGGGATGGCGGTCATTGGAGGAATGTGCCTCTGTGGGGATGACGGATGGGGTGGATTCGAAAGATGAACGGAGAGGAGACATAAATAGAGCTAAATAATCACTGAAAAACGAGAGCCTATGTCAGAAGATGTCCCGTGAATATATTGAATATTCAAAGATACACGATTACTCCCATAACTACGCCCGTCCATATAATCTATACTCCAAGAAGCTCGCGGAATACCAAGGGAAGGGAAAAAAGCTCCCACAAGATAACAACTTTTATTCTCGTCTAAAGGTTTTCCGGTTTCATGAAGATGCATCATGAAAGCACTAATCCAGTCCTCTGGGGTGAGGCCGGATTCATGACAATAAGGAGAATCTTGTTGTTTCGCACTTCCAAGAATATCGAGATATTCACAGCTGTATTTTCCTGTTTTCAAATCTTGTCGAGGAATTTCATTTCCCTGGGTTGTTCCTTTTTCTTCGGGAATGGGGGCAAAGCCTAGGGAATGTTGATTTGAAGGATCAGAAGGTTGAAACAAATGGACTGTCCAGCCAGGAAAGGAAGCTGGGTTAACACTTTGATCTTCAAGGATTTTCGTTTTTGTTTTACCTTGATGATTTTCATTAAAAAACAGTGGGTAGTAAACAAGTTCTTGATGATCTCCTCCATTTGCATTTTGAAAAGCTTCTGTGTCCGTAGTATCGGATCTTTTCAGGCGCTTTCTTATGTTTGAGATGGGATCATCTGTGTCAAACATAAAATCAGGATGGGACCCTTTATAATCCAGAAGGAATTGTTTGAGAGTGGAGATAAGCATATCGAGGTTCATTCCAAAAGGAACCAAAAGAAGTTTGGTAAAACCTTGGTCGTGCTTAGCGGAAAGTTCGCCACGGCGTTCAAATAGACGGAGAGCTATTTGTTCAAGCTTTGGGATGGGGTACTCGTGACCATCTATCCCAATAATGGCTCCTTCTTTGAGAATCCCTACGTATTCAAGAAATGTCACTTGGGAAGTGTATTGATCCTCAAGATGGTAAAGACGCTCAATTTCTTGAAGATGTTCGGGGAGTTTTTCTTTCCCAGGTTCTTTTTTGACAATGAGGTACTCAAAGCGTTCAAGAAGATTGGCAAGTCGCTCAAGATCTTGGGTGGAGAGTTTGCCGGCAGCTTCACGGAGGAGATCTGGTTTGGCAAGAGATTCTATTGGAATGTCGTGAGCTTTTGTAAAATCAATAATCTCCCTGCGGAGAATATTGAAGTGTGAGCGATAACGTTCGTGAAGAGAATCACGGACACTTGAAACCGAATCCATGATGGCTTCGCTTAGGTTTGCCGAAGTACGCCGGACCCTCCCGCCTACGGCGGGATCCGCCACAGGCGGGACTGCCTCCGCAGGGGCGGCAAAGGGATGAGCGACGGATTCGGAAGGTGATCGATCTATACCATCGCGACGGGAAGAGTGTGAAAAAGGAAACATAAGCGACTTAATAAGCCGTATCAAAAATAGTGGATTCAGACTGATCTAAAATCGAAGGTATTTCTTCTCCCAAAGATTGGAGGAGAACTGAGCGTTCGTTGGTTACGATGATTTGTGGCCACTCCCAGCCATAAGCCAAAAAAGTGGATTCATCCGGAATCAGGCGGCGTTTACCTTCGGAGATCACAAAGACGTCAGGTGATCCTTCGGCTAAGACCAAGGTTCCATCGGGGAAGGTGACATAATCACCTGTGGGATAGGCTTCCAAATCCTCCGGTGATTGTGGAAAAATAGCCCATCCATCAAAACGCGCTTTTAAAATTTGTTTGGACATGATCGGATATTTTTTTCCTTCTTCCACAAAATAGACTCCTCCGGTTGTCGTGTTTTGCATCAAAGATCCGCCGGGAGAGACAGAAGCGATCGTGATAGGTTCTCCTTCTTCATAAACAGCAAGATCGTCCCATGTCACATCAATGATTTCGTCCGAGTTAAATCCAATAGCACGGAACGCCTCTTGGGAATCAATTCCTCGACGCGTATCATCCACAATCAAATACACCGTACCTCGGGGAGAGCGTAAGAGAGAGTAGTTAGGAAAACTGATGGGATCACCCTCGGGATATTGATTGATGACAGATTCAGATACCGCGATGACCGGTTGAGTAGGGAAGCGGGATAGATAAGCAGATCGAGAGGTGATGGCGCGACGTCGGCCAAATTGGATATACCAGATGCCGCCGGTTTCTTTGTCTTGAAGTAAAGTACCGCTTGGATAGGTGTGAGTGAACCAACGATCCCAGATTAAAGAAAAATTTTCATTACCTTGAAGATGCGGTGTGTAGGCATAGAGAATCGAGGTGGCATTATTGGCAGGCACAACCAAGATGTCATCAATTTCGATTTCGATTCCGGGTCCCAGACCGTTTTCGGTATAACCGCGAGATTCCAGATCATCCAAAAAAGATTCACGAATGCGCTTGGATGCGTAATAGATTTGATTACCAAAGCCTTTGTATTTTTGAATAAAAGGATCAGATTTGGAACAATCGTCACAAACCGCATAGCCCATGGCCCATGCGAGCTGATCTTGTGATGGATCAGGATCCTCAATGAGACTTTGTTCTTTTTGCAACATCGTCAAGATGAATTGCGGGTTGAGATCAAATGCTTGAGCAGAATCCCAAATAACTTGAGCGGCAGATTCCCAATGTCCATTTACATCCTCGGTTTCATAGTCTGCAAGTGACCCGCGAGTTAAGAAGGCCTCGAGGGTTTCAAAATCCATGGCCGTCATATCCGTGAGTTCATCGTCCCCGAGAAGATAATTGTAATCCACCTCGGTTTCTGCAAAGAGGGGGAGGGGAGTAAGAGAAGTACAAATGGAGACAACACTTAAAAAAGCAATCCATTGACGCATATGGTTCTATTATAACATGGATCAGCTTTTACTTTTTTGCTTATTTTTGAAGGATTTTTTGTATTTTTCCATTGACAAAATAGCGGTTTTCAAACATAGTGAGCTATCACTTTTGTGGTGAGTTGTTCTTTTCAATCTACACAAAATTCAAAATACATGGGCGAGGAAACCCCCCGTCCCTACACAGGAGAGACCATGTGCTTTCGCTTTTTCGTAGACGAAAATGGAAAAACCGATGTTCCCATTTGGATTCGGGTGGTGATCGTTGGTCTGTTTTTCTGCATCATTATTGGAGCTGGGATCTTCCTCTTTCCCGGATGCGGCAAATCAGATCCGGTCACAAGCGAAGAAACCAGGCCGGGAGATATCGAAGTGGCGATTTGCGTGCACAAGTCTACCACCAATTGGGAATTTCCTTCGGCTCTCTCCGGATGGATCGTCCTTTATAACGCTCACGGGGATGTGTTTATGAACGCCAATGTTGTTTTGGAAGAATTTTCCATGGACACCTGCGCGCTCATCCCGCCGGATTGGTTTTTGAAAGATAATCATGTATCGGAAACATCTGATTATACGATTGAGTTTCTTGTTTCCCCACCTGCCGAACGCGAGAAAGTGTCTGGCAACGAGATCACGGTTGTTCGGATGACGCCTCATATCAAAGGTGGCCAGTCGGTTTTTGTAACCCCAGTTGGTATTGTAGGAGAAGAACCCGTTGTTTTTACAGTACAGCCTGTCAAAGCAGGTGTGATCGCTGCGTTTCCACGCCCTGCGGATGAACCATCGCTTTTGACCAAAATGAGCAACTTCTTTTAGAACGAGGTCCTCCTATGTCTCATACCTGCAAAGCCGCCTTGGTGCGTTGTATGGATTTTCGGCTGGATCCGGAACTCACGGATTATGTACGTGCACAAAATCTTCTGCACGACATTGATGTGATCTCGATTGCCGGAGCGGCAAAAAATATCGTGGATGATCCGCAAGGGTTTGTCATGACCCAAATCGGACTATCCGTAAAACTTCATGAAATCACCGAAGTGCATTTGATGCATCATTCCGATTGCGGAGCCTATGGTGGAAGCAGGATGTTTGCTTCTTTGGAAGAAGAAAAAGCCATGCATATCGAGCAAATGCAAAAAGCAAAAGAGGTGATTTCCACCTCTTATCCCTCATTGACCGTTCTAATGTTTTTTGCGGTGATCGGGGAAAACGATCGGATCACTTGTGTAGAACCTGTCTAGCGCAAACCTCTCATAGGAGAGGTTTTTCTTTTTGTACCTCACCTCAGAGATGAAGAGCAAAATCACCCGTGTGTGACGGGTAATTTTGCTTGAGTAATATTATTTTGTTGTGATTGCGATTTCTTCTCCTTTGGCTCCGATCGTTACTTTGGCTCCTCCTTTCACTTCTCCACTGACGATTTGCAAAGAGAGAGGATCGAGAATCAAATGTTGGATCACACGTTTGAGCGGACGAGCCCCATAAGCGGGTTCATACCCCTTCTTGGCCAGAAGTTTTTTGGCGGCTGGAGTGACAATGAGCTCGATATCTCTTTGTTTTACAAGACGGGTAGCCACGCGCTTGATTTGCAGTTCCACAATATCCGCGATTTGATCCTCAGCGAGAGAGTGAAAGACGATGATTTCATCCAGACGGTTCAAGAATTCTGGGCGAAAATGTTCTTTCATGCGTTCCATGATCATTTCTTTGGATTGTTTTTCTTCCTCGCCCTCCTCGCTTACAAATCCCATGGTGCCCATGGCATGCCCCGTGTGTTGGATGAGATCTGTCGCGATATTGCTCGTCATGATAATGATGGTGTTTTTGAAATTGACTTTACGGCCCTTAGCATCGGTTAAGTGCCCATCATCCATGATTTGAAGCAGGATATTGAACGTATCGGGATGCGCTTTTTCCACTTCATCAAACAAGAGAACCGAATAGGGTTTGCGGCGCACAAGTTCGGTTAACTGCCCACCTTCGTCATAGCCCACATAACCGGGAGGGGATCCGATCATTTTGGACACAGCGTGTTTTTCCATATATTCGGACATGTCGAGGCGGATCAAGGCGGATTCATCATGAAACATGAATTCGGCTAAGGCGCGTGCCAGCTCGGTTTTTCCCACCCCTGTGGGACCCAAGAAGATAAAAGAGCCTATGGGGCGATTTTCCTCAGCAATGCCGGCTCGAGAACGACGTAGAGCGTTGCTGACAGCAAGAATGGCTTCCTTTTGACCCACCACGCGTTTTTGCAGCTCTTCTTCCATGTGAGTGAGTTTTTGCAATTCGGATTCCAACATTTTGGAAACCGGGATATGCACCCAGCGGGAAACAACGTTAGCAATGTCTTCTTCAGAAATCACTTCTTTCAAAATGCCGCGTTCTTTTTGTAAACGTGCAAGGGATTTTGTAGCGTCGGTTAATTTTCGTTCCGCTTCCGGAATTTGCGCATAACGAATTTTTGCCACCATTTCCAAGTCTCCTTTGCGTTCTTGTATTTCAGCTTCGGCACGGAGTTTTTCAATTTCGGATTTAATGGTACGAATCGCCGTAATCTTTTCTTTTTCATTTTTCCATTTGCCTTCCAGCGCATCGGTTTTTTCACGCAGGTTTGCGATTTGTTCTTCAATTTCTTTTTTGCGTTCTTTGGAATGTTTATCTTCTTCGCTTTCGAGAGCTTTGCGCTCGATTTCGAGGCGCATCAAATCGCGTTTCATGATATCAAGTTCTTCGGGCATGGAATCAATTTGCATACGCAAGGCCGAGCTGGCTTCATCGATCAAATCCACGGCTTTATCGGGAAGAAAACGATCCGTGATATAACGATGAGAAAGTTCAGAGGCGGCGATCAAGGCGGGATCACTGATGCGCACCCCGTGGTGTACCTCATATTTTTCTTTAATACCGCGCAAAATAGCGATGGTATCTTCAACTGATGGTTCTTCCACAACGACAGGCTGAAAGCGACGTTCGAGAGCCTGATCTTTCTCGATATGTTTTTGATATTCTTTGATGGTCGTGGCGCCAATGGCATGGAGCTTACCGCGCGCCAAAGATGGTTTAAGCATGTTAGAGGCATCCAAAGGGCTTCCCTCGGATGTGCCCGCACCCACCAGGGTATGGAGCTCATCAATAAAGAGAATCATTTTGCCTGCGGATTGCTCGATTTCTTTGATGACTGCCTTAAGCCTATCTTCAAATTCTCCACGATATTTTGTTCCGGCAACCATGGATCCCAAATCCAGAGAAACGATTTCTTTATCTTTGAGCATTTCGGGGACATCTCCGGCGACAATGCGCTGCGCGAGCCCTTCGACAATGGCGGTTTTTCCCACCCCGGCTTCTCCGATCAAAACAGGATTATTTTTTGTGCGACGGGAAAGAACCTGCATGACACGCCGGATTTCCGCATCGCGTCCGACGATGGGATCAAGCTCGCCTTTACGCGCCATTTCAGTTAAGTTCAAACTATATTTTTCAAGCGCTTGATAACGAGATTCCGGCTCGGGAGAATCCACTTTTTGATTGCCGCGAATATCTTTGAGCGCTTGCATGATGGTCTCCTCTGTTACTTCATAACGAGCCAGAAGACTGTTGATTGGTTTGATCACAAGAAGACCCAAGAGCAAATGTTCGGTTGAAATAAACTCATCTCCAAACCCTTTTGCTTTTTTATGCGCTTGTTGAAATGCACGAACGACATCGGGAGAAAGAAAAACTTGACCCAAACCTCCTTGTGTATGATGCGCGGATTTTGGAAGGCCTTCGAGAATATTATCGATATTGGCACGCAGATCGGTCAGTTGTGGAGTGATTTTATTGACGACGGCGGTTACCACCCCGTCATCTTGACTCACGAGAACGGCAAGCAGATGAATGGGGTCTACACCTTGTTGTCCGTTTTCCACACCCAAGTTATGGGCATTTTGGATCGCTTCTTGTGCCTTGTGGGTAAAATTGTTTGGAATCATAAAAAAACAATGAATTTAGCACTCTCAAGTATAGAGTGCCAGATCACGATTGTCAAAAATTTGGTACACTGATTTACAGAATTATGTGGCGATTATTTTTAGCAATCAATCTTCCTTCCGAAGTCAAACAAGAGTTGTCAAAAATAAAGGAAGCGATGCGGATACAGATGGTATATAGCAAGGTTTCTTGGGTAGAACCTGAAAATTTTCATGTCACCTTACATTTTTTAGTGGAAGAAAAAAGAGTTTTAGAGGTGATATTGAGGGAACAGTTGGCCGCGCGCAGCTACCCGGAAGAATTTTTTTTGACTTTGAAAGAAGTCGGAGCGTTTCCCCATAAAAAGCAACCACACACCTTGCTTGTTTCCACTTCTTTACCGACGCAAGCATTAGGGCTTTATAAACGTTTGGCTGATGTCCTTGTGGGTATGGGTCTTTCTGTGGATACAAGACCTTGGACTCCTCATATCACTTTGGGGCGCGTAAAAGTTCAGTCCGAAGTTTTGCAGCCGGAAAAAATACCATGGTCGCCTCTTTCTTTTTCTGTCACCTCTTTTGAGCTGATGAAAAGCAAACTCACGCCTGCGGGAAGTTTGTATGAGACACTCGCCTCGTTTCCTTTATGAAAAAAACATGTGTACTCGATATTCCCGTCTGTGCTCTTTCGCGAGAAAAAATTCACGAACTCCTTTTAAGTTTTTTTGATGATCCCGGGTTTCACGCGATTGCGACCGTTAATCCCGAGATGCTTGTCGCCTCTCATAATCATAAGGAATTTCAACAAGCGCTTCAAAAAATGTCTCTGTGCGTTGCCGATGGGGTAGGAGTTTCCTGGCTCGTTTTTCTCACACAGGGAAGAGGGCTTCAACGTCTGACAGGAAATGACATCATACATGCGCTACTTATGTATGCGGCTTTACATAAAAAAACGGTTTTTCTTTTGGGATCAACAGATGAGGTTATCGGGCTAACCCTGCAGAAGCTTCATGTGAACTTTCCTCATCTTCAAATTTTTGGCGAAAGCGGGGGAGAACTTTTGTATAAAGAAGGAGAATGGAAGTTTAAAGAAGACGCTCAAGTGGTGGGGCGCATTCAAGAAGTACAGCCGGATATTTTATTTGTGGCTTTGGGTCACGAAAAACAAGAACGTTGGATTTTAGGACATAAGGATTTTTTCCCGTCCGTAAAAATCGCCGTGGGCGTAGGAGGAGCATTTGATTTTTTATCAGGAAAAATAAAACGCGCTCCAAAAATTTTTCAACGTTTTGGGTTTGAATGGTTATGGAGACTTTGGTGTGAACCTAAACGTTTAAAGCGCATTTTTACAGCTGTGATCATCTTCCCGACCCTGGTTATTTGGGATACAATACGAAAGCTATTTGTAAGAAAAAAAGAGGAAAAGAATGTATGAATGTGAAAACACGTTTTGCTCCGTCACCCACAGGATTTCTTCATATCGGCGGTCTTCGGACAGCTTTTTATAATTATCTTTTTGCGCGAAAACAAGGGGGGAAAATGGTATTACGCATTGAGGACACGGACCAGCAACGTTATGTGGAGGGCGCCATAGAAAGTCTTTTGCGCACCTTAGCCATAACGGGAATCATCTATGAAGAGGGTCCGTTTTCCGTCAATGGCACATTGGAGCAAAGAGGGGATCATGGCCCTTATATTCAATCGCAACGCTTAGCCATTTATCAAAAGCACGCAAAAGAACTCGTAGAATCAGGGAAAGCCTATTATTGCTTTTGCTCATCAGATCGTTTGGCGCAATTGCGATATCAACAAGAAATCGCCAAGATGCCGACCAAATATGATCGTCATTGCCTTTCGTTGTCAAAAGAAGAAATAACAAAACGATTGGAACAGGGGGAATCGTATGTTATTCGATTGTTGGTGCCGGAAGGGGAGACCTCTTTTGAAGATGTGATTCGCGGAAGAATCACCATTGCCAATCAAGAGGTGGATGATCAAGTACTTCTTAAATCTGACGGATTCCCCACATACCATCTCGCGGTTGTTGTGGATGATCACTATATGGGGATCACGCATATCATTCGTGGAGAAGAGTGGATTTCTTCTGTGCCAAAACATGTTTTGCTGTACCGTGCGTTTGGTTGGGAGCTTCCGGTTTTTGCCCACGTGCCTCTTATTTTGAATGAAGACCGTTCCAAACTTTCTAAACGTCAAGGAGATGTGGCTGTGGAAGATTATTTGGCAAAAGGGTATTTGCCTGAAGCTTTGTTGAATTTTATCGCCCTTCTGGGATTTAATCCAAAAGGGAATCAAGAGATTTATTCCGTGTCCGAGCTCACCGAAGAATTTGCCTTGGAAAAAATCAACAAAAGCGGAGCAATTTTTAATCGAGAAAAATTAGATTGGATGAACGGAATGTATATTCGTCAATTGCCAGAGGAGACTTACCTTGAGTACTGCCAAAAATTCACTCTGTCCGATTTTGGTGTTTCTCAAGAAAAATTACAACGTATCTATCACGTGGAAAAAGAGCGTCTTGTTCGTTTTGATGAAATTCCATCCAAGATTCAGGAATATCTCATCATTCCAGAGTATGATGTGGCACTTTTGGTGTGGAAAAAGTCCGATGTTCTTGATGCAAAAAAACACATGGAAGCTTTGTTGCGGATGTGTACCGATTTTCCCGAAGCAACATGGGAAGATCTTCCATTGATCGAGAAGGCCATTTGGCAGTATATTGAGAGTAATGAAATTCCCAGTGGGAATGTGCTTTGGCCATTGCGCGTAGCGCTTTCAGGCGCTCAGCATTCTTCAAGTCCCTTTGAACTTTTATGGGTATGTGGAAAGGAGGAAAGTCTTCAACGTCTTCAATGCGCTCTGCAAAAGGTCGCGGCTTCTTCGTAGGCGCGGTTTTGATTTTCTGTATCTGTATGGTCGGAGGTTTTTATGTTTCGCCCCTGTGGGCACAAGAGGATGTCAGCGCAGAAATCAATGATCTCAATCAAGATATCAAAACCAAACAAGAAGACATCGATTATCTTAATCAAAAGATTGAAGCTTACAGTCAAAAGATTCGGCAAAAAGAATCGGAAAAAGTTTCCATTCAAAATGAAATGGAGCTTTTGGAAAATCGAATGGCAAAGGCCAAGCTTGATATTGAAGCAACCAACGAAGAAATTGATCTTGTCAACACACAAATCGTTTTATTGGAAAAACAGTTAACTGTTTTGGAACAGCAGTGGGAAGATCAAAAAATGGTCCTTAAAGAAGTGTTGCAATCCATGCAAGTTCAAGATAATAAATTGTCTTTGGAAGTCTATTTTGGCAGTCAATCTTTTTCTGACATTTTTGATCACCTCCGTTATTTGGAGGATATGAATCGCGATTTGAAAGATTCCCTGGAGGCGACACAAACATCAAAAAATCAAGTGGTCAGCGCAAAAACAATTCAACAGACGAAACGGGAACAGTTGGATCAATTGGGAGAAGATTTGGTACAACAATTTGTCGCCCTGGAAAAAGAAAGTTATGCCAAGGACAGTTTGTTGCTTGCAACCGCAAGATCAGAAACCCAATTTCAAGAATTGTTAAAAGAAGTGCAGCAGGAACAACAATACTTGAACTACGAGGTTTCCTTGCTTCAAAAGGAAATGGAGTCAAGAATCACACAAAATGATGAGTATGGGGATAATACGGTCCTTTCTTGGCCGGTGGATCCGGTGCGTGGACTTTCTGCGACATTTCACGACCCTACGTATCCGTTCCGCCATTTATTCGAGCATTCCGGGATCGATATTCCAGCAGGGCAGGGGACACCGCTTAAAGCAGCAGCTCCTGGATACGTTGCTTGGACACGTCTTGGAAACATGTATGGTAATTACGTGATGATCATCCATGCCAATGGTATTGCAACTTTGTACGCCCACATGTCTGGGATTGAGGTCACAGCAGATCAATTTGTTTCAAGAGGGGATATCATCGGTTATACGGGTGGCATGCCTGGTACGCAAGGGGCGGGATTATCAACCGGACCTCATTTGCACTTTGAAGTGCGTTTAAACGGTATTCCTGTGGATCCCATGACGTATCTACTTTCTTATTAATATGATTCTTGCTGTAAAAATTATTAGCTGGTTTCTTTTCCTTACACCGCTTATCGTTTTTTTGGGATTGAGTATCCATATGCTTCGAGGAATTATGGAAGACGATGCAATTATTAAAGCGTTAACAATGTTGGGTATCGCTTTTTTCCTTATAGGAGCAATCTTGCTTTTACTCATCTACATGACGGATATTCTTCCGGCTGTTTTAGGGTAGGGGGGGAGGAAAAAAGACTAAGGTGAGAAATAAAAAATGTCCCAAATAAGGACATTTTCTTTTTATCTCTGTAGTGTCGCACAATAAGACTTAGACGACACTAGGGAAAGAAAAGACCTATAGGATCGTACCTTTCACAACGCATCTTCCTGTCCTTCTTGTCCCTGTAAGGAGGGTTCCTCCCCCCTAAACGACCAAGAAAGAGCGATACCTTATCTTTTTTAAATAAAAACAGGTGTCGAATACTTTTTTAAGATCTTTAGATCATCCGTATTTTTTTATGGGATTTAACCCCATCTAGTTCTTCTATACATTTTTTATAAGATTTTTAAAAAAGACCATCATTCAAACGAAAAATGAAAATCCCCTTCCCTGTAAGGTACTTAAAAAAATAATCCTATTTTACGACACCATAAAAGGGAGAAGGTGGGGTTATATCTTCATTCATAAGGAAGATAATAATTTTTTGATTTGTCTTTTTCCTTCTTCTACACCCGGCTGGTCATAGGGGTTCACCTGAAGAAGCTCCGCATACAAAATAACGGCCAGTTCAAAAAATAGGAATAATGCTCCAAGATGATAAGCATCAAGTTTTGGAACGGAAAGAATTCCTCCCGGACTTTCGTGTGTAGCAGATGCGCAGGCCGTTCCACGACAGGAAGCTCGCACGATCAGTGAAAGGGGGCTTGCAGCCTCTTTAAATGCGTCAGGGAGCCCAGCAATCTTCCGAAGAACAGGAGACTCTTCATCAAAATTTGTCAGTTCTATAAATGTTAAAATTTTGTTTTTCAATCCTTGATTGTAAAGCTGGATTTGTGAATGTTGATCCACAGTCCCCAAGGCATCAATGGGGGTAGGACCCACTCCCCTTCCCCGCCGTTCTTTCCCAAGAGATTCTGCCCACAATTGTCGGTACCATTTGGTAAAGAGTGTCAAACGTTCCGTATAAGGCATGAGGATCTGTTCTGTTTTTCCAAGCGTGTAGGCAAGGTATTGGGCCGTGACAAAATGACTCACCGCATGTGAGAATCCTTGCTTTTGATACTCTCCTAAAAGATCGGCTGCTCCCTTTAAAAGATCGGCAATGGGAACTCCCGATACCGCTGCCGGAAGAAGACCCACAGAAGAAAGAACGGAAAATCGTCCACCGATATCAACATGAGGCAAAAGAGTATACCCTTGTTCTTTTGCAAAAAGGTAAAGAGGATTTTCATCAAATTGGGTTAAAATAAAAAGATGAGAAGTGTGTTGCTTTCCCAATTTTTTTTGGAGTTGCTCGCGCACAAGAAGAAAAAGAGAAAGTACCTCAAGCGTCTTTCCAGACTTTGAAATAACCAAAACACCGGTGGTTACCCAAGGTAATCCTTTTGTGATACGTCTGTATTCATCCGGATCAGGATTGGAAAGAAAAAGCACCTTGGTTTTTGAAGTGCTCCCTGCAATGGCATGTATTATTGCCTGTGCACCCAAACTCGATCCACCCGTGGCAATCACTAAAAGGTGAGTATAGGTTTTCTGGATATGAAAAGCCCACGATTGTATTTCTTCTGTAGAAGCAAACGGTAAAGAAACAACCGACGTTTCATGGGTCATGAGATTTTTTCTCACGGTTTCCACAGCCCCTTTTGTTTTTGTCTGTAGAAGTTGGCGGAAAGCGATTTTGGAAAGACTCCTCTCCCCTTTTGTCCAAAGATATCGTTTGTCGTAAGAAAAAATGGTTTTCATAGGAATCATTTGAAATTATTGTGAGTGGTGGCAGACGGATTCTATCACTTAAAGTATACATGGTCTCCAAAGCGTAAGTCGATATAATCTAAGACAGAAGGATCGGGGATGGATTCTTTCAATACACTTTGCAGTCGCATCGCTTGTGCTTGTACATCTCCCGCCGCATCAAATAACACCAGATATCCGTCACTTGTCAGGATCCCAATCCATTTTCCTGAAAGTCGATCGATTTGTGTTTCCAAAAAAGGGATAGAGAGTGTTGTGAGCGTTTGCTGAAAAGAAAAAATGGAAGTGATTTCTTCCCGGGAAGCCACAACAAGACCCGGAGCAATGGGAGCATTGTTAAGATCACGAAAACGAGGAAGTTTTAAAAAAGACTGTTGTTCTTCGGGGAGGGGGTCGTTTTCCGCAGGAGGCGCAGCAGAGGTGAGCCATTGTTGTTCTGTGGGGGTTATTTCACGCACCACGGTTCCTTGTAGATCAACGACAAAGGTATGATTGTCGGTTTCCCAGAGGAAGGAAGAAGTTTTTTCTTGCACGGTGATAAACAATTGATGAAGATCAATGAATTCAAATATCAGCGTTTCAAACGCATAAAATTGTTCAAGATAAGATCGACATGATTCCTCATCGAATAACCAATGATTGTGATTGTGAAAAAAAAGAAAACGACGTGTGGAAAGAAAAGAATCCACTTGGATTTGCAGTTCACCGGAAGAAGAAGGGCTTGCTCCTTGTAGGGTGACTTGAGTGATGCGGAAAATGGGCGAGCCAAAAACCACCCAGAGCAAAAAAGAAAAGAAAAGAAAAATAAGTACCAACCAAGGAAGTATTTTTTTCCAAAAACAAGGAGGAGTATGACGAAAATAAGGATTTTGAAATCGTCGACGCGCATATTGCGTTTTTTGAAAGCGGAGAATAGGACGCGGTCGGCGTGTCATACGATGGTTTCTGAAATGACCTGCCGAGGCAATAAAGGATTGAGACGCGCTAAAACTTCATAGGGCACAGTCTTCGCTTGTTTGGCAAGAACCGATGCGGAGATTTCGTGTCTTCCGGATCGCCCGATCAAAATCACTTCTTGTCCCGGCTCTATGTGAGGGACGCTCGATGCATCCACCATCATCATGTTCATACAAATGCGCCCAAGAACTTTACAACGATTTCCTGCGATCAATACTTCTCCAACAGAGGAAAGGGATCGATCATATCCATCCCAATAGCCCACAGGAATCACAGCAATACGGGTGGGTTTTGACACAGTCTCGGTCATCCCATACGAAATGGGTGTTCCGGCAGGAATGGATCGTACTTGAGCAATGCGCGTTTTCCACGACAAGACGGGTCGTAGGTCACAGGCGATTCCGTGGCGCCGTGTCGTTGTCTCCGTGATTTCAGACGGCCAAACACCATAGAGAGAAATTCCCGCTCGCACTAAAGAACCGTGGGTGGAAGGATATAAAATGATAGCCGCACTGCATGCGCAATGGATATGTTCTGGTTGAATCCCAGCGGTTTGTATTTGCTCCACAGTTTTTTGGAATCGGTGAAATTGCAAGGTGGCAAAACTCGTGTCAGAGGTATCCTCGATATTGGCAAAATGAGTGGACACCCCTGCAATTTGAATATGCGGGAACGTAGAAAGTGATTGCAAGTATCGTTTAAGATCAAATTCAGACAAACCTTGACGTTGGGTGCCGGTTTCAATCTTCAAGTGAACAAAGGCTGTTCCCGCTTGTTTTTTTGCTTCCTCCTCAAGGAGTCGCAGGGCATCCAAATCATACATGGTGAGATGAATGCGCTCATGGACGGCTTCTTCATATTGCTCGGGCAATACATACCCCAAGGTAAGCACAAGGGCGCTGGGGAGCCAGGAACGAATTAAAAGAGCATCCTCAATGGTGTCCACTCCAAACGCGTCCACCCCCTGTCTTGCGGCAATATGTGTGACTTCTTTCAATCCGTGTCCATAAGCGTTTGCTTTGACGATTGCACAAAAACGCGCCCCTCCGGAGAGAAGTCCTTGGAGCGTGTTGATGTTTTGTTGCAATGCACGCTCGTTGATTTCGATCCAGGTTCGATGGCGGGACATGTGTTAGGAGGCATCCGTATCAAGAGGACGCAAGGTGGGAAACAAAATAACTTCTTTGATATTGGATGAACCGGTAAGAAGCATGACCATGCGATCAATTCCTATTCCAAGACCGCAGGCCGGAGGCATACCATGTTTAATCGCTTCCAAATAATCAAGATCAGTTTGATGAGCTTCTTCAAAACCGGCTTCAGCTTTTTTCTTTTCTTCGATAAAACGTTGTGTGAGATCGAGCGGATCATTGAGTTCGGAATAATTATTCCCGATCTCACTTCCAAGAGCAAACGCTTCAAAGCGTTCGGAAAAACGCGGATCAACACCTTTTTTCGCCAAAGGAGAAACTTCCACGGGATAATCATAAATGATGGTGGGCTGTAGGAGTTTTTCTTCCACCAGTTCTTCAAAAGCAAAGGCGATGATTTCACCGATCGTGTGCATTCTTTCAAGTTCGGTCCCTTTGTTTGTCGGTAATTTTTTTGCCAATTCTTTTTTTGCTTCATCTGCATTTTGCCAATGCGAAACGTCTACTCCACCGATAGACTGTACGGATTCAACAAGAGTGAGTCGCGGCCAAGGACGCTTCACATCAATCACCATATCCTCATGGACGATCTGTGTTGTTCCCAAAACGGTTTTTGCCGATGTCTCAAAAATCTCTTCAAATAAATCCATGCCATAGCGATAATCTTCGTAGGCCACTTGGGCTTCGAACATGGTGAATTCAGGATTGTGATCACGATCCATTCCTTCGTTTCGAAAAACTTTTGTAATCTCGTACACTTTTTCAAATCCACCCACGAGCAAACGTTTTAAATACATTTCATCTGAAATTCTCAAATAAAAATCCGCATCCAATGTGTGATGATGGGTTTTAAACGGACGAGCAAACCCTCCACCATAGATAGGTTGCAGTGTTGGTGTTTCCACTTCTATAAAACCTTTTGTCTGCATAACGGTTCTGATGGCGGTGATGATCAATGAACGTTGCATCATTTTTTGTTTTACTTCCGTGTTCATGATCAAATCCAAATACCGCTGACGGTAACGAGTTTCTACATCGCAAAGTCCATGCCATTTCTCCGGAAGCGGAAGTAATGTTTTTGTAATGATTTGATAATGAGTGATCTTCAAAGAACGTTCTCCTTTTTGTGTGAGAAACGGATGACCGGTGACTTCAAGAAAATCCGCGACATCTACAGTTTTTCCAAATGTTGCATACACATCTTCGCTAAGCGCATCCTTGGTGCAGACAATTTGCACAGCTCCAGAACCATCATCAAGCGTCAAAAAAGTAAGTCCACCGTGTTTACGCAAAGAGCGTAGGCGTCCGACAAGAGAGACTTTTTTTTGTGATGCTGTAAGATCTTCAAAATCTTTCAAAAATTTCTGTATGGACAGGTCGCGTTTTACACGAGCGGGATAAGGATTTTGACCGATCTCGCGCAAGTGTGCCAGACGCTCGCGGCGTTGTTGTTCTTCTTGGATCATAGAAATGAGGTGATGAGTTCTTCTGCTTAGGTGATTTCTAAAATTTGATAGGTCTTTGTTCCAGATGGAATGTCTACGTTGACCGTGTCCCCTACCTTGTGTCCCATAAAAGAGGCTCCAAGCGGAGACTCATTGCTGATTTTTCCTTCAAAAGGATGTGCTTCGGCTGATCCTACCATTTCAAATCGCTTCTCTTCCCCATCGCAAGAAATCTTAAAAGATGTGCCAAGCGTAATGATGGTGCCTCCTTTTTGTTCGGAAATCATGACTGAATCTTTGATCATTTCCTCAAGTTGTGCCATACGCGCCTCGTTGAGTCCCTGTTCTTCTTTGGCCGCATGGTATTCAAAATTTTCGGACAGATCACCTAATTCTTTTGCGTCCCCGATTTTTTCAGCAATAATCATGCGGGCAGCCTTGCGTTTTTCAAATTCTTTTTTCAGATCATCCAAACCTTTTTGCGAAACATAAGTAGGCATAAAAACATTTTTTGTTCTATAATCCTTATGATCTTTCATGATGTAAGGACAACAGGCAATAAAAAGATGCCTGTCAACAATTCCCTTTTGCAAGGGTTTCATTGCCAAGCGTCCTTCCATATGATGGAATCATGGTAATTCTATGATACCCACACGACAACAATTATTCCAGAAACTTTTCCCCAACGAGCCTTCTTATCGATGGAAACAAGCCTTATCCGGTCTTTTTTCACAGGCAAAGGGATGGAAGGAAGTGAGTGCTTTCCCCTCTTTTTTGAGGGAAGCCGTGGAAAAAGACATTTCTTGGATATCAGTGCAGGTAAAAACCATAGAAAAAACAAAGGACAACGAAACCATAAAATCTCTGTTGCAACTGACCGATGGCCTTGAAATAGAATCTGTTCTTATGCGCAATGCGCGGGATGCCTGGACCATTTGTATTTCAAGCCAGGTAGGTTGCGCTATGCGTTGTGCATTTTGTTCAACCGGTGCCATGGGGCTTAAACGCCAGTTGAGTCAAGATGAAATCGTGGATCAATATCGTTTTTGGCAGCAGTATAAAATACAAGAACAGATCCATGGGCGGATAAGCAATATTGTCGTGATGGGCATGGGCGAACCCATGGCAAACTATGAGAATGTTCGCGATGCCTTGAATATTTTGTGTGAGTATACGGATGTGGGTCCTACAAAAATAACGGTTTCCACGGCAGGAATTTTTGCCTCCTTGGATCATCTTTTGGAAGATACTCTTTGGCCGCCTGTGCGTATGGCCATTTCTCTTCATAGTGCCGACCCTTTGGTGCGTCCGCGTATCATGCCGTCCACCCCTTATGATTTTTTTGATCATCTGCGCGATTGGACAAAAGCCTATTTGGAAAAACAAGGAAACCGCACCCATCATCTTACGTTTGAATATATCCTTCTTGATGGCATCAATGATCGTCCGGAAGATGCAAAAAAACTTATCACTTTTATTCATTCCATTGATTCCCATCGCATTCGCGTTAACTTGATTCCTTACAATAAAGCCGAGGGTGATCTACGTTCCAGTACAAAAAAACAAAGGGACGCGTTTCAGCGTCTCCTCAAAGAATCAGATATCATAACCACTTTGCGTACTTCTTATGGTCAAGAGATTTCTGCGGCTTGCGGACAATTGGCGGGCAAATCTTAGCCCACTTTTTCCACAAAACTTATGTGTTGATTTTCCCCGATCACCGCAAAAAACATTGTAACGATCAATGAGGGATAAGAGGTGGAAATCACCTCTTTTGCTTTTTGCATTTGCTCGATATGCATGGCTTTTTCTTCTTCCAAAGAAGCAAACATCTTGCTTCCACCGTAGGCTCCGCAATCGGAATGATGCATCAAATGCACTTCGGTGATTTCATGAAGTTTCACGGATAGTCCGATTTGGGTCATGACAAACCCTTGCGGATCATCCACGATATTTTTTGCCGCTCCGGCAATCGAGATGACATCAATGTCGTGCAGAAGATTTTGTGAACGTACATAATCCGTAAGTTCCGGATCTAGTCGAAAATCCATACAACGCACCAAGGCGGCTTTACAGGTATGGGACATAGAAAAAATTTAAGATGTTTTAGGATTAAGTGGCGCAGGAGGAGTTTTAGGATGCCGGCGTTTGATGGCCACTTTATAGCGAGCACTTTCACGTTCCATACCTGCCAGTGCATTTGCAAATGCCACATCATCGGCTCCCTGTGTCTCTTCGAGTAATTTTTGCGCGGCTATTTTTGCCGATTCGATTTTTTGTAATTCCAATTCTTCCACGCGTTCGGCCGTATCTGCCAAAATGATCACTTGATTTCCCGGACGCACTTCTAAAAAACCTGTGGAAGCGGCCAGATAAATTTCCTCCCCATTTTTTTTACAACACAATTCTCCCGCACGCATTCGTGTGACAAGTGGAATATGATGCGGCAAAATCGTGATCTCACCGTTTTGAGTCATCACCGTAATGGAGGCGACAGAATCTTCAAACACGATTTTTTCCGGAGTAACGATTTTCAAAGAAAGCATGTCCATAGTTTAAGAAAGACTTTCGGCGGCTTTCACCACTTCCTCAATACCCCCCTTCATGTAAAACGCTTGTTCGGGAATATGATCATATGTGCCATCCAAAATACCTTTGAAGCTGTGAACCGTATCCTCGCGTTTGACATATTTTCCTTCAAACCCCGTGAATTGTTCAGCAACCGAAAAAGGTTGTGAAAGGAATTTTTGCATTTTACGTGCGCGTGACACTGTGCGTTTATCTTCATCAGACAGTTCATCCATTCCCAAAATGGCAATGATGTCCTGAAGATCTTTGTAGCGCTGCAGGACGCGCTGCACTTCGCGTGCGACATCATAATGTTCTTGACCAATGATATTGGGATCCAAAATTGTAGAGCTGGAATCAAGAGGATCGACCGCGGGATAGATACCGAGTTCTGCAAGTGAGCGCGCAAGCACAACGGTGGAATCCAAATGGCCGAAAGTGGTGGCAGGCGCCGGATCAGTCAAATCGTCTGCAGGCACGTACACAGCTTGAATGGATGTGATGGATCCTTTTTTGGTAGACGTGATACGTTCCTGAAGCGCCCCCATTTCGGTTGCCAAATTCGGTTGATAACCCACAGCAGAAGGAACACGACCAAGCAAGGAAGACACCTCGGAACCCGCTTGTGTAAAGCGAAAAATATTATCAATGAAAAGCAAGACGTCGCGGCCTTCATCATCACGAAAATATTCGGAAAGGGTAAGACCTGTCAAAGCGACGCGTGCGCGGGCGCCTGGCGGTTCATTCATTTGTCCAAATACCAGCGCGGTTTTTGCAAGTACTCCTGACGCTTTCATTTCCATGTACAAATCATTGCCTTCACGTGTGCGCTCCCCTACCCCGGCAAAAACTGAATAGCCACCATGTTGGATGGCGATATTGTTGATGAGCTCTTGAATCAATACGGTTTTTCCCACACCCGCACCGCCGAACAATCCCGTTTTCCCTCCTTTCAAAAATGGGCAGATCAAATCAATCACTTTAATACCGGTCTCAAACACTTCGTCTTTGGTGGATTGATCTTCAAATGCGGGGGCTGCCTTGTGAATGGGATCACAACGTTTTGTTTTCACTTCCCCGAGTCCGTCTACGGGGTCACCGGTTACGTTCAACATGCGTCCCAATGTCTCCGGGCCCACAGGAACGGAAATGGGTTTTTCCGTATTCCAAACATCCATACCGCGTTGCAAACCATCTGTGGAAGACATGGCGATCGTGCGAACAAGAGATCGCCCCACATGTTGGGCTACTTCCAAAACCAAAATGGACCCATCTGATTTTTTAATGGTCAAAGCAGTTTGAATGGCCGGAAGGGATGTTCCTTCAAAACGGACATCCACGACCGGTCCGATAACTTGTGCGATGATTCCTTTCATAGATTATGTTTGTTCCAAAGCGGCTTTGCCTGAGCTGATTTCCGCAATTTCTTGCGTGATCCCGGCTTGGCGTGCCTGGTTATAAGTGAAAGTAAGATCATGAATCATATCAGACGCTGCCTCCGAGGCATTGCGCATGGCCATCATGCGCGCGGAATGTTCAGAGGCGGCGGATTCCAAAACAGCTTGATAAAGCATGGTTTCAATGAGTTTTGGCAAAAGAAAATTGAGAACATCAGCAGGGCTTGGTTCAAACGTATATTCTCTTGACCCTCGGATCACTTCGACAGGAGTTGTTTGTGAAACTTTTCCCAATTCTTTTGATTCCTCTAAGGCACCAAGAGGCAATAGCTGAAAAATAGTTGGCTGTTGAGCAATGGCGCTGACAAAATCCGTATAAGCAACAAAAACTTGCTCATAGCTTCCTTTGACAAATTCGTTCACGATCAAACGTCCGATAGGTAATGTATCTTTGTACGTGGGAGCAGTAGTAATATCCGTAAAACTGGCAATAATATTTTTTCCCGCCTTTTTCATGGCGTGTGCACCGCGCCGCCCAATACAAATAACTTCCACTTCTTTTCCTTCCCATGCGCGCAAACGTTCGAACGTTTTGCGGACCATATTCACATTAAACCCTCCAGCCAATCCACGATCAGAAGAAAGGAGGACTAACAAAATTTTGTTGGATGATCCGTGGGTATAAAGCAAGGGGTGAAGATCGATCTGCGTTACTTTGCTCACGGATTTGACCGTATCCCAAGCCAGAGTTGCATAAGGTCGTGTCCCCAAAACCGCGCTTACGGCTTTGCGCATTTTGCTTGCCGCTACCAATTCCATGGCCTTGGTGATCTTACGTGTACTGGTTACGGATTTGATGCGACGTTTGATGGCTCGTGTTTGAACTGCCATACAAGATTATGACTGTGATCGGATAAATTCTTCGTTATAGTCGTTGATTGCTTGCTTGAGTGTTTTTTCCACCTCCTCATCCAGTTGTTTTTTTTCACGAATCATACCAAGGACATTGGTGCTGCTTGATCGCAAAAATACATAGAGTCCTTTTTCCCACGCATGCATTTGTTCCGGCTTGAACGTATCAAGCAAACCGTTGATGACGGCGTAGATGGTGGCCACCTGTTCCTCAAACGGTAAAGTTTGATATTGAGGTTGTTTGAGAAGTTCGGTAGTGAGTCGTCCTCGTTCGATTTGTTTGCGAGTATTTTCATCAAGATCGGTTGCAAACTGGGCAAACGCTTCGAGCTCACGGAATTGTGCCAAATCGAGACGCAGCTTTCCCGCCACTTTTTTCATGGCCTTGGTTTGCGCTGAAGAACCCACGCGCGAAACCGAAAGACCCACGTTTAAGGCAGGACGGATCCCGCGATAAAACAAATCGCTTTCCAAATAAATTTGTCCGTCTGTAATGGAGATGACGTTTGTGGGAATGTACGCGGATACATCGCCCGATTGGGTTTCGATAATGGGAAGTGCGGTTAATGTTCCCCCTCCATTTTCTTCATTCATGCAGGTCGCCCGTTCAAGCAAACGGGAATGGAGATAAAATACATCTCCCGGATAAGCCTCGCGACCGGGTGGACGGCGCAATAAAAGGGAAATTTCGCGATACGCCCAAGCATGTTTGGAAAGGTCATCGTAGATGACCAAAGCATCCTCACCTTTGTCGCGAAAAAATTCTCCAATCGTACAACCGGCGTAAGGAGCAATGTAAGACATAGAGGCAGGATCAGACGCCCCTGCGACGACGACTGTGGTGTATTCCATTGCGCCGGCTGCTTCAAGTCGCGCCACCATTTTGGCGATTTTGGATTCTTTTTGCCCGATTGCCACGTAAATACATTTTACGTTTTGTCCTTTTTGATTAACGATCGTATCAATGGCAATGGCGGTTTTTCCTGTTTGACGATCGCCAATAATAAGTTCGCGTTGCCCACGACCGATAGGAATCATGGAATCGATCGCCTTAATGCCCGTTTGAAGTGGCACATGCACAGACTTGCGTGTCATGACGCCAGGAGCGATTTTTTCAATCGGCTGGTATTCCTTTGCCTGAATTTTCCCTTTTCCATCAAGCGGATGCCCCAGTGGATCTACCACACGACCAAGAACACCATTGCATACGGGAATGGATAAAATACGTCCTGTGGATTTTACGGTGTCGCCTTCTTTGATCTCCTTGGTATCTCCAAACAAGATGGCTCCTACGCTATCTTCTTCCAAATTGAATGCCACACCATAGACCTGACCGGGAAACTCCAACATTTCCATGGATTGTACTTGAGAGAGCCCGGACATGCGTGCAATACCGTCTCCAACACTTAGTACTGTGCCGATTTGTTCTTCTTTCGCTTCGGCTGAAAAGCGTGCGAGTTGCGTTTTAAGCGCATCAATGATTTCAGTTTTCTTTGCCATACATTTATATTTCCAAAAGAATTTGTTTGAGAGAAGATAATTGCCCTTGAACGGATCCGTCTAAAATGCGGTCATCTATTTGCAAGCGCGCGCCTCCGATCAAAGCGGGATCCACACACGTTTCCACACTGGCGCCATGAGCATATTTTTCCAAAGTTTGCAGAGCTTTTTTTGTGAGCGGATAAGCGGTCGTTATTTTTACTTGGGAGACGCCGTATTGCTCTTTCCACGCTTGATCGATGGCCGCGAGAATGGCATGTGTTTTTGGAAGAAGATAATGCTCTTTCAGGTAAACCACGAACTGTTTTGAGATTTCTTCCAGTTCTTTTTCTTCGCAGGATTCCGTGGCTTTAAGATAAACGGTTGCAAGTTGTTTTGGAGTGGCGGCCATATCAAGACATTTTTTCTATCACCTCTTCCGCGAGAGCTTGAGATTTTTTCTCGGAAATGGATTCTTCCAATATTTTACGTGCAGATTCAATGGCAAGATTTACAATTTCTTGACGCGTCTCGCGCAACATGGCTTCTTTTTCTGCTTGCAATTGTACTTTCCCCTGATGCACCACTTGAGACACTTCTTCTTTTGCCTTCGCAAGAAGTTCAACGCGACGAACCTCGGCATCAGTTTGCACTTTTTCTAAAACCACATGTGCTTCGTGTTTTGCCTGACTCAAAATACTTTTACGTTCCTCCTCTAAACTCACAACGCGTTTTTCAATGTCTGCAGCATCTTGAAGGCTTTTTTCCACCTTTTTCTGACGATCTTCCAGAAGTTTTACAATGGGACGATAAGCCCAACGCCAAAGCACCAAAAGCACAATCGTAAAATTGACGAGTTGCGCCAGAAAAATTTTGACATTGATTCCAAGGGTTCCCAAACCTCCGGTGGTTTCCACAGCCTCCGCGGCTTCGTGAATGAGAGCGACTTCTTGTGACATAGAAAATGTAATAACAAACAGCCGAGGGCTGCCTCCTTTGAGGCAACCTGGAGTCGTTTGACATTACAATGTGAAAGAAACGACCAAGGAATAAATCGCAATAGCCTCAGCAAAGGCCATGCCCAAAAGCATAGGCACGAACAATTTACCTGCAGCTTCGGGGTTGCGGCCGATGCCTTCCATAGCTTTGGCTCCAATCATCCCGATACCAATGGCCGGTCCAAGACCGCCAAAGGCGATGGTCACTCCTTTGATCAAGATCGCAATAGTTTCTGCGTCCATAGGGTAAGGATTAAAGATTATCTTTTCTCGTCTGTTTAAAAACAAGCGACAAAAGACAATTATGCATGTTCTTCTTGTGTGTGTGGAGTCGTGGCAACGGTGAGATAGGCCAAGGTTAACATGGCAAATACGGTCGCTTGAATGGCTCCAACCAAAATTTCAAGAAAGATAAAAGGGATGGGGAGAAAAAGAGAAAAAAGACCAAGCATCACGGTCATGAGCACCTCTCCTGCGAAAATATTTCCAAATAACCGGAGAGAAAGGGAAAGTACCTTGGCGATTTCGCTGATGATCTCAATAAATCCCACACCAAACTCAATGCAAGCGACAATAATGGCCATGGGTCCTTTTTTAAGCGCTTTGATAATACCGGCAATATTGACGAATTTGCTGACATGATGAAAAGGTCCGATAGAAAGGATGCCGAAAACATGAGAAGCAAACACAGCGAATATGGCGATAGCAAGGGTCAGGTTCAGATCGCTGGCTGCGGGACGCAACAACGGTACCAATTCCTTTTCCCCATGAATCATTTCCCAAATCCCGATCGATCCCGTGCCCGGCAATAGTCCAAGCCAGTTGGAAAAGAGGATGAAGAGAAAAATCGTACCGATAAGAGGAAGAAATTTGCGAGCACGTTCTTTATCTCCTGTAACCTTTTCGATCTGATCGAGAAAAAATTCCACCAAAGCCTCGGCAAGATTTTGCAAACCTTTTGGTTTTTCCTGTAACGCGCGGCGAAGAACAAAAGCCACACAAACAAAAAAGACGACTGCAATCCAACCGTTTATCATGGCATTGGTAAGGGGAAGACTGCCAAGGTGCCAAAGAGGTTCAGCGGCGGCTGGAGGGATCGTCATAAGAAGAGGTTTTGTCCGAAGGATTTGATAAGGAATTGAAAACGCGTCCGTAATAAGTGGCTTTGCGATAAATGGAAAAGGCTGTGAGAACAAGAGCGAGAATCAGGAGGATGATGAGATATCGAGGCTCGGTCTCATACCGATCATCAAGCCATGATCCAAGGAGAGCAGCACCTACCGAAGGAATGGCAATGGTAATGCCAAAATCAGCAAAAATGCGCATAGCAAGACGATAGTAGACAGCCTCATTAGACATAGAAAGGCCAAATGGCGCCGTTATTATAGGTTTTTTCCCTCCTTGGGTCAACGGTGAAAAGGGGTGAACTGGGGATATCAAAGGGGGTCAGGTCTTTACCTTTTACCCTTTTGTTGTGTTAACGGAGGATATTTCTTGTTTTTTGAGACTATATACGAAGAGATCAAACTTTTTCACAGGTGATGAGTAAAACAACGCATAATCAACTTTGTTTCAAAAACCTTATTAATTCAATAAATAAAAATAATGAGTTTTATATGAACCTCCGCGCAGCAAGCTGCACGGTATCAGAGGTTAAAAATTGAAAAGCTTAAGCTGGGTGATATCTGATTTGTTTCCTTGTTTCTCAACATATATCCGAATCACGTCTCGGTTTCCTCCTTCACCAACCGTGGAGACAAAGAAACCATCCGTCCAGAGTTCACCGCCCCAAAGTTCTTTGATAAACATTGTGTTCTGTTGTTCTGACCGCTCTCATACCCTCCTATCGTACTTAAGCGGTAACCGCGCAGCAAGCTGCGCGGAATAAGCAAGTTTAAAGCCAAAATATTGGATAAGGTAAAAGGTAAAGACCTGACCCCTTTGTTTATCAAAAAAGTAAAAGACCGCTGGCGTGGCGGTCTTAGACACTCTTGGGGAGCGCTCCGTAGCGTTTCTCAAACCATGCGGGATTTTCGATATCTTTGTGCAGGTGAAGATTCGTTACCATTTCACCGGCCAAAACGCGCATATTGTGTGTGTATCGGCTTGCCATGACTTCTCCATGTACCAACCTATCAGTAAGCTCAGAGAGTTGCCAAAGGGCTCCGGCAACCTTTGTGGAATCTTTTCCTCGCACAATCAAGATTTCTCCGAAAATGTAATTCCGCAACTCAACCCATTGAGGATCCGCTTGAACACGAGCGAGAAGATGATCTTGGCTTCCCTGTACAATAGCAGGCCGTGGAGGTTGAGGATCTTTTTTTTCATCCTTTCTTTGTTGCCAACGATCACGACGATATTGCTGATCATCTTGATCTCGTGTGCGTCCGTTGGGACGGTCGCCGTTTTGTTGTCCCCGACGATTCCCTCTTTGCGGACGCTCTTCTTCCACTTCTTCCTCCTCATCCTCTCCTGTTTGTTCTTCGATTTCTACTGTATCAAATGCTCCAAGTATACTTTCTCTGGGGTCTCGAACTCCCTTCTTTTTTTCTTCTTTTTCTTGTTTCGAAGGTACGATTGGACGCCGCGGCTCTTTTGGTTCATCAGGTTTTTCGTTTTTTGATGTAGGAGCCAGATGGCTGGCAAGGGCAAGAAGAAGGCTGCGACGATCTTCATCTGCCTGACTTTCTGCCGTTTCCTTAGGGGCGTCGAGAAAATAAGAAAAGCGATCCATGGCATCGGGATCAATTCCATCTGCGCTCACATCATTAAGTGAGCGCACTCCCTTGAGTGCATCCACGTGGGCTTGCGTGGGTTTCCCATTGTCTGTGAAAAGAGCTTCAATGGCTTCTTTCATGGGTTTCCTCCGGAAAGAAAGCACTAAAACCTAACAAAAATAAGGGGTTCTGTCAAAAGGTGGTAACTTGTACCTTGACTAAACCCCTTATTTTTCCTACTGTCTTTGGCTGCCAACTGCGGCAAACGTTCCTTTAACCCCAAAACAAGGAGGTCCTCGTGACCACAACCCATGAGCTCCCGAAGACCGCGCTTGCGGTCGACTCTCTTCCGATTGCCTGGACCCGCATCATCCTCGACCTGTTCACCTTGGCGGGTGAAACCGTCAAGGGTGGAGCCCAAGAGGTCAAGGAGCGCACCTTGCGCCAGCCTGGCACCAACAAGTACCAGGCCGTGGCCGTGAACTTCGCCCCGGTCAAGGTGGGCGATGATGTCGTCCTCCAGGCCAATGCCAGGATCGTCGAAGATGGCCGCGCACATGTCGTGCGCGTACGCCTCTTCAATCCTTTCGGTGTTGAGTTCAAGAAGGGTCATCCCTTGACCCAAGGCGGTGTGCCAGGTCTTCTCATGCGTCCGGCGCCCTGGGATCGCAAGGGTCAGTACTGGAAGCTCCTCCCCTTCGGATACGCCAACCCTGATCTCCTCGATCAATTGAATCGACTCCTCGATCGTGAGGGCCAGACCATGATCCCCGAGATTCCGCATATCCTGCGGACCATGGGTTCGATCGTCTTTGCCTTCACCCCCACCCACGGGGAAGATCAGAAGGCCGGGTATTTCATCGGATCGTGCATGGGCATGCAGCTGTTCCTCGATAAGATGAGTGACAACTTGCCCACTTCAGGAAAGGGCAAGCCGATCGAGACCGCGTTTGCAGTCAACAAGTTCATGGAAGGACGGGCCTATATCACGGTCCTTGGCGCGGCCAAGGATGTGAACCTCGATCGCTTCGAGATCAACATGGATGTGGAAGATCGGGCCGGCATCGACCCCTTCGCCCTTCTGGGTGTGACGATCGAACAGATCGATCCTGATCCCTATAGCAAGTCCCCTTGGACCGTGCGTCAGATGATCGCGAGGATCATCGGCAACCCTGGTGATGAACGTCTCCAAAAGGTCGTTTTGGACTCCGGATTGACCGTGCAGACGGACACGGTTCCCATGTGCCACCAGTTGGCTGTGAGCCTGCTTCGTCAGGCCGAGCCTGTGATCCTCGAGGAGGTACGGCTGCGCTGGGACAGGATCACGGATCCCACGATTTCCTGGACCGGAGTTGCCTTCCCCACCCAGGCGGAAGCACTCCAGGGACGCGAGCGGCGGGACTGGTACCGCCAGGTCAAGGAGGGCGATCTGGTCGCCCCGATCGTGACGGCTCGCATGAGCCTGATCTTCGGTAGTGAGGTGGTCTTCGATGCTCGAAACCCCTGGCACCGCGCCCTGCGTGCCTGGATTTTCAAGACCAAGTGCGAGAAGACTCCCGATGCCCCGCAGGAGGAAGCCAAGCCTCCCGAGGAAGAGGTACGGCCCGATGAGACACCCGACCAGGTGCCTGCGGCCGAACAGATCGCCGACAGCGAGGCTCCGCCAGAGATGCCCGACGATACCAACGAGTAGCTGCTTCTAAGCTACAACAAACGGCTAGCACACGCAGTGCCAGCCGTTTTTTCGTTCTCAAAAATGGGATCTACACGTGTATACCAAAAAGTTTTTCCGCGTTTTTTGTGGTCACCTCGCAAACTTCTTCAAAAGAAATTTTTTTGATCTCGGCGATTTTTCTTGCCACAAACTCCACTTGCCAAGGCTCATTGCGTTTTCCTCGATAAGGCTCGGGGGAAATATATGGAGCATCGGTTTCGATCATAATGGATTCCAAAGGTAATTGTCGTACGACTTCTTGAAGCGGAGAGAGTCCGCCTACAAGCAAATCCTTTTTGCGTGGAGAAAATGTGATAATGCCGGTAAAAGAAATGAGAAAACCTGTTTCCAGATATTCCTGCGCTTCTTCCAAGGTTCCAGTAAAGCAGTGAATGACTCCGCGTCGAGCCAACTTTCCCGCTTGGATATATTCTCTGATCAGCGCGAGTTGATCTTTTTGTGCTTCACGCGAATGAATGGCCAAAGGAAGCCCGACTTCAGATGCCAGATCAAAATGCTGACGCACGGTTTGTTTTTGTTTGGCGATCACTTCTTCTCGATTCAGATTTTCAGGAATGTGAACATAATCCAAACCACACTCTCCAATCGCCACACATTTGGGATGACGCGCCAAAGGTAAAAAATCCGCAGGGTCAAAGGTATGACCACCTGTATGGATCATCTGCTGTGCAGAAGGATCAAGCTCTTCATCATCCACAAAATTTTGTGCACAAAGATGACTGGGGTGCATACCAACGGTTGCCCACACGCCATCATAATGCTCTGCAACTTCCAGACCTCTTTGACTTGTGTCAAGTTGGGTTCCCACTGTAATCATTTTGACCCCCTTTTCTAGACTGCGACAAATGACCTTGTCCATATCTTCACGATACGCGCGAAAGTGAACGTGACAATGTGTGTCAATCATGGACATAAGAAGATTCCTGGTTCAACCCGGAATGACAAATTTATTATGGGTGTGTCGTTCTACACTACACTCAAGATCTTATTCCAATTCAAACGGAATCCAGCTGCGAAATGGTTCGGGGATATAGGTCAAAAGCTGGCCCAAGGTGGACAAAACATACCCAGCCGCCCAAGAAGTTTCCACAGCAGAGCGAATAGCACCCTCGGGTAAAAAGGCATTGGCGTAATAGATCACCACACCTACGATCACAAGTCCCTCCAAAAATCCTAAAAGCCCTCCCAAAAGACGATTGATAAACGAGGTGAACGGAATCCAGGTGAAAAAATGATAAAAGTGATCCAGTGCCCAAAACAAAACGCCGATCAAGCGAGAGATAATAAGAAAAGCGACAATGAAGATAACGACCTTTGCCACTCCTTCGGTTCCAAACAAAAAGCCCACTTTTTCGTATAAGGGATCGAGCAGATAGAGAGAAATTCCGAGCCCCACGAAGCTGCCAATGAAACTGCCGAGTGTATGAATGAACCCGAAGAAAAAACCAAAGAGCACAAATGCGCCAATGAGACACAGAAGTAGAATGTCTACGATGGGCATAAAAAAATAGTTAAAAATGAAAAAAATTATGTTGTTGTTTCGCGGCGAGGGAAAAGCGGATCACCTTTTGTGATCAGGGTTCCAGGTGCGAGTTGACCCCAGACAAGCAAATCGTCCAACGTTACGTTTGAGGCAGGTGAAGCGGAAAGTTTTGACAAAAGCGTTTGTGCAGCCTTGGGCATAAACGGCAAAAGAAGCACACCGATCACACGCACTAATTCCAAAAGCGTATACAGAGTTTGCGCGAGTTCCTCGGTTTTTTCTTCCTTGGCCAAAACCCAAGGCTTTTTTTGTTCCACAAGTAAATTTGCTTCGCGCACCAAAGACCAGATCGCATCAAGCGCATCATGAAATGCGAACATCTCCAATCCCATGTGATACGTTTTTATGGCTACGGAAATATCATGCGGTGTGTGCGCGGGAATTTTTCCACCAAAATATTTTTCTGTCATGGTGCACACGCGATGCACTAAATTACCGAGTTCATTGGCAAGTTCACTGTCATAACGTTCCTCCAGTCGCGCATGCCCGTAGTCACCATCTTCACCAAAACGAATCTCACGTAAAAGAAAATACCGTAAGACGTCATTGCCATATATTTGTACAACATCAAGTGGGTCAATGACGTTTCCGAGAGACTTGCTCATTTTTTGCCCATCAATCGTAAAAAATCCATGAGCAAAGACGTGTTTTGGAAGTGGAAGTCCTGCGGAAAGCAACATGGCCGGCCACAGGGCACAATGAAATTTGATGATGTCTTTTCCGACCAAATGTAATTGCGCCGGCCACCATTTTTCAAACTGTTTCTCATCTGTGCCGTAGCCCACACCTGTCAGGTAATTGATAAGCGCATCAAACCAAACGTAAATACGGTGGCTCTCATCTCCCGGCACAGCAATTCCCCACTTCACAGAAGAACGCGAAATGGAAATGTCTGTCATGAAATCTTTGATATAACTTACGATTTCATTACGACGAGATTTTGGCAAAATGAAATCCGGATGTTCCTCGATATAATGCAAGAGTAGTTCGCGATATGCGGTCAAACGAAAAAAATAATTATCCTCCTTGATGCGCGCAGGCTCGGTCAAATGATTCGGGCACTTTCCATCCACCAAATCGCCTTCGTTCACAAATGCCTCACACCCTTTGCAATACCATCCTTCATAGGTGCCTTTGTAAATGTCCCCTTTTGTCTCCACGGTTTTCCAAAATTTTTCTACAGCGTTGAGGTGATCGGATTCGGTGGTGCGGATAAAACGATCCGTGGTGATTTCCAGATCTTTCCATGTTGCTTTCCATCTACCCGCCATTTCATCAAGATACCCTTGCATATCATTTTCTCGTCCGATTTTTTGCGCCGCTTCTACGTTTTTTTGACTGTTCTCATCCGTCCCCGTCAAAAAGAAAACTTCGTCTCCGCACAGGCGATGATAGCGCGCCAAGATATCAGCCGCGATTGTTGTATACGCATGACCGATCGAAGGTTTGCCATTGATGTAGTAAATGGGAGTGGTGAGATAAAACGTGGGCAT
The DNA here is from genome assembly GCA_001002765.1 of Candidatus Uhrbacteria bacterium GW2011_GWE2_46_68. Classification (GTDB taxonomy): domain Bacteria; phylum Patescibacteriota; class Patescibacteriia; order UBA9934; family GWF2-40-263; genus UBA12393. The sequence goes on along the minus strand of LCMS01000007.1, from coordinate 6,128 downwards.
ATAGTCATTACATTATGAAACGGGACTTTAGACGCCGCAAGGATGGATGGGATGCGCCGTCTTGGAGCACAGAAAAACCGCAGATGTATCCTAGATACATTGAGGATTTTTCTGTGCGAAGGACAAGCAGACCGCCATCATTGCGGATGGATAAATCCTGTTTCATGATGGGATGACTATAATTAGGAAGGACCAATTACAATGACAAATTCTCCTTTATTGCTTGTATGCTTAAGTTGTTCCAAGATGTGTGCGGCTGTTCCGCGATAGAGCGTTTCATACATCTTAGTGAGTTCTCGTGCCACCATGATCGAACGATCTCCGAGGATCTCTTTAAGCTGTTCGAGTGTTTTGACAACGCGGTGCGTACTTTCATAGCATACCACGGTTTCCGAGTGTACACGGATCTGCTCGAAATATTTTTTTCGTCCGTTTTTTTGCGGAGGGAATCCCAAAAAAAGAAAATGATCTGTGGGAAACCCGCTCACGGACAATGCTGTAATCGCCGCACAGGGACCGGGAATCGGGATGATTTCCACATCAGACCCCACCACTTGAAGAATGGTGTGAATGAGTTTTCCTCCCGGGTCAGAAATACCGGGTGTCCCTGCGTCGGTCACAAGGGCAAGGGTTTGACCATCGCGCAACCAATCCACAATCTCCTTTTCGCGCAGCATGGAACTGTGCTGATGATAACTCACCATGGGCACATGAATATCAAAGGCGTGAAGCAAATGCGCAGTGACGCGTGTGTCCTCACACAAAATTTTTTCCGCACGTGCCAAAGTTGTTTTAGCGCGCTCGCTTACATCCTGAAGATTCCCAAGAGGAGTGGCAACAATATAAAGCCGACCGGGCATACACTATTCTTTGGACGGCGCCACGCGTTCAAACGCGCGTAAAATCTCCACAGGCAAAGCAAAAATAATGGTATTGGATTCATCGGAGGAAACATCGTTGATGGTACTGAGCGTACGCAAATGAAGAGCGCCCGGTGAGGCAGAAAGCATACGTGCCGCTTTTGCCGTATTTTCCGCCGCCAAGACCTCTCCTTCCGCTTTAATGATAACCGCACGCTTTTCACGCTCGGCCTCGGCTTGTTTGGCAATGGTGCGCTTCATGTCTTCGGGAAGCGTAATGTCTTTAAGTTCCACATTATCAATTTGAATCCCCCAAGGATCGGTAAGTTCATCCACGATTGTCCGAATTTTTTTAGACGCTTGTTCTCGTTGACTCAATAACTCATCAAGATTCATTTCTCCCACCACGTTGCGCATGGTCGTTTGCGCCAACTGACTCACCGCATAATAAAAATTTTCCACTTCAATGATGGCTTTAGCCGCGTCACGTACTTTATAATAAATAACCGCATTAATGCGTGCGGACACATTGTCACGTGTAATAGCTTCTTGATCGGGCACATCCACCGCTTTGATACGAATGTCTACACGCTTCATGCTCTCCACAATCGGAAGCACTAATCTCCATCCCGGGTCTTGAGTTTTGACGTAACGTCCGAAACGAAACTTCACACCGCGCTGATATTGATTGATCTGACGAATACTCACAATCAAAATAACAAGCGCAATGAAACCGATCTGTATGAGATAGTCCATACGAAAAAAATTAATATTGATAAAGAATAATGTTGGGATAAGCGGCCGACGCACAAAACCAGTACATCGAAAATGCTGGGAGATCAGTATACTCTTCTGATACTATGGTTAGCATGTCATCTTTGGAAGTCAATGTAAATGTACGTGCGCTTACGGTATCTTCCAATATCCCGGCTTCTTCCAAAAGTTCCAACGGATACGCTTTTGATTCTTCTCCAGCAAACACCATGAACACTTTTTCCTTTGCGTTCAATCTTCCGTCAAGATTGGTAAGAGGATAATAGATATCCATGTTTGTCTCATAATCCGCGTAAGGATTTTTTGTATAATCTCGATCCGCTCCCGTTTCACGCGAAAGCACGCGGCCCGAAGGATAGGTATCTTTGAATTGTTGCCAAGTCATTTCCGTAGATGGATAAGGAAAAAGTTCGGTTCCGCCCAGGGGATCACTCACAGCACGATGCAAAAGAGGAATCCATTGCGCTCCCGTTTCTTTATCAGAAAGGACAAGCGCATTGTTCCAAACCGATCCGGTAGTACCAAAGGTGAGTGCCTCATAGGCGATGGTATCGGCTCGTGTGACAGATCGTTCAAACACCATTCCTGCGCCGCATAAAGGATCGTAGGTAATGAGTAAGGGGAGATCACCAAACGTCTCATTCACGACTTCATGCCAGACCAATAATTGATAGGGGTAAAAACGCGCGGCACCTTTATAGATTACGGAAAGACCTCGCCCTTCATTACGCAGGTACATGTCTGCCGAGGCAACACTTTCAAAAACAGGATCATTGATGACAGGGACGGAGTCTTGTCCGACAAAGGTGGGAAGAATGTCCTCAATTTTAAAAACGGTTGAGAGTTCTGTTGCGACAGGAACAGTGTGAAAAAATTGATAACGCCAAAACACAAAAACTGAAAAAAGGATGACTCCCCCGACCCCCCACCACAACCATGCGTGTTGATGAGTCATAGCGTATTAAGAAAGAAGCAACCGCAGACAACTGCGCACACCAAATCCTGTGCCACCTTTTTGAATATAAGGCTCGAACATTTTTTCCGCAAAGGCCGGTCCGGCAATATCCACATGAATCCAAGGTGTTTTTCCGACAAAATGTTGCAAGAATAATCCGGCTGTCAAAACACCCCCGTACTTGCTGCCGCTGATATTGCGAAGATCAGCCACATCGGATTCAAGAAGTTTCTCGTATTTTTTCTCAAGAGGAAGCTCCCACATTTTTTCTCCTGTCGTTTCCGCCGCTTGCAAAAAACGTTTTTTCCAATTTCCGGTTGTAGATAATACTCCGGCGATTTCTTCCCCAAGAGCAACCAAACAAGCACCGGTCAATGTGGCAAAATCCATAAGAACATCCGGGGAAAACTTTGTGGCGTAGGCGAGACTGTCGGCAAGTGTCACACGACCTTCCGCGTCCGTGTTTGCTATTTCTATGGTCGTTCCGTTTAATGTTTTAATGATATCACCGGGACGAATCGCATGGCCCGAAGGCATATTTTCACAAGCCGCAAAAATTCCATGCACTTCAAAGGGCACCTGCAATTCTTCTAAGACGGAAAAAATTCCGAGCACCGTTGCCGCCCCGGCCATATCGCATTTCATGGACATCATGGCGTCTGCCGGTTTGAGCGAAAGGCCTCCGGAATCAAAGGTTACCGCTTTCCCCACAAGGGCGATTTTCTTGACGGCCTTTTTTTTGGGTTTATAAATCAGATGAACAAGAAAAGGTGGATGCATTGATCCTTGTCCGATTGCTAGAATCCCTCCAGCTTTCATGCGTTTTAATTTCGTTTCATCAAACATTTTGAAAGAAATCGAAGAATGAGCCTGTGCGATTGCGCGTGCACTTTCCATTAAATCTTTGGGTGTATTGAAAGCGGCCGGAGTGTTGACCAAATCACGTGCCAAAGAGGTTGCTTGCACAAACAAAAGTCCTTTTTCGATTCCTCGCACAACAGGCGCATGTCCTCGCTTATCTGCCACTAAAAAAGAAAGGCGAGGTTCTTTATATTTTGTTTTTTTCTTGTAGCGATCAAAATGATAGGAAGCCAACACCCACCCTTCGGTGATGGCTTGAGCCACTTCGGATACAGAAAGACGCTTTGGAATAACGGGAGGAAATGTGAGGATGACGGATCGCAGTGACCACGGTTTCAAGGCCATCCGAGCGGTCGCGGCCGCCTGACGATAGTCTTCCAAGGTTAAGGTGGATCCAAGTCCCACATACAAGGCGCGCCGACTGCGCAAGGACGGATGATCCTCCCATACACACTGACCCAAGACCCCGGTCATTTGCTCAAAATGAAACAAGTCCGCGGGAATTTCCGAAGACTGTTTTTTTTGCAGTTCCCGACGGATGAATTTTTCATCCAAAAACGTGATCCTCAGATCTGTTTTTGTAGGCAACTCCTCCAAAACAGGAATGGACAACATAGGCTATGAAGAAAAAGAAATAGTAAATTGAAAAATGTTAGGAAGGGACATCACAAAAAATAAAAGCAAAGAAATAAAGAGAAACCAAGTGATCTGTGCGCGTTGATGCGAACAGTCCCGATGATGATACCAAAATCCAAACAAGAAAAAACTTATGAAATAAATGATGGCGACACAGAGATATAATCCCGAAACGGGTCCGGCAAAAGTGAAAAATGTCATCCATGCGGCGATGAGGGGAAGGCGCTCGATAAGAAGAGCGAGAATCGCAACGGACGATCGAAAAAAAGAAAACATAAGCTTAGAAGTAAGATTCAAAAGCCATAAGTCCCATGGCAAACACTATCAAAAAAAGAAGAGCTCGAATCAACGCAAAATAAGAGACTGCATGTTTTTCATGAAGATGGTGGCGATAGACGAAAAGAAGGATAAGACAGGTCACTCCGGACAAAAATGGAAATGGGGCCAAGAGACTGCGATGTGTAATCGTATCCAAAGCAAAGGTCGGGAACAACTGCAGAAGATAATGAGTTTGGATGATGCCCGCGATATCACAGATGAGTACTGCGCCATAACTTACCAAAAAAACGGCAAGAAGAACCATAATTTTTTTGGTAAGAGTCGGAATGGTTTTGAGAAGAGGAAGATCTTGAGATTGAAAGAAAGAAAAAATAGTCATAGGTGTTATGAAAAGTATAGCAAAAGGAAGGGAAAGAGAGAATGATCGGTTGACAAACGGTTGACGAGAACCCTCTAATCCCCTACTCTACGACTCATCTAACATCTCTTCTATGGCAAAACGAAAAACGATTCGCACAAAATGGAAGGCCGACCGTAAGTTGCAACTTGCAAGCAACCGTCGTCAAAAAGCCATCCGTTTGCAAAAGGCAAAATAAAAACGGCCAGGAGAAAATCCTGGTCGTTTTTTTATTCCATGACCCCTTCGAGAATATGTAGTCCCGGGGTTGGGTTTGTATCATTCCACTCTGATGTGAAGACAAAGAAATCGTATTGAGAAAGATCTTCCTTGGAGGTGTAAAGAAACGACCAGCGTTCTTCTTCTCCGGCAGGAACGGTCAAGTCCCCCAAAGACACCACGCGCATGAGAGCATCGCGTTTCACAAGCCACGCTTCATAATGCTGATCTTCGTGTAAAACAGGTAAAGCCCCTACTGTTGCATACAATGTAAACGTCCCCTCTTCTGATTTTGATTTCACCACACCGAAACTCCCGCCGGCCGTGACATCGGCCAGGGCTCCGGAAACACGGTAGTCGTCTTTTTTTGCCGATTCAAGTACGGTCTCATTCATCAAAATTTCCCCTTCTACCGTCACAAGATTTCCCACATCAGCCATAGCCTGCAGTTCATCATCATCCATAATAAGCCCGGCTTCCTTAGCATCTTCCAAAATAGCCTGTCGATCAATAACGACCGACCCCTCTTGTGTGTCTTTGGATTCATTTTTTGAAAGACATCCAAATCCAATGGTGGCCAAACAGACGAAAAGGGCGACGCTAAGAGCCAGTCGATATTTTTGATTCGTATAGATTTGTCTCATAAAACTGAGGCTTATTATACGCGGAAGAAGGGAAAAAACGCAATGGAAAATGTATATGGAGGATTGACAAAATCCCATTTTTCCGCTTAAATTTAATGTCTTTTTCGCCCAAAAGGGGGAAGACATGTCTCACACCTTCTTTGCGTTTTTTGTTCTTTTTGCGGTGTTGTGGACATTGGGCGGTTGCCGCGGCCATCCAGGTGTTTCTGATATCTCGGTTGTTGATACCTCTAAGGCCTCGGTTGTCATGGTCGAGGAAGAAGTACAGGTCGAAGACAACCTTGATTGCTATGGAACCATGGCAGCACTCCAAGAGGCCATGAATCTTCCGGATGATCAAAGATACTTGAGTGGACGCTTGATCGTGGTGGAAAAAGAACAACGGCGAATGAGCCTCTATCACCAAGGTGTTCTTGATCTTGAAGAGGATGGGACTCCCAAATGCTGGAAGGTCGCCCTGGCGCCGCAAGCGCCTCCGGGACCAAAGCAGCGTTCCGGAGATC
>LCMS01000006.1 GCA_001002765.1 Candidatus Uhrbacteria bacterium GW2011_GWE2_46_68 | reverse complement strand
ATTGGAGAATTCGTTTTAACCTATTTATATGATGACGACATTTCTTTTTCGCTGGATCATCAATGCCATTGCGTTTATGGCAATCGCGATGATCGTTCCTGGTTTTGAAGTAACCTCATTTGGATATGCATTGTTGGCCGCATTTATTTTGGGGCTAGTGAATGCTTTTGTAAGACCCCTTCTTTTTATTCTCACTTTACCCGTTACGATCATCACCTTGGGGCTTTTTGTTTTTGTTTTAAACGCCTTCATGCTTTGGATCGTAAGTAGTGTCATTGACGGATTTGATGTGCGAGGATTTGTTCCGGCTCTTTTGGCTGCTATGCTGCTTTGGCTTGTGGGGTGGGGAACAAACGTGGTTATCGTTCTTTCAATTGGCGGATCGCTTGTGGTTCCGCCCGAGGGAATTGATGTTTTGTTTCTCAAATCTCTTCGCACACTTCTTTTGCACGAAATAAAAAAAGGAAAAAAATTTGCTGTGGTGGTGGGGGGAGGAAGTGTATGCAGAAAATATCAACAGGCTGCGGGGGAAATAGGAACACTCACACGTGATGATCTTGATTGGCTGGGGATTCATGCCACGAGATTAAACGGGCATTTATTACGGACGATATTTCGAGGGATCGCGCATCCACGCGTGTTCAAAAATCCGCACCAGGTTCCTCAAAAAAGCGCATACCCTCTTTTAGTGGCGGCCGGATGGAAACCCGGATGGTCTACCGATTATGTGGCCGTGTGTCTTGCCAAACGTTTAGGGGCAAGCCAAGTGTTTAATTTTTCCAATATTGATTATGTGTATACAGCTGACCCACGCAAAGATCCAAGTGCAAAAGCTTTGCCCGAGATGACTTGGAAGGAATATCAGGCATTGATCGGGGGTGAATGGAAACCGGGTATGAATGCACCTTTTGATCCCATTGCCTCACGCCTTGCCGCACGGGCGGGGATTGAAGTAGCGATTCTTAACGGAAAAAATATCGCAAATGTGAAGGCGTGTTTTCAGCGAAAAAAGTTTGTGGGAACAAGGATTGCTTTGTAGGGTCAAACGGTCGGTAAGGGGCAAATGGCCGTTTGCCCCCATCACCTCGATTGACAAAAGGTGTTTTTCCTCGTACGGTGAAGCACCCTTTTTTGGAGGTTCTTTTCCATGCCAACCACACCCAAGACGTATTACAACGTCCTGGGAGTGGCACATAACGCAACTCCCCAGGACATCAAGAAGGCTTATCGGCGACTGGCAGCCGAGTTTCACCCCGATCGTCATCCGGATGACCCGGGGTTTGAAGCGCGATTTCGGGAAGTCGGCGAAGCCTATGAGGTGTTGCGAGATGTGCGTAAGCGCCGCCGTTACGATCGTCAGTTTGAGCCTATCGAAAGTGTGCTCGGATTTTTCCAACTGAATACGGAAGCGCAAAGCGTTCTTGATCTTCTGCGTGAACATGCGCCTGTGGAATCCCAGCGTGGAGCCGATGTGCTCATGGTTGTCGAAGTTTCTTCTTCCATTTTGGAGCGTGGAGGCATGGTGTCTCTGACCATTCCGGGAAAGAAGGAGAGTTTCCTTTTGCGCGTACCGCCAGGGGAAATTTTGGCGAGATTACCGCATCTGGGAGCCAATGGGGCCAAGGGAGGAGAGTCCGGAGATCTTTGGATAAAATTGGTCCAAAAATAAGGGATTTTGACGCAAACCACTCAAGAAAGAGTGGTTTTTTCTTGACTTTTTGGTCCAAAACGCTTAGGTTGTTGGGTCATTGAGGGGATCGGTTCTCCCTCATGAAACGTTCTTTTCACAAGGAGACCAACGACCATGGCAAGCGCCAAGCAACAGCGTGTGAACTTTTCTGATTTCGTCTTTGCCCTCAACTCCTATGTCAGGATCGGAGAATCCGGCGAGATCGTGGACAGCCGGTCTGCTCTCGTCACGAATCTTCTGGATCTCGTCGCAAGGAGTGGTGCAGACATCTTGAGCTTGTATGAGGCTGAGGATATCGCCGCTATGGTGAGCGGCCACATCAAGTACGATAAGAAGGCCGCCGATCTCGTGCCTACGACCACGATGGTGGATGGTCGGGAATTTCCGACCCCAGGGAGCCAAGAGATTCTCAAGGCCCTTGGAGAACTCAAGCCTATGAGGAGCAAGGTCCTTGCCCTTCTGACGCAGGCCTCCAGGGATCACCAGATGTCCCACAAACTCACTCTTTCCGAGAGCTAGGAGGATTCCATGGCAAAAAAGAGGAGCACTTCACTCATCAATCTTCGCGAATATGTCCCGGCCGCCCTTGCAAATGGCGGTCGGTCAGCCGGAGAGATACTGTCGGTTCTGGGGGCCGTGTCTTCCGGACGCGATCCTATTGATGACAGCGGAAATCGGGTCGATGCAAAGACGGTTTCCGAGATCAAAGAGGCGGTGGGAACTGATCCAAATACAGCTTTGAGGATCCTTTCCTCTGATAACGCTACAGGGCTTTCCCGTTTTGGACGGGCACAGGCACTCGATGCTGTCATCGGCCTTGTCGGAGACGATGAGGCAAGCGCGGAGATGGTGCGAGCGCAATTCACAGCTTCAGCGCTTGTGGACATTGTGCGTGCACAAGGCGATCTGCCCAGTGCGATCGCCATGATCGCGGAGGCGGATATCGTTTTTGATGCCATGTTGAGTGATGCATTTGATACGGAAGATCGGGAGCGGTTTTCCCACTTCGTCCTTCTTTCCTGGGCTGCCAAGCTCAAGGATCGGGAAGATTGGGGAGATATGCTTGAGGAAGATGTGGAAGGTACCGGGCGCAGTCTGCGCGAGGTAATCATTTCAGCAGTGATGTTCGTCCATCGTCCGTTTGATGCCAATGATGATGAGGATCTACACGATGGGGAGTATGCAGATGGGGAGGACACAACGCTCTCCGGTGAGGTAGTGGAGATCTTTGGGCGATACGGGATCGAGGTTGATTCGTTTGAGGAGATCTCGGATTACCGGATCGAGGTGGATGATGATGAGTTGGATGAAGCACGGCGATGCTATACCCAGCGTCGTGCCGCGCTTCGCGCGGCTCCGTTGCTTGAGGCGGAAGATGCCGCTTCTGCCACCCAAGATGTGGCGGATGGTCTCGATTTGTAAAACGGGTATGACGTGCCCGGCCGGCTGACCGGTCGGGCCTTTCTATTTTTGGTGATCGAAGGAAAAAATATTTTTCCTGCGCTCATCAACCTTTCCAACTTTTGGAGGTTTCATGACGTTTGTTCCTTCCAATGAAGAAATGTACTTCCTTGTTCCTCGGCCGGAAGTCGACAAGACGTTTGGTATTTTTACTCCTTTCCGCGGTTTTTTGGATGCCCTTGACGACAAGATCAATCACAAGGAAACACGCACCAATCACGGTGCAGTGATGTGGCGAGGATATCCGGTTGGGCTGTTGATCGGTTTTGGTTTGATGCCTGTCTTGCAACGATTGGCGCAAAAGCATGAGCAGTCTTTTATCACGCTTGCGGACCAATCGCGTTTGATGGCCGTGGCCGACCCCTTGATTCAAGCCGGACTGGTGTTGAGGTATAACTCCATGCAAGAGGCGGCTGAAGATTTTGTGCGACGTGTAATCGATTCCACGGATCATTTTCTTTCTTTGGGCTGGCGACCCGGGATGACCCTCTCTGCTGCTGCTTTTGAAGAATGGGAAAAGACAGCGATCGATCAGTTGGCACGGCGAGAGATTGCAAAGCAACGAGGTCAAGCGTCAGGGGAAACATTCGTGGCCGGGATCGTTTGGCAACGTTCGGTCGCCTTGTTTTTCCGTGATTTGATCGTGGCATCGCAGGAAAAAGCGAAATCGTGGTTTTTGAAGATTCAGGAGTTGAAGACGCGAGTTTCACCCGTCCGTTGCGGTAGAACATTTTTGCCTCTGACGGTGCAATCGGTGCAGCATCTCGCCTCGAAAGCGAGAAGGTTGGAACCCGATTTTTCCAAACTGCAAGTCAATGTGGATTTGTATAACGAAATGTGGTGGCGTGAGTTTTTTTCTGGAACAGAAAGAATTTTGCATCATCATGATCTTTGGCTTCAGGCACTTGAGGCATTGCCCCTGAGGTCTTGCCGTATTGCGCGCAGCGCAGTGGAAGAAGGGGAGATGGGTGATTCTGTACGCGGTCCTTCGAGTTTTGTTGAAGCATGGTTTACTACCCAGGCTTTACTTGCTCTGTTGGGGCGTCCATTGTCTGCTGTCGTATCTGTACGCGTCTATGAATATGCGCAAGGACTTCAAATCTTGTCCCGTTTCGAACGGAACGAGGCTGTTTCCCGCGTCATGGATCGTATCGCGCTTTTGGCTCCGGGAATCTCCGAGACGTTGAAGGAAGTGATCAGGGATCACCTGTATGATCTTCTAAAAGAGATGTCCCAATGGGACAAACGGCCAACGATAGATATGCAAGCCAAGGTTTTTCTGGATGCTCGCTACGGTGAGATCATCATCAGCCCCAGAGAAGCCCTGGATTACGCCATAGGAAATGATGTGGTTTTGAGCATGCAAATTCCAAGAGGCACCAGGAATCGAGCAGAGATGTACAAAAATATCGCCGAAGCGCTTCCATGGGAAGAAGTGGATGCGGCCACAATGCACGCCATGATCAAAGAAGGTGCCATTCCTTTGGTTATGATTGCACGCGGGTTGGCACGGATTCCTTTGGAAAGACGCGGACCTTGTCTTGATACCTTTTTGAGTTTCATTATGGTGGATAAAGAGATTTTGAGAACACTGATTGATGACCGTACATTGACGCTTACCGGTAATCTGGTGGAAAGATTCCTCGATTTCCTTTCCGCGAATGATTTGAAAAATTGGATAGCGAGATTGATTCCAAAAAATTCAAAGTCTTTGGAAGATGTACGTGGTCAAGTGCACCTGGTTCTCAAAGCACTCATGCGTTTGCCCCTACAAGATGTACACGAACTTTTGGATAACCCGAGGAATCGGCAGTGGTGGGCACAGGAAGTGTTCGGAGAATTGTATGATAAGCAAGGGTTTGATCATTTGGACATTTCTCTTCCTGTGTGGCGCACCTTTGTGCTTGAGGTCATGGGCGAGGATCGTTGGATTCGATTTATGCTCACCGGAACCGTGCTGGAACGAGAGACGACGACCTATGTCTCTTTGATTCTCAAATTTGCGGACGATTATCGTGCTCCTTGGGATCGATTGCATATCCCCTTGATGAGTGAACTGGATTGGTCATTCATTTTCGAAAAAGAGGGAGATGATTTGGCCGAGATTTTCCGCCAGTACGCGGAGGAAGATATCCTGGCATGGGCACACGCGGATGAACCCTTGGAAGTTTTTGCCGATCGTCTGCGATTGTTTCTTGATAACCGCGCTGGTTATTATGTACGTTTCGGCACCACGCCGCCCACCCCTTTTGACGAAGAATGAGGGGTGGGTTTTTTCTTATCATTTTGTTGTACAATATAGTCATCACATCATGAAACAGGATTTATCCATCCGCAATGATGGCGGTCTGCTTGTCATTCGCACAGAAAAATCCTCAATGTATCTCTAGATACATCTGCGGTTTTTCTATGCTCCAAGACGGCGCATCCCATCCATCCTTGCGGCGTCTAAAGTCCCGTTTCATGACGTGATGACTATAGTCCCTATGGATTCCTCTTTACTCTCATCTCTTAATAAAGAGCAGCAACAAGCCGTTACTCATCGGGAAGGGCCGCTTTTGATTGTGGCTGGTGCTGGGACGGGAAAAACCATGGTGATCACTCACCGTATTGCTTGGCTTATTACGGAAGGTTTGGCAAAACCCGAGGAAATTTTAGCGCTTACGTTTACCGATAAAGCGGCCGGAGAAATGGAAGAACGTGTGGATCGTCTCTTGCCTTATGGATATATCAATCTGCAAGTTTCCACTTTTCATTCCTTTTGTGAAAAAGTATTGCACGAACACGGAGTGGAGATGGGGCTTTCTCCTGACACACGTTTGTTAAATGAGCTTGATACGTGGCTTTTGATGCGTCAACAATTTGATCGTTTTAAGTTGGATTATTATCGACCGCTTGGAAACCCCTCGAAGTATCTTCGCGCATTGCTCACACATTTTTCTCGAGCCAAAGACAATGCCGTTTCTCCCGAGGATTATCTTGCCTATGTCGAGGGAAAACGAGCGAACATGGACAAGACAGGCGGGGATGACGTTACAACAAGTGAAGTGAGCCGTTTGGAAGAATTGTCAGGGGCTTATCATACCTATCAGCAGATCTTGCACGAGCAAGATTGTGTTGATTTTGGAGATCTCCTTTTACACACCTTGATGCTTTTGCGTCAGCGCCCCCGTGTACTTCATCATCTTCAAAATCAATATCGTTTTGTTTTAGTTGATGAGTTTCAAGACACGAATCATACGCAATATGAGCTTATAAAATTGTTGGCATCTCCAAGGAATAATCTCACTGTGGTGGGAGATGATGACCAGGCAATTTACAAGTTTCGTGGGGCTTCGCTTGCCAATATTCTTGCGTTTGAAACAGATTACCAAAACGCGAAAAAAGTTGCGCTTATTAAAAACTATCGTTCTTCTCAAGCCATTTTGGATCATGCCTATACCTTGATTCAACAAAATAATCCGCATCGCCTAGAGGCGAGACAAGACGGTACCCTTTCCAAAAAATTGGTGGCGCATCAAGAACACCCGGGAGTGATTGAACACATTCATTGTGCGAGGGAAGAAGATGAAGCGCGACAGGTCGTAGAAAAAATCCTTTCGTTGCGAAAAGAAGATTTAGAACGTTCGTTTGGGGAGTTTGCCATTCTCGTACGTTCCAACGATTCGGCTTTACCTTTTATTCAGGCGCTCGAGCGTGAAAAAATTCCTTATCAATTTCATGCCCTGCGCGGTTTATATCGCAAGCCTGTCATTGTGGATGCCCTTTCCCTTTTACGGGTGATGGATCAACCTCACGACAGCGTTTCTTTTTATCGATTTTTATCCTGGCCTTTACACGCGCTTTCTTGTGAGACGCTCTCTTTGATTTGTCGGGAAGCGCATCGTCGCGGTGTCAGTTTATTTCAGATTTGTCAGAGCATTCGTCTGCTTTCCTCACTTCCTCAAGGAGAGGCGGAAACCGTGGAGGCATTGATGCAAAAACTTGGACAATTCCAAATAGCGATGCGAACAAAAAAAGCCTCGGAATTATTTGTGACTGCGCTACGGGAAATCGGGTATGTGCAAGCACTTTCTTTGCTACACGAATCTGTACAAAAAGAATCCTATCAATGTTTACAAAAATTTTACGATCGCATTCGCGGGTTTGAAGGCCGGAGCCCCTCTTTTTCTTTGCATGATTTTCTTTTGGAATTTGGGGAAGAGTTAAAAGCGGGTGAAGAGGGAAGTTTATCGTCCGATCCCGAAGCGGGGCCTGACGTGGTGCATATAATGAGCGTACATGCATCCAAGGGGTTGGAGTTTTCTTATGTGTTTGTCGTGCATTTGATCGAACAACGTTTTCCAACCATAGCGAGGCGCGATGCCATTCCGCTTCCCACTGCCTTGGATCGCGATGTCATCCTTGGAGAAGATGGGCATTTGGCCGAGGAGCGCCGATTGTTATATGTGGCCATGACACGAGCAAAGAGAGGATTGTTTTTGACGTCGGCGGAAGATTATGGCGGCGCAAGGAAACGACGCTTCTCGCGTTTTTTGAAGGAATTGGGATATGAGACCCCTCCTGCTCACTCTTCTCTTCCACGTTCTTCTCTTTTCTCATTCATCGCTTCAGAAGATAAGGATAATCCCGTGACCTTTGTTCTTCCTTCTCATTTTTCGTATACACAACTTGCCGCTTATCAAACGTGTCCGTTGCAATATAAATATGCTCACCTTCTTCGTGTACCCATTTTGGGAAGAGCTTCTTCTTCTTTTGGCAGAACCATGCACGAAACCCTTTGTCGTTTTTTTGAATTATGGATCGAGAGAAATGCACATACTCAAGAAACATTGTTTGGTGGAGAGGTCTTGTCCGCATCTCTTCCGGTGAGTCTTGAGGAATTGCTCAAGATCTATGAGGAACGATGGTTGGATGATTGGTATCATGATGATACAGAGCGCGAAAAGTACCGCAAACAGGGGAGAGCAAGTCTCATGACTTATCACAAAATTTTGGAACAAGAGCGACCACATCCTTGTTTTGTGGAACAAGAGTTTACTTACAAGTTGGGGGCTTATGTTTTGAAAGGACGGATCGATCGCATTGACGCAAAAGGGGAAGGAGTGGAGATCGTGGATTATAAAACAGGGAAACCAAAACATGAGGAAGACATCACCAAAGAACAAAAAGAACAATTGCTTTTGTATCAAATGGCTGTACAAGAAGTTTTAGGACTTACGCCTGTAGCGCTTACGTATCATTATCTTGAAGATCATTCCCGAGTGACTTTTTTGGGAACGGAAAAACAATTGGAACAAGCAAAGGAAAATTTATTAGAGCGACTGGAAGCTTTGTGTAGAGGAGCGTTTGATGCAAAACCCGGTTTTCATTGTCGGACATGTGATTTTGCGGATATTTGTGAATGGCGCGATTAACAGTATGTTTTCACTTAAACATCTTTTACCCTCCGCCCTTGATCGCGCGCATGTGACGCGGCAGGTGACTACAAGTTTGATCGTCATGAAGTCAGATGAGTTTTTGTTTTCTGTATTGCCGTCGGCGGCAAAAACCGAGGCCAGAACATTGGCGCTCACGGGAACCGTGTTGGTTATCGGATGTCGTTCTTCTGCCTTGGGAGAGTTTGTGAGACAACAAGAAGAAACATTACTTTCTTTTTTAAAGCGAGAGTTGCCACAAACACACATCAGTCGTGTGCGCATTCAGATTCTTCACAATCTTCCTCCTACAAATGGTTTCCAGGATGGTACAATAGACACACTATGACCTTTCGTATATTTCTCTATTGGATGGGGGGCGCGACTTTAATCGCCTGGTTTACATGGGGAGGAGTTCTTTTTTTTATCAATCCTTTGAAAACCGAGATCATAGGATTTTTTCTTTTTTATGCCACATTTGCTCTTGCGCTTGCAGGTACACTAACGATCACGGGAACGCTTTTACGAGCATGGAAACAAAAGGATGTTCTTCTCTCTCGCCATGTCATACGATCCCTTCGTCACAGTGTTTTGTTTACCCTGCTCATCCTCGTCGCTCTTTTGTTGCTTTCCCTTCGATTATGGACTTGGTGGCTTATGGTTCTTCTCATACTTTTTGTTTCTTTTGTCGAATTTCTTTTTTTGAGTTTGAAACAGACACGTCCTGTGGAAGCGGAAAAAGATGAACAATAATTGTATCCATCTTTGGCTTGCTCGTGTTTTTTTCCTTGAGTAGAATGGAAAGGTCTACACCTTTCTTTTTTTATGTTCAATAAATTGTTCGGACGTTTTTCAAAAGATTTGGGAATTGATTTGGGGACGTCACATACACTTGTGTATGTGCGAGAAAATGGCATTGTGATTCATGAACCCTCTGTGGTGGCTTTGAATACACGCAATGATCAAATTCTTGCGGTTGGAACCGAAGCAAAAGACATGCTGGGGAAAACTCCTCCTCATATTCAAATTATTAAACCTCTCACCAAGGGGGTGATTGCGGATTTTGAAGTCACGGAGAAAATGCTCAAGTATTTTATCGATAAAGTGCACGCAGAGTCTTTCACGATCGTACCAAGACCACGTGTTGTTATGGGGGTGCCTTTGGAAACAACCGAGGTCGAACGAAAGGCGATCGAAGACGCTGCTTTGTCTGCAGGTGCGCGCGAAGTATTCTTGGTGGAAAATCCTATGCTCGCGGCACTGGGCTCACGACTTCCTCTTGCGGAATCTGTCGGTATGATGGTCGTGGATATTGGAGGAGGAACAACCGAGATTGCCGTGATGAGTCTCGCTGGGGTGGTGACATGGAAGTCATTGGATATTGCCGGAGATGAGATGAATAAAAATATTATTCAATACACACGTGATACGTTTAATCTTCTTTTGGGTGAGCGTGTGGCAGAACGATTAAAAATTCGTATAGGGACAGCCATGGAACCGGAAGCGCCGCTTGAGATAGAAATGCGCGGACGAGATCTTTTAAGCGGGCTTCCCAAAGAATTGATCGTGACCGATGCACAAATTCGCGAAGCGTTGCAACGTTCTGTTGCCACAATTCTTGAAAATATAAAAGCTACGTTAGAGGTGACTCCTCCCGAGCTTGTCGCGGATATTTATGAGCGCGGTATTGTCTTAACCGGCGGAGGTGCTTTATTGCGCGGACTCGATACCTTGATTGCGCGCGAAACTTCCATTCCCGTGCGTGTGGCAGACGATCCTATTACTGCCGTGGTGCGTGGAGCCGGAGCATTGCTCGAAAATGAAGCGTTACTCAAAGACATTGCCCTTCCTTCCTCTCGTCAAAGTGATCTTTTGTAATCTTTTATGCGCTTTTCTCAAGTGCGACGCGGTTTGCCACTCATTTTGGGAGGCTTTTTTATTTTCTTTTGGGTGGGAAGTTTTTTTGCTCCTTGGCCTTTTATGCGTTGGCCTCAAAAGATCCAGCATCTTTTTGTCGAGGCTGGAACCTGGGTTTTCCAACGTACACAGTGGTGGTCCAAAGCATCGATCATCACCCCTGAAGAATTGGCAACTTTGGAGGCACAACGAGATGCCTATGCCGTAGGGTATGCGCAAAATCTTTTACTGGAGGAGGAAAACACACAATTAAGAGAGCTGCTCAATTTTTTGGATCGCCAACCCTATGAGTATGTAACCGGGTCAGTGATTAGTCGTGCGATTGCGTCTACTTCCACGAGTTTTGTCATTGATCGAGGGAGTGTGGATGGACTGTATACGGGAGCTCCTGTTATTACCGGACAGGGGGTTTATATTGGAAAAATTATTGCATTGACTCCAACTACCGCCACAGTTTCCCCTCTTACCAATACCACCAGCGCTACGGCTGTGAGTTTGTTAAACGAAACACAGACGATCGGTATTGCACAGGGAGAAGGCAATCAAGTGGTGATGATCAGATACATTCCTCAAAACGAACAAGTGGAAGCGCAGGAAATGGTGGTGACGTCCGGTTTGGAGTCCTCGGTTCCCAGTGGATTGTTTGTGGGGATTGTCACCGAGGTAAAAGGGGAGACGTCTGCTCCTTTTCAAGAAGCTATTGTGGAGCCTTGGGTGGATGCACGTACGATTCGTTTTGTTTCCGTGCTGCTCTTAAAAGAGGGTATATGAAGTGGTTTTTTGGAATAGGTCTTTGGTTTTTTTTGGTCGTTTTTGAACTTGCTTTTCTACACTCCCTTCCTTTTCCTTGGATGTTCCTTCCTTGTGTTTTTGGTGTGAGCGTTTATGTATTGCAACATCATCATGTGCGCCAAGCAATCGGATGGATTGCCGGGTATGGTTTAGTATTGGATTTTTTGCGTCAAGGCCTTGTGCCGTGCGAGACAATACCTCTTCTTTTGGCAACGGCAGCCGCTTGGTTTGGATCCCAATATTTTTTCTCTCATCGGTCGTACTATGGGCTCCTTGCCAATGCCTTTTTTTCTTTTGGCGTTCTTTGGATGGCGCGTGTGGGAGTCTGGGGGATTGTTTGGTTTTTTCATCCTGAATCTGTGTTGTGGAAAGAAATTTTTTTTGCGTTTCTCGTCCATATTCCTCTTTTTTTCTTCCTCATCACCTTTTTGTTTTTTAGTGCCAAGCAGATTAGGCGTTTTCTTGCCATGATTTTTTTCATTCCAAAAATTTCTTAAGATACCTTGGCCATGTATGCGTTGGTTTAGACGTTCTTCTTCCCGCTCATCTCCCGAACTATTTCCCATCCAAGAGGGAACACTTGGGATGCTTTCGTATACAACCACAGAAGTCGACACGGTTTCTCGTGATCCGGAAAATCATTTTTCAAACATGTCACAAGGTGTTTTTGTCGGAGCATCCATTTCACACAGGCGCTGGAATGTAGCGGGCATTATTGGTCTTTGTTTTTTTCTCCTTCTTATTGGGAAAACCGCTTATCTCCAAATTATAGAAGGAGAATCTTATCGCTCTTTGGCAGAAGGGAATCGCGTGCGCACTCATGTGCTCGTTCCTCCTCGGGGGGTCATCTATGATCACAAGGGAGTTCTCCTTGTGGAAAATGTACCGGATTTTGAGGTGATTATGACCTTGGCAGATATTCCGGCAGATCTCACTTTGCGTGAAGAAGTCCTTATGAAAGCCACTTCGCTTATCGGTGTCCATCGAGCGGATATTGATCTGTTATTAACCACCTATGCCAGGACGCCCTTTGATCCCGTTTCTGTACGTTCACATATTCCCTATGAGACAGCGATGCGGTTGGCGATTGATCTTGCTTCTTTGTCAGGGTTTGAATTGCATATTTCTTCCATGCGCTCGTATCCTTCTTCTTTTTCTTCCCTCTCTCATGTGCTCGGGTATATGGGGAAAATCAGTGAAGATGAGTTTGTTTCCTTGACTCATCAGGGGTATCAGATTATCGATGAGGTGGGTAAAACCGGAGTGGAGCAAAGCGCCGAATCACTCCTGCGCGGAGTACCCGGAGAATATTCTGTGGAAGTGGATGCACGAGGTCATGAACTTTTGATTCTCTCAAAACAAGATCCTGTGGCCGGCGCTTCTTTGACGATCTCTATCGATTCCGCTCTTCAGGCATTTATCGAACAAACCCTTCAACAGACACTTTCGGAGATTGGGGCTTCACGTGCTTCAGCAATCGTGATGGATTCTACCAGTGGGGCCGTGCGGGCGCTCGTAAGCCTTCCCGCTTATAACAGCAATTTGTTTGCAAGCGGCATTACAACTGAACAATATGAGGTGCTGGCACAAGATTTGGATCAACCACTTTTCCCTCGTGCCGTTTCCGGTGAGTTTCCATCAGGTTCTACGTTTAAGCCTTTTGTCGCGTATGCGGCTCTGGCTGAGGGACTTGTCAACGAACATACCAGTTTCCTTTCCACAGGAGGATTGAGTATTTCCGAGTGGTTTTTTCCTGATTGGAAGGCAGGAGGTCATGGAGTTACTGATGTGCGCAAAGCCATCGCCGAGTCAGTGAACACATATTTTTATATTATCGGAGGAGGATACGATACGTTTACGGGGCTTGGAGTGGAAAAAATTACCGATTATGCAGCGCGTTTCGGATTCGGATTTCCCACAGGGATTGATTTAAGTGGAGAAGCAGATGGATTTTTACCTTCCAAAGCATGGAAAGAAGAGGAAAAAGGAGAACGTTGGTATGTGGGGGATACATATCATTTGGCAATTGGCCAGGGGGACTTGTTGGTGACACCGCTTCAGATGGCGTCTGCCGTTTGTACAATTGCCAATGGGGGGAATCGTGTCATTCCACATCTTGTGGAGTCGGCTGTCTTTGGGGGTGGAGGTGAAGAAACATTCTTTTTTTCCTCCGAACCGATTGAGGATTTGGACATGACTGCACTGCGGGTGGTTAAGGAAGGGATGCGACAAGCTGTGACAAGTGGAAGCGCGCGTCTCTTGAGTTCCTTGGTTTATCCGGTTGCCGGAAAAACGGGGACTGCACAGACCCCGGGAGATCGTCCGACCCATGCATGGTTTATTGGATTTGGTCCCTACAGTGATGCAGAGATTGCCGTGGTGGTGATGATTGAGGAGGGAGGAGAAGGATCATTAGTCGCTACCCCTATTGCGCGTGATATTTTTTCTTGGTGGTTTGCACATCGTTGATTTGGAAGTCGTGCCTGCTTGTCCGGCTTTGCTAGAGGCATCGGACTTTCCAAAAAAGTCAGAAGCCAGACTTGACCTCACAAATAAAAAAGCGCTTCCTTCATTGTTTGGAAGCGCGCGTGTTTATCATCCCGTTTGAACGAACTGCTCACAGGGGTAACGATCAAATGATCGTCCTTGAGGAGACTAGCGATCATCCTCATCGTCATGGACAGGAGAAGCGGACATTTCGTGACCGAAGAATTCTCTCCAATCCGCCTGCTTTTTGTTCACAACAAGCTTCAAGAATCTTCTGCCACAGAAACTTCTTGTTTCATAAAAAAGCCTGTGGCGATTTCCCTCCATATCATCAAAGAAGAAAGATCCGTGTACTTGTTCGGCAAGAGGGGGCTCTGCTATCTTGCGGCGGAAGATTCTTTGAAAAAAATTCGGATCCGACATCTGTCTTGCACGAACCATGAAGTTGCAAAGAACGGGAAGGAACATGGTCGCTGGAGCTTCCATCACAAGTCTTTTTTGTCCATTTTCTAGATGAAAGACGAGCAAAAGATGCGAAGAAGACTTTTCGATAAGGATTTCTGTTGCCTCGCAGATACACGCCCCAAGGAGGATGATTTCTACAAGCTTGTCTTCCGGAGAAGCGAATGACATGCCCTGCAACCTGGCATCCACCCGTTCGATTTGTTCCGCATTCAGTGGTTCCACGCTTGTCTTTTGCACGACTATCGTTTGATCTACTGCAATCGCAATGGTTGGCCATTGCTGATCCTCGTCTTTCAATGCGATCGTGCCAAAGAGCATTTCTTCTTCGGAACCTTCGGGGATGGAAGCCTCTTTGCTCACATGACGTAGCAAGTCATCTACCATCAACATAGGTGGTCTCATGGCCACGTGATCGTTCCCCTTGATGCGGTAGAGGATATCCAATTTCCCATTTGCCAGAATCTTCCAGGTGATCAGGCTTGTGTGCGTGCGTAGTGCGTTAAAGATGATCAGTCGAAACAGTTTTTCCGCACGATCCATCGTACCGCCTGTTTTGCATAGATCGACATGTAGCCTGCTTATCCTTTGCTGATACTTTTCTTCCTCTAACTTTCTTTCAGGATAGGTTGGGTCATAGTATTGCTCAACCATTTTTTCCAAGTCGCCCTTGTCTGCCTGAAGAGGAAAGACGTCAAGCCCGGTGGCCAGCTTCAACTGTTCGATGGCATCAACGTTTTCCACATCCGCGACCGCTACGATGAGCATATTGTCGTGACGAGCAAGAGGAAGGGCGCAAAGTACCAGTGCTGTCTCTGGTGGAAGCGTTTGCAATACGAGAGGGGGGATGAACAGTTGGGAAAGAGAGTCGGGAGCGGTAAGGACGTTTTTTCCGTTTTCCATGGGATACCTCGTGTGGTGAAAGGAACGGTTTTGGTCGAAAAACAACCAAGATCACCCTAGCTTTTTTTCGATATTTCATCAACAACATGTATAATAATACATCATCATTTTTATGCACTTACCCATGCGCTCCACCATCGAATCCGTAAAACAACTCGTACAAAATACCGCAGACGAGCTCGACTACAAGTATCACATCGAATCTGTTGTGCGTCATGCCCTTCATCTTGCAGACATACTTCATGCGGACAAGGAAGTGGTGGAGCTTGCGGCGTATCTTCATGACATCGGTCGCCAAAGAGAGAAAGGTGATGAACATCATCATATGTTGGGTGAGCGGTACGCTCGTGAGATTTTGGGGGAGCACCACGTCTCTTTGGAAATTATCAATCACGTGTGTTCATGCATTCGTCGCCACCGTGCTTTCAAAGAAGATCTGCCACAGACTTTGGAGGAAAAAATTATTGCCAATGCAGACGCCATGTCTCATTTTGAAATGATCCCATTGTTTTTTTATTGGGGAGCTTCGCGCGCCACTTATGAAGAAGCGCAAGCTTGGGTCAAAAAGAAATTGGAACGTGATTGGGAAGAGAAACTAACATTGAAAGAAGCCAGAGAACTGACGCTTTTACAAAAAGAAGCGGCAGAGAAGATTCTCGGATAAGACGATTGACACCGACATTTTTTAAGTTGACGATTTTCTTTGTTTTGAGTATTCTAAGGCCACAACTAAAGAACACCGTAGAAAACGGGCTGTTTCAAGCATAAGTCCCGTCGAGGTATCATCATCATGATTGGGTCATGGTGGATCGTTTTCTGCGGCTAGGGTTCGCAGATTTTTTCTTTAAAAAATAAGTATAAAGATCCTCCAAACCCCGTTTAAGCGGAGTAAAGGGGGGATAAAAAAGGTCGTTCTATGTCAAAAACGCGAGAACAAAAACAGCAAATGATTGATGATCTCGCGGGCAAATTTGGCAAGATGAAATCCGCTGTTTTCACTGCGGTCTCCGGCTACACCATGGAGGATGCTGACGCTTTGCGTCGCAAGGGCCGAGATCAGGGGGTGGAGCTCATGGTTACTAAAAAGACCTTGTTGTTGCGCGCACTCAAAGATGTGGGCATCGAAGTCGATGAGCATATTTTAGAGGGAAGCATTTTGACGGCTGTAGGCCTTCGAGATGAAGTTGCACCGGCAAAGTTGATTCATGAGTTTTTCAAGGATCGAGAATCGGTCCGAATGGTCGGCGGGATTTTGGAAGGAAAGTCAGTGGATGCCTCCTCGGTCATCCAATTGGCAAAACTTCCTTCCAAACAAGAATTGCTTGCAAAGGTGGTCGGGTCTCTCAATGCCCCGGTCTCCGGATTTGTCCGTGTGCTTTCGGGTAATTTGCGTGGGTTCTTGTACGCCCTGCAGGCGATCAAGGATCAGAAAATCTCTTAATTTAATCGTTATCTTTTCCTATATGTCAGAAGAGACAAATAAGGTGGCCGTAGAGGTCCCTGCAAAGTTTCAACCTTTGGTTGAGTCGATCGAAAAAATGTCAGTTCTTGACCTTGCCGAGCTCGTGAAGATTTTGGAAGAGAAGTTCGGTGTAAGTGCCGCCGCTCCTGCCATGATGATGGCTGCGGGTGGTGCCGCCGCTGCTCCTGTGGAAGAACAAACTTCTTTCAATGTGGAGTTGACTGGTGCGGGTGACAACAAGATCAATGTCATCAAAGCTGTTCGTGAGCTTACAAGCCTCGGACTTAAAGAAGCAAAGGATATTGTGGATAGCGCCCCAAAGATGCTCAAGGAAAATGTTTCCAAAGAAGAAGCCGAAGAGATCAAGAAGAAAATCGAGACGGCCGGTGGAAGCGTTGTCGTCAAGTAAGTATCAAAAAATCGAGTTCCTTTCCGGAGCTCGATTTTTGTTTTTTAGAGATGGCTTGCGGCCATGGTATACACACGCGATCCGGAAAGGAAGTAAATACTGCGTGTATCTTCGGAAACAGAAAAAGCTGTGGATTCCAAGAGGAGATCAGAGACATATTGTACGACAAAAGCTCCGGTTTCTTTTTCAAAAATCAATAGACGTTTTTGAGAAGGTTCAAGGATATAGAGGTATGAGCTATCAATGTCCGTCCAAATCGCTTGGGCGTTTTGGACGATGGGTTCCACGGTTCCCAGATGCCACGCGGCTTCATTACCGCCCACAAACTGAACGATGGATCCGTCTTGAAGGAGTACATACACGGTGCCATCGATGGCAAAATCCACAGCCATTCCCAAATTGGTCGTTTTTGTTTTTATCCAAGAAGAAGGGGTGCTCACACCGTCACCACTTGCAGAAGATCGAAGAATGACAGCGTCTCCTTTTTCTTTGACAAGGAGGTACAGACGATCTCCATATCCATGAATCGCGCGTACAGTTTGATCTTCAGAAAAAGTAAGAGAAGATGCTGTTGCCATGTCCTCGGTAATCAAAGTTATGCCCGGTCGCGTATCAAGAAAAGCAAGAGTGGTCCCGATCATGGTTGCCACAGGAGAAGATATTTCAGACGGTGTTCCTTGATGGATGACCGTAAAAGTTTTTTGTGTTTTTTGAAGGTTATACCATTTATGATCAGAGCCAAGTACGGTTACTGCGTCTCCGGAAAGAAGGAGGGATAAGGCTTCCGGTGCGCCCTCCAAGGAGGAAAGATCGCCTAAAATGGGCGGATCCGGAACATAGACAATATGATGCAAAGTATCCATGCCGCTTTGCACTTGTTCTTGAAGGCGCGCACGGGCTTGTTGCTCTTCCACGGTTTCAATAGGAAGAGCTGACAAAGCTTCGGTCGCTTGTGTGTAAAGGGCTCTCGCTTGTTCCTCATCTTTATAAATAAGAGCGCTTTCTGCGCGATCAAGAATGGCTTGGATCGAGGAGACTTGAGAAAGATAAGTCATTTCAGCTTCAGACAAAGCTTGAGTGTGTTGTCTCCACACAATACCCATACCAAACGCAAGACAGGTGAGCACTATAGCCAAGACAAGATATTTTGTTGTGTGCGGAAGACGGTGGAAGAGACGTTTTACACGAAACCATTGATCAAAGCTTTGTTCGCGTAAGGAGCGCCAGGTGGAAGCACGTATATCTTTTTTTGTGAGTCGGTAACTGTGTCGAGCAAAATCTTTAGGGCATCCAATAGTCATACGAATACCTACGCGAAGTATGCACAGGAGTAGGCGCCAAAGAAAACGAATGAAAGGATCAAAACGCGTGAGCTGTTGAGAAAATTTTGTTTTGGAAGGAAAGAGCCATTGACGGAAAAGACGCCAGAGATAGGAGACAGTATGAGGTGTTTGATCTTGCAGATAGGCATCGGTTTGCTTGCGTGTGTGTCCTAATTGTTGAAGGGAAAGTTCAGAACGAGGTTTGGCTGAAGGAGAACGTGATCCGAAAAGATCCGTTTCTGTAGCTTGCAAAATAAAAAGGCACAAAGGAGCTTCAAGAGGAAAATGTTGGCGAATAGCCTCGATGGCTCCTGTGGGAGGGAGTGTGGCAAGAATGGTGTGAAGATCATCGGCTTTCATGGCGCGTCGAAGATCTTGGTTGGATAAACAAAACGCATCTCCCGGGTGCAACTCCCCATCCAACACAACGGCAAAAACTTTTTCCCATGTAGGAAGAGCTTGTTCTGTGCGGATGTTACGAGAGAGATCGTAGACTTGATATTGTGAGGATGGTTTTTTGTGAAGGAACAAAGCCGTGGGGTCCCCGGTTCCGGAAAGATACATCACATTTCCGGAGGCCATGCCCACAACCGCGGAAAGTCGATGAATGGGAAATGCCCATACATTTTCTCGTACGCGAGAGGCACAGGTTTCATTGAGCGCGCTCAAAAATTGTTCAAAGCGATGTTGGGCATTCGTTTCTTTTCCAAATGATCCCGCCAAGCGTTCCAAATGTTCTTGCACCGTCTCAAAAAAGAGTTCACTTTGTTCCATGTTTTTTTCCACCTGTGCCAAGAAGAATACATACCCTTGACGTAACGCCAGAGGAGCAAAAAAACAAAAACTACGGTGCGTAGGGGAGAGACGTTCTTCTTGAAGAATGTCGGCTTTAAGGAGAATAGACATAGTTGCTCGTTTAGAGGAGGTTGTGTACATTATACCTAAGAAAAACACAGGAGCAATGGGAGATAAGAACAGGGTTTTTCATTCATGAATACAAGGTTTTTTCAGAGAAGATCTATGGCGAAACAGAATTTCAAACTTGAACAGTTGTTTGGTTCAAAGACGCGTGCACGTCTCCTGGCTTTATTTCTTCAATATTCACAGGAGGCTTTTTTTGTGCGCGAGATGACGCGTAAGGTGGATGCTCAACTCAATTCAGTTCGTCGTGAACTTCAAAATCTTATGGATTTAGGGATCGTCTGTGAAAAAAAAGCAAAGCAAATTCCCGGACGCACTCTCGCCCTTTCCGAAAAGAAAAAATATTATCAAGCCGAAACCTCTTCTTTGCTGTTTGAAGATTTGCGTGCGCTGTTTCAAAAAATTCAAGTTCTCTTGAAGAACAATTTTGTTCAAGAGATGGATGCAAAAGGGAAGATTGATTTTTTGGCGTTCACCGGGCGGTTTCTCAATCTCGCCGATGTACGTACCGATTTATTGATCGTTGGGGACATCAAACAAAAAGCCGTGGAAAAAATGATTGGCGAATTTGAAAAAGAAATGGGTCATGAGATCAATTTTACCTTGATGCCCAAGGAGGAATTTGTGTATCGTCGTCAGGTGACGGATCGTTTCCTTTCTTCTATTCTGGATGCAGAGAAGATCATTATGATCAACCGTCTCTCCTAGGTATGTTTACTTTATTGATTCGCGCACAAGACATTCATTTTTTTGAAATCGGTTTAGGACAAAACAACTTTCTCCTCCAGCAAAAACGTGAGGAACTTTCTCCCGAACAGCTATTACTTTGTATCACACAAGCATTGGAGCAATGGCATATCTCTCAAGCACATATAAGCAAGATGATCGTTGTAACAGGGCCGGGGTCTTGTACAGCCAGTCGCATGAGTGTCACGATTGCCAACACCTTTGCGTATGTTCATCATCTCCCCCTGGTAGCCTTAAGCGCAGATCCACAAGAGTCCCTCATTCAGATATGGACGCGAGCGCTTGTAGAACCAGCACGCATCGTTGCCATGCCAACCTATACACAAAAACCTCATATCACTTTTTCTTATTCTTAATTTTTTTCTATGACCTTTTCACCCCTTATGTTTCAAGAACCTTTTTTGGAGCTTTGGGAAAGCTTGATTGCGTATCTTCCACAGATTCTTGGAGCCGTGGTTGTTTTTTTGGTAGGCATGTTGTTGGCGCTTGTCTTAAGCAAGGTGATTCGCCAGGTGGTTCAAGTGCTCGGAATTGATCAACTCGCCGCTCATTTTGAGATCAAGGCGTTTTTTGAAAAAATCGGTATTCATCTTCATATCGGTCGTTTGCTTGCGTGGATCGTGAAATGGTTTTGCATTATTGTCACCTTGATCGCGACTACGGATATTTTGGGATGGGATCAGGTCACCGGATATTTGCAAGAAGTTGTACGGTATCTTCCAAACGTCATGATCTCTGTGATCATTTTGTTGGCCGGTATTTTGCTCGCAAATTTTGTGAAGCGCGTGGTGAAATCCGCCGTGGCCGCCGCACAATTGGAATCCGCTGATTTTCTTTCGGGCACGGCCAAGTGGGCCATTTTGATTTTTACATTTATGGCCGCGCTCGTGCAATTACAAATTGCCCCTGATCTCATCCGCGTCCTTTTTACAGGCCTCGTGGCTATGCTGGCACTCTCCGGCGGACTGGCATTTGGACTGGGAGGAAAAGAACATGCTTCGCGCGTTCTGGATCGTTTGCGTAAAGACATTTCTTCTGATCGTTAATCTTCATGCCCGAGCTTACGTATCATTACGGAAAGATGCGCGGGTGGGAGGTGATCCCCGGTCTTTTGATTTGGGGAACGTTTGGTCTTGCAATCATCCTTTCTTTTCTTGCTCCTCTTTGGGCCATTGTACTGATTATTTTGTTTGACGTGCTGTGGCTCTACCGAGTCATCTATTATGTGATTCATATTTTGGCGGCTTGGGTGGAAGTCCGACGTACTTCACAGATTGATTGGGGCGCGCGCCTTTCTTCTCTACCAAGAGCCGCTTCCATTCGTCATCTTATTTTTCTTCCTACCTATAAAGAAGGAGTGGAGATTTTACGCGCCACGCTTCGATCACTTGCCCAAAATCAGTATCCATCCATCCATTGTTTTATTGTGCTTGCGGGGGAAGAACGTGATCGTGCCCATTTCGAAGAAAATGTCCGCACATTGGAGCGGGAATTTGACGGAGTATTTGGCGCTATCTTTTCCACGATCCACCCTAAAGATCTTCCAGGAGAAATTCCGGGGAAAGGTTCCAATCTACATTGGTCAGGATCACAAATTGCCAAAGAGCTTTCCAAACGTTTCCCCGATCTGCGTGATGAAGATGTGATTGTGACAGCATTTGATGTGGACACGATCGCTCATAAACAATATTTTTCCTATCTTACGTATTTGTACTGTACCGTACCAAACCCCACACATTCTTCTTATCAACCGATTACCTTGCTCGCCAACAATATCTGGCATGCGCCCGCGCCTGTGCGCATTGCCGCATTTGGCACCACATTTTGGCTTATGAGTGAGCTTGTGCGCCCCGAACGGTTATGGACATTTTCTTCTCATTCCATGCCTTGGACCATGCTTAAAGATGTGGGATTTTGGCAAAAAGATATTGTGAGCGAAGACTCTCGTATTTTCATGCAAGCTTTCGTGCATTATCATGGAGATTATCGAGTGACACCTTTATTTTTACCCGTGTCCATGGATACGGTTGTCGGGGATAATTATTGGCAGGCGCTTAAAGCCCTCTATATACAGCAACGTCGTTGGGCTTGGGGAGTGGAGCATCTTCCTTTTATCGTGGAAGCGTTTCAAAAAGATCACACCATTCCTTTGCGCAAACGCCTCAAATATCTTTTTAATCATCTGGAAGGGATGTACACCTGGGCCACGGCTCCCCTTTTGATTTTTTTATTGGGGTGGTTACCGCTTCAGACCGCAGAAGGGCAAACCGCTGCCTTAGTGCAAGCCGCGCCGTACACCCTTGAGATGCTTATGCAAGGAGCCATGGTGGGTCTTTTTGTTTCAGCTTTGCTTTCCCTTGTCCTTCTTCCGAGACGGCCGCAACAAACACATTGGACACAGTGGCCGTTCATGTTATTGCAATGGGCATTACTCCCCGTGACTTTTATTATTTTCGGTGCTTTTCCCGCGATCGATGCACAGACAAGGTTTATGTTTGGAAAATATCTCGGGTTTCAAGTGACACGAAAAAAACGTTGATATGTCCCACACCCCTTCGATTTCTCTTCATGTTGTGACATGGAATGGCATGGATGTCTTTCCGGAATTGTGCAAGTCCTTACGCACACAAACCGTACAAGATTTCCGTTTGTTCATTATTGATAACGGTTCCAGTGATGGGATAGAGGATTTTGTGCGCGCACAAATGCCTCAGGCGGTTTTTTTACGCAATCCAAAGAATCTCGGTTTTGCAGCGGCCCACAATCAAGGCATCCGTTATGCGATTGAACATTGGCAAGAAAAAGATTTGTCCTCTTGTTTTATTCTTATCGTGAATCAAGACACTATTTTTTCTCCCACATTTGTGGAAGAACTTTTGCGTGACACACAGACGCATCCAACCGTGGGAATGTGGGGAGGAACACTTTTACGGGCTTTTCGTGAACCCGCAGGAGAAGAAGGATGGAAAGAAACCATCCTCTCCGATGTGATAGATTCAACCGGTCTTTGCGCTTCCCGTGGATGTTTTTTTTGGGATCGAGGAGCCGGGGAGATCAATCAAGGACAATACCGCGACTCACAAGATGTATTTGGCATCTCCGGAGCCATTGCCATGTATCGTGCGCAAGCGCTTGCGGACATCCGATATGCGCAAGAATTTTTTGATGCGGATTTTTTTTCATACAAAGAAGACATCGATCTGTCCTGGCGTCTCCAGCGGATGGGGTGGGGCGCTCGATTTGTTCCAGGAGCCGTGGCTTATCATCATCGTGGTATGTACAGCAAAGAGAAACTTTTGTGGTGGAAGCGATGGCAACAGCGTCGAGGACAATCTCGCATTCGTCGCTATTGGTCTTTACGTAATCACGGTTTTCTTTTAGTAAAAAATTTGGGGTGGTTGGAATTTTTTGCGATGAGTCCTTGGGTGATCGCACGAGAGTTTACTCGATTTTTTTATGTGCTTTTGTTTGAACCGCGCTACATGAAAGCGTTTATTGATCCATGGATTATTTTTCCGCGCCTGTGGCGCAAACGTCGTCTGATCCAACGGTCACGTCGGGTTCCTCGTCGCGCTTTGCTCAAATGGTTTTGCTAAATGCCCTATGTCTCCCGAACTGTCTCTTCTTATTGTGCACTACAATACGCCAGGACTTTTGAGACAAACCCTCAAAGGGATTTTTCGTGCAGCCCCGAAGATTTCGTATGAAGTGATCGTTGTTGATAACAATCCGCAGAGGCGTGTCGCCCCGTGGGTGGCAAAAGAATTCCCCGCGGTCCGTCTTCTTGTGCAGGAAAAAAATATCGGATTTGGTAATGGAATGAATCAAGCGATGGCACAAGCAACAGGAGATCACTTTCTTATT
Organism: Candidatus Uhrbacteria bacterium GW2011_GWE2_46_68; assembly: GCA_001002765.1. Taxonomy (GTDB): domain Bacteria; phylum Patescibacteriota; class Patescibacteriia; order UBA9934; family GWF2-40-263; genus UBA12393. Next base: position 22,191 of record LCMS01000006.1, on the reverse strand, counting down.
TTTAATCCGGACGCCATGGTACTTCCCGGATCATTGGAAACTTTGGTGCAGTACCTCAAAGAGCATCCTGACGTGGGGATTGTCGCTCCGCAATTGCGACACCCCGACGGAAGTATTCAGATGAGTTGTTTTCGTTTTGCCACTCCGCAGGTGATTTTTTATCGTCGACTTCCTCTGCTGCGTTCCTTGCCTTGGGCTCGGCGTGAGGTTCGTGCCTATTTGATGGAGGAGTGGAATCACACAGAGACGCGTGATGTGGATTATGTGCTTGGAGCCAGTATGTGTCTTAGACGGTCGTTCATGAAAACCTTGGGTGGTTTTGATCCGGCTTTTTTTATGTACTTTGAGGAGCAAGATTTGTGTCGCCGTTGTTGGCAAGCGGGAAAACGTGTGGTGTATCACCCTGCCGCACAGATGATTCATTATTATCGTCGAGAAACGGCCGAAGGAAATTTTTTGAAGCAGCTGTTTCATCCACTAACCTCCATCCAACTCCAAAGTGCGCTATACTATTATCGGAAACATGGGAGGAAGCCTCCCACACCCGTTTCCTAAGTGTGACGCATTCCTACAATTTTTTAGAAAAAATAGAACCGTCTTTTGTCAGACGTCGTCAACGACACGATAAGCGCAAGCGAATGATCGTGGTTGTTTGTGCAAGTTTTTTTCTCGTCGTCCTTTGTGCTTGCGTAGGATTTGCCGGATGGGCATTTGCGACAACGCAGAGCATCATGCAAGAAGCGAAGCACGCAAAAGAAGCCGTGGCTGTTTGGGATTTTGTTGCCGCGTCCGACGCGTTGGACGCCATACAAAAGACAACGGTTCGTGCCGAACATGCGGTAGATTTTTTTGGATTTTTGGCTCCCTTCCCTTGGATAGGAGATCAAGTGACCGGTCTTGCACATACCTTGGAGGCCGGAGGATATTTGCTTGAAGCTCTTCAAAATCTTTGTGGGGTGGGGGAAGATATGGTGCGACTTTCCGGACTGTCAGCTGATCTTAGTACCACACAGGTTGAAGGCACATTTGCCGAAGTGCCAAGAGAGACCAAACGAGCTGTGCTTATGCGTTTGAGTGAGGCGTCTTCTGATTTTGCTCAGGCATCGGCTCAACTCTCCATTGTGCGCGAGGAAATGCAACAGTGGGGAAGCGCTCTCTGGCTTGTTTCCTCTCTTTCCACGTTTCTTACTCTCCTCGATCAATTGGACGAGGCGTCCCAATCCCTTCACAACCTTCAAACATTTGCGACGATTCTTCCCGAATTTGGAGGGCTTGAAGAACAAAAAACATTTCTTCTTTTGTTTTTGAATAATACCGAGTTGCGTCCGGGAGGAGGATTTATCGGCACTTATGGTCTTGCGCGTGTGCAGGATGGAGATTTTGTCTCGGTGCAAACAAAAGATGTGTATGCCCTTGATCAACTTGCGGTTTCATCCCTAGCCGCTCCCATACCTTTGCAAACTTACAATGCCACTCCTTTTTGGTACATGCGCGACGCCAACTGGTCGCCCGATTTTGCCGTAAGTGCCTTGCACATTATTGAACGTTTTATTGCCGAGGGACAATCATTGTCCGAGGAGCAAAAAATGTCCGTGCCAACCGCGATGAGTGTGCATGGAGTCATTGGGTTGACCACTACTTTTGTCTCAGACATTTTAGTTTTGACCGGTCCTCTCACTGTTTCGGGTCAGACATTTACGGCCGAAAATTTTGCGGACGCCATGGAATATCAAGTCGAGGTGGGATATACAGGACAGGGGATCCCTTCCTCTCAACGCAAAGAGATTTTGGCTGATGTAGTTGAGTCGCTTTTGTACCGATTGTACGAACTTCCCGCCAGTGATTGGCCCGCGCTCCTTGATATTGTTTCCGCAAATTTTTCGCAAAAACAATTGGCTTTTTACAGTGCTGATCAAGAAGTGGAAGAAGCCCTGCTTCAAGCCGGATGGGCCGGGCGTGTTCTTTCCTCTTCCGTTGATACTCAAATGGTGGTTGACGCCAATTTGGCCAGTCTTAAGTCTGATCCTGCCGTTGATCGTGATATGACTTACGAAGTGTTTCAAAATACCAAAGGGGATTGGATTGGTCGTACGACCATTATCTATGCTCACCGGGGTTCTTTTGATTGGAAGACGACGCGTTACCGTACTTATACACGACTGTATGTTCCGTTTGGAACGAAGCTTATTGATACCAAGGGGTCTCTTGTCAATGATCGTTTGCTTAATCCTTCTCAATCGGAAGGAGTGGTTGATGTGGGAACCGATCTTGGGCTTACCTACTTTGGTGCGTTTACTTCGGTGGAACCCGGAGAAACTCAAACCTTAGTTTTTGAATATTTGTTATCTGATGGGGTTGTCGAAGCGATCGAAAACGGTTCTTATACACTGACGTTTTTCAAACAAATGGGTGCAAGCGATCACAACCTTCACCTTGCATTGGATTTTGGAAACACGATTTTTTATGCCACACCCTCCGAAGAGCGTTTAGAGTGGGGCAATGAGACCTATCTATTGAACACAATTCTTGATCAAGACAAAATTTTTGAAGTGCTTTTCGATTAGGAGACAGACAGGTAAGATACGAGACGTAAAGGAGGTTCACCTATAGTCATCGCATCATGAAACAGAATTTATCCATCCGCAACGATGGCGGTCTGCTTGTCCTTCGCACAGAAAAATCCTCAATGTATCTAGGATACATCTGTGGTTTTTCTGTGCTCCAAGACGGCGCATCCCATCCATCCTTGCGGCGTCTAAAGTTCCGTTTCATAATGTGATGACTATATGTTTCTCAAAAAAATCGGCATTGATCTTGGAACGACCACCGTGCTTGTCTATGTCCCAAAGCGCGGCATCATTATCCACGAACCAAGTGTTGTGGCTGTTTCGCGATTGGATAAAAAAGTGTTGGCCGTGGGAAAAGAAGCAAAAGATATGTTAGGTCGTACACCCGACACTATTGTGGCGCGGCGGCCGCTGAAAGATGGAGTGATTGCGGATTATCGCACAACCGAAGCCATGCTTCGATACTTTATCAACAAAGCGCTCGGCAATTTTCGCCTCTTGCGTCCCGAGGTGATGGTTGCCGTACCCGGTGGCATTACCTCAACTGAACGTCGTGCAGTTATCGATGCCACCATGGCCGCCGGAGCCAAGGCTGCCTATGTGATCAAAGAACCGATTGTGGCGGCAATCGGTGCCAACATTCCCATCGGTTCTCCTTCGGGCCACATGATTATTGATATTGGCGGAGGGACATCCGAGATGGCCGTGATTTCTTTGGGAGGAATCGTTGCTTCCGAATCGGTGCGCATCGGTGGAGTAAAATTTGATCAAGCGATCATGGAGTATATTCGTCGTAAATACGGGCTTGCGATTGGAGAGCGCACAGCCGAGGATATTAAAATCAATATTGGCGCGGCCATGTATTTGCCGGATAAATTATTCACCGAAGTGAAGGGGCGCGATATGATTTCCGGTCTTCCTAAAATCATTCAAGTGACTTCCGATGATGTGACCGACGCCATTCAAAATGAATTGGAAGGGATTGTCACGACCGTGAAAGAGGTGCTTCACAAAACACCTCCCGAGCTTTCCGCCGATGTCATGGACAAAGGTATCATGCTTTCCGGAGGTTCTGCCATGTTGCGCAGTTTGGATATTTTGATTGCCGAGGCAACTGGTGTACCGACTTTTGTTGCCGAGGATCCGCAGCAATGCGTAGTCAAAGGTACAGGGATCGCACTCGAAAATTTGGAAGCGTATAAGCGCAGTATTTTTACCACAACCTAATCATCTATGGAGGAAAATGATTTTTTACATCCCGATCATGTGATGGATGAAAGCATGCGTATCTATGGATTAGATGCCTCCTCGGCCAATAAAGAAAAAAAGACCGGAGTGGAATGGTATGCTTTTCATCTTATTGAAGAAATGAAACAACACACGCTGACAAAAGAAGAGCGTGTGGTTTTGTTTAGTCCCACGCCGCTTCTAGGAGTGTTGGCGCATCTTCCTCCACAATGGGAGTCTCGTGTGCTTTCTTGGCGCCTTCCACGAGGGTGGATGCAGGGGAGAGTCAGTTGGGAAATGTGGCGACGACCGGTGCATGTGCTTTTTGTTCCTTCTCAAGGATTGCCGATTATTTTTCCGCGAGACGTCAAAAAACAACAAGCCACAATAACGACGATTCATGATCTGGGTTTTCTCCGTCGGCCGGATGTCTATCCACCCTCTCTTCGTCGTCGCCTCCATCATGTCACCGGGCGTGCGGCACTGCGTGCCTCTCACATTCTCACCCCTTCCATTTTTACCAAACAAGAAGTGATGGATGTCTATCATGTGGCGCCCGAAAAAATCACGGTCACCCCATTGGCTCCAAATCATACGCTCTACACTCTGCGATCCACAGAAGAAAAAAATGCTGTGGTGCAAACGTATCGTCTTTCCCCGCATTATTTTTTCTCGGTTGGCCGTCTGGAAGCCAAAAAAAATATCCTCACTCTTTTGCGCGCGTTTGAACAATACAAAGAACGGCGCGGACATGGAGATCCGTTTGAATTGGTTTTAGCCGGATTCCCCGGCTATAAGCATGAAGAGATCGACGCGTTTTACAAACTCTCTCCTTTCAAATCTTCCATACGATTTTTGGGTTATGTGCCCGAGGAAGAAATCCCAATACTCATAAGTCAAGCCACGGCTTATCTCACACCGTCTTGGTATGAAGGATTTGGGATTCCCAATCTCGAAGCGGCCGCTTGTGGCACTCCGGTGATCGTCTCGGATATTCCCGTATATCATGAAGTCATGGGTGAGGCGGGAATTTTTGTTCCTCCTGCTCATATTGAAGCGTGGGCAAAAGCTCTGACAAAAATAGTGGACGATCCTGCACTGCGCGTTTCATTGCAACAAAAAGGATTGGCTCGTGCCAAAGAATTTTCTTTTGCGCGCACAGCCAAGCAAACCTGGGAAGTTTTGCGCACAAGTGTCCGCGTATAAAATATGGAGCGTCTTCACTCTTCTCTTTTACGTCTGGGGTTTTCACAAAAAGAATCGGCCATGTACTTGGCAGCCCTTGAGCTTGGCAGTGCTCCGGTTCAAACCTTGGCAAAACGTGCGGGCGTCAATCGCGCCACGGCCTACGGGCTCATTGATTCTCTGATCGAGCGAGGACTTGTCAGTAAGGTGGCGAAAGGAAGAAAGGGGGAGTTTGCGGCCGAGCACCCCGAACGATTATGTGCGCTTTTGCGTTTGCAACAACAAACCTTGAATGAACAAGAACACATGATGCGTGAGTTGCTTCCGATTTTCAGTGCGCTTCATAATCAATCAGGACAAAAACCAAAGATTCGTTTTTTGGAAGGAGAAGAAGGGATGCTGACCACGCGGGAAATTTTTTTGCGACTTACAGGGCCGTTTGTCCAAATTGTTCCCCTGCATGAAACCGAGACGCATCCCATTTTGAGTAAAGCGCGCACCGAGCATTTGTGCGCCCTGCACGCCCTTCATATTCCTCATCGTGCCATTCTCCTCATGGATAAGCCCGATCTTTCCAAGATTCCCACAGTTTCTCATGGAGAGGTTCGTGTGCTTCCCAAGGAGGCGCTGCCGATCAAGGCGGAAATTACGGTGCGCGCCAATCATGTGTTTTTGTACACGTTTTCGTTTCATCCCATCTCGGTCGTCATTGAAAATAATGAAATTGCCGATGCCATCCATTCTCTGTTTGATCTTGCCTGGCGCGGCACCGAGGGTGCTATGGGAAGAACTATGGGAAAAGACGATGCGCTTGTCATGTGATAGGTCTTATAGGACTCATTTTCAAATTATTTTTTCCCCGCCCTTCGAGCACGCCAGAGCCACCTTGGCATAAGCGAGCCGACAACAAGCTTAGCTTGTTGTGGCGAGGATGGTTCGAGCGAAGCCTCCAAGGCTGACCATTTGTTTTTTCTGTCAGCCGCAGGAGGCGAGCGACGTTCCGCAGCCAAGGCGAGCAGTGCCAAAGGTGGCCTGGCGAGCGCAGGCGGGCGGCCTGTTTCTTTTCTTCCACTTTTCTTTGCAGGCCAAAGAAAAGCGGAGAGGGGGCAAGGGGGTGGAATCCCATTAAACACAAAACCACGTCCCTTGATTCCGCCTTAGAGAGCGACCATTTGGTCACTTCCAAGACAGAATCAAAGGACGTGGATTTTATTCTCCTTACTGTGGGGATGAAGGGGAGGAGAATAACCCTTCCGAAGTCCCGCCGATGGCGGGACGAAGGAGGGTACCTGTGAGAAGTTCATCACACCGTGGTGAACTTTCCACAGGGTCCCTCCGATTCTTGCGTGGCAAGGGGAGGGACAAGTTAGCGACGCGCCGCTCGGATCAGCCAGATGCTACCGACGATCGTATACCCGACGAGGGTGAAAGGGAGCGCTAGGCCCCACTTCAGCCACCAACGGATCAGGGTCGGCCAGTAGTTTTTCTTGGCCAATGAGCAGCAAAATCCGATTACCACACACACGGCCAGTTCGTATCCGGCCGTGGTGGCGCACATTTGTACAAACGTGACCGGTCCCGGATTTGCCAGGAACCGGTTCACGTCCTGCGCCCAAGTGGCGTAGAGGGAAAGAAGCGGATACATGGTGTCTCCTGGGAATGGGTTTTGGGAGGGAAGGAACGTTTCCCACAAAAGTGAAAACTTCACTTCTTTGGGAAACGCGCGAGATTTTTTACTCGCGCTCGGAAAAATCGCGTTCGTGCGCCGTCTTGAGGCGCTCGAGGTAATCAACGAGCGGCTTTTCGATCCGCTCGAGTTCGGCCGCCAATTCGGCTTCATCCTTGATATCCATCCTTGCCATCTTGATCTTGGCCTTTTGCGAAAGGGCCATCATCTTGATCAACATGAAGTGCAGAGCTTGCCACTCCATATTACTCATTCCTCCGGCAACAAGCAGGGTTTCCATACTCTCGGTAAAGAGAGCAGGCATCATGCGTTGCGCTTGGGAGAAGATCACAAACTGGGCTTCCATGCCCGTTTGACGATGATCTACCTCAAAGAGGAATCTGCCGAGCCACTGCCCCATAAGGCTATCGCCTCGGGGCTTTGCCTCCCTGTGCACATCGCGAGGGGGGCGGCGATCTTGGGTCTGCGGCTTTTGTGCCGCGCCTGCGGGACGATCATGTCCCGACGAGGTGGCGCTAAGCGCCTTGATACCATCGAGGTTCACACGGGGGATTGTCATTCCCGTGTCCTCCTTGTTGAGCGGGGTGGTTATGTTCCCCTCCGTGGGGGCGAACGATTGTTCGTCCATACGGAGGGGTGGGCGAGATGGGGTTGAACCATTCTCACCCTACGTACGTGGGGGGCCGACGATCAGGCCGACTGGCGTCGGGGCCGTTCCTGGCCCTGGTCGCGGGTTTCCATCTCGGCGCGGTCGAGCTCGCGCATCTTCTTCATTCCTTCGTTGAATTTGGGCAAGGCCTTCTGCAGGTCACCCTTTCCATCGAGGTTGTCGAGGGCCTGCAGCCGGACTTCCTCATTCTTGGTACGGATTGCGAGCCGGAGCTTGATCTCGGCCATGACCCTGGCGAACCAGAGGACATTGACCATGTACCGATACATCACCTGCAAGTCGCGCCGGTCCGCATTGCGGGACACGAGCTGCTGCGCGGTTGTCTCCGTGATCTTGCGGCCCCAGGCTTCGATCCACTGAGCCAGGGCCTGGCGGACGCGGGGGCTCATGCCTCGCTCCTCAACATCGACCGAGTTGACGTAGACGCCATTCTCTCGGTACTCGGCGACTGCGGTCATGTCGACCCGGAAGTTGCACATCTGCCGGTCGGCCTGGTCGATCGCGGCTCGGCGGAGCATCTCGAGCTCCTCGGTCTGGGCCTTGAAGTACTCGATCGAGAGGGTGTCGAAGACGAGGGTCGTCACGCGGTGGATCTCGGTGTGCCACATGGACAACACTTCATCCTTGACCATGTCTTCGCCGAAGATCTTCACGATCGGGTCGATACACCAGTCGAGGATGTCGCTGATCCAGGTCCACAGGGCAGCACGATCTTCCCGCCGGTAGCAGGGGGTCTCGCCCACCACGCGCTCCTTGGAGGGGCGGGAGGGGGGACGGGCCTGGCCGGAGAGCTGGGGGCGGCCGGTGGAGGGGGAAGAGTTTGCGAGGGCAGCGATGCCGCCCAGGTTCACGGTGGGGGTGGAGGTCATGGGGTACTCCTTGGGGTTGGAAGGGCGGGCGAGGGAACCTCGTCCGTTTTGGGAAAAGAGCATGGGCATGTGCCCACAAGACCGGAGAAGAACTGGACATATTGATTCCGAAGAATGTGTGTCCTTGGCAGTCGGGCGTATGAGCAGAGTAAGCCGAGGCTTAGTCGGTTCATTTGACTGCCATCCTTTTGTCCTTGGATGACCGGCAAGGCCGATTGTCTTTGGATAAAAGGGTTCATCGTCTCCTCCGTGCTGGTGGGAGCAAATCCCTTCCGTGGGGGCGAACGATTGTTCGTCCATACGGAGGGGCGGGCGACGTTGACAAAAGTCATTGTCGCCCTCGTGCGTTGCAGGCTTGTCCCCCGAAGCTTTAGCGAAGGGGGATGGCCAGCCTGCGGGGGGGGGGTCTAGCCGGTCGCACGCTCGGCGGCGGCCGGGGCCTCGTGGTCGGACTGGCGGCGGTCCTTGCGGGTCTGCCAGTCGGCGCGGTGCGCCTCCTTCATCTCGTCTCGGAACATCGCGAGGGGCTTCCTGGCCTCGGCCTCGGCGGTGACCGCCTCGGACCTGCTCATCTTGCTGTTGTCGATCACGGCCAGGCGGAGGGCCTGGTAGTGCTCCAGCACGTCGCGGATCAGGGTGAACAAGAAGTGGATCTGGTCATGGTCCTTGCGTGCGACCAAGATATCTTCTGTGATTCCGTCCACGGGGAAGATCTGCCTGTGCCACTTTGCGATGGCAGCTCGGGCGGTGCGGCTGTAGCGGGGATTGTCAAAGACGCGGGGGGCGGTGTTCTGGGTCGTCATGGCTTCTTCTCCTGGGGGGTTGGTGACGCGATTGGCGGGCTTTGATCCGCCGTTGTTGGAAGGAACACGCTAGGGAACGTCAATCTCGAACCGGTTTTGACCAAAGATCTGGACCTGCCCGAGGAGCTGGGCATTTTTGTGCACAACTCTTTAGGCGCGTCGGGGGGGTAAATTTCTAATTTCAAATTCCTAATTTCTAATGAAGGAAGGGGGGTCTTAATTTCTAATTTCTCCCGCCTATGGCGGGATCCGGCTTTGCCGGACAATTCCTAATTTCCAATGGCCGTAAGGCTCAATCATTAGAAATTGGAAATTAGGAATTAGAAATTTTTTCCCCTCCGTGGGGGCGAACGATCGTTCGTCCATACGGAGGGGCGGGCGACGTTGACCAAAGTCATTGTCGCCCTCGTACGTGGGGGATGCGGGGGGCTAGGCCGTGCGGCGCCAGGCCTTGGCCGGGGGGGCCGAGGACCAGGTGCGGGGGGGACGGGACATGTCGCGATCGCGGGTGGGGTTCTCGCGGTTGAGCTTGCGCTCCTCCGCTGCCTCTGCTCTGCGGCCGCGACCGGCACACCAGATCTCGAGGTTCTTGTTGACATTTCCACGGCCGAGCGTGTACGCCCGACCTTGGATGCCACCCTTCTTGGCCATGCACTCCTGGTGGAAGAACAGGTCACCGTACACCTGTTCGACCGTCATCTTGGGGTCGAGGGACAGGCTACGGCGCCGTTCGATCTCACCGAAGTGGGGGACCATCACGTCTCCGCTGATCTCCTTCCCGCACACCTTGCAGCGGCGGGTGACCTTGGGGGCCTGTGCGGCGGGGGCGGGGCGGCTGGCGATCTCGGCCTGGCGCTTGGCCTCGGCCTGGGCGCGGGCCTCCAGGATCGGGGCGATCTTGAGCTCGAGCTCGTTGAGCTCGTACTCGTAGCGGGCGATCCCCGAGCAGATCGCGATCAACTCTCCGATCTCCTTCCCGGGGGCAAACAGGGCGGTGCGCAGCTCGGTGATCTTGCCGCGGAGGAACGGGATCCTCTTCTCGGCCTGCTTGGCCTCCTCGACGGCCTGGGCCTTGGCTTCGATCTTCTCGGTCTGCACCTTCTCTGCCTCGATCTCGACCACGAGGGTCTTGATCTGGGCATTGAGGGCGTCGGCGAGGGAGAAGTTCTTGGACATGACCGCGGCCGTGAAGGCGGCGCGGAGGCTCTCGAGCTTCTCGGTGCGGGTGGGCTCGGCGGGGGCGGGGGCGGACTCGACGACCGGGGTGGGGACGGGGCGGGCGGCGTCGCGGCGGGCGAGCTTGGCCAGGTGGGCCTTGGCCTTGGCGCGGCCATTGCGGTCGCGCTCCTCGGCGGTAGCCTGTCGGGCCATCTGCTCGCAGCGGAGGGCATCGCGGCCGTCCGGGGGGGTACCCTCGAACTTGATCTCCTCGGTGGTGTCATCGCAGTCCGTGTCGGTCTCGGGATCGGGGTCGCCGTCGGGCTCCTCCTCGTTGAAGGAGAAGAAGCTCGAGTCACAGACATCCTCATCCGACAGCTCGTCGACCATCAGGAACATGTCCTGGCTGGCGCGGCGGGCGCGCTGGGCGGTCTCGGTCTCGAAGACCTCGGGCACGATGCCCAGGTTCTCGAGGGCCATCTCGCTCAGGTCCATGCCGTTCTCGTCACCGATGGCCACGGTGGCCGTGTCGACGAACTTGAGCTCGCAAGCAGGGTCGCTCGCGAGGGTCCGGGTGGGGGAGGTGGGGCGGACATAGCGGCGGGTGGCGCGGGGGGCGGTGGTCGCCATGATGTACTCCGGTGTTGTTTGACCGCGCGCGAGCAAATGACCACTTGGGTCTTGCATCGGCGCGATCGGGGGGTTTGTTTCTTGGCTTGAACACGGGACACGGTGTCCCGGAAAATCGGGGGAAATCCGGTAGGGGCGAACGGTCATTTGGGCAAACGGCCGTTTGCCCCTACCGACATTGGATTTCCCTCATTTTTCCGGGACGCGTGCCCATGCATCGCATCCCTTGGAAGGAACATGCAACCGATCGTTGCAGACATCCGGAGGTTTGGATCCATTGACCTGCCCGAAGGCTGGTGTGGACCATGGCTACCACGCGTGTGAAGAAAGTCAGCACAAGGCCGAGTTTCTTCATCTGGTAACCGCCGCTTTCCTTCTCCTATTGGAGTCAAAAAGACGGGACTCTCTCCTCCGAATGACTGAAACGGTCGTTTTTGGGAGTATAAAAAACCGATGATTTTACGAATTTCCTATGGAGATGCGCAAAATCATCGGTTCTTGGCTAAACCGTCGCCTGATTAACCGCGGCGACTGCGGCTCTCTCCCTTTGAAGTTGTATGGAACTCTTTTCTTTTTTATTTTCGAACAAACCACAATATCATGTTTTCGCCTTCTTGTCAAGCCATCTGCATGGTTATTTGGCTAAAGTAAGCGAAAAGATACCGAGCTTTAAAGGGGAGAGTATGGGGAAAGAGGACAAAATACAAAAGAGAGACGAGATACGTGTATGTAAGAGAAAACCCTACTCATAGAATGTATTAAAAGACGATATGTCATCATTCGAAACAGCGGGTAACGTGTTATACTATTCCCATTATGGTCGGTACTTTTGATCGAATCATTGGACACAAACGCGCCTGCGAGGTTTTGCGTCGCATGAAGGAAAATGACCGCCTCTCCCACGCCTTTTTATTCGTCGGCCCCGATCATGTGGGTAAGACAACCATTGCGCGCACCCTCCTTTCCTCCTTTTTTGAAAAAGGAACAGGGACACACGGAACACATCCTGACATGATCGAGATAGTGCGCGAGCAAGACGTGAAAACAGGAAAATACAAAACAGTGATCTCGGTCGAGCAAATTCGAGATTTACGTGAGCAGCTTTCCATGACCGCTCTTTGCGGTGGATGGAAAACGATTTTAATCGAGGAAGCGCATCTTCTTCATGCGGGAGCTGCCAATGCGCTTTTGAAAACTCTTGAGGAGCCTTCGGGAAAAACGCTTTTTATTCTTTGCGCCTCAACCATTGCATCGGTTCCCGCAACCATTGCATCACGTTGTCAGATTTTGCGTTTCCACAGTGTCCCGAAAGAAGAAATTATCGCAGCGCTTCGTAAACGCGGATTGGATCTTGAGGAGGCACAACAACTTGCCATTTTATCCGGCGGCGCTCCTGGGCGTGCGATCAGACTGGTGGAGGACAGCGCCTTTCGCGCGCAAATCGAAACCGCATTTGCTTCGACCATGAGACTCTTTGATGCTGATCTTTCCGATCGTTTGCGTCTTGTTCAAGAACTTCTTCCCAAAGACGAACTCAAGCGACAAGACATGCTCGACCATCTTCTCCACACCTGGGAAACCGTGCTTCGTGATATGCTACTGGTGCAGCTTGGATGTTCCCCGCGTATGGAGGGAACAAAAAATTCCGCTTTTAAAAAAGATCGAGGATATTGGCAGCGCGTTTTGGAAGCTATTGTAGAGATGCGTCAGCAAACGCTTTCCTCACTCAATCCTCTTTTAGCCCTCGAACATATTTTGCTTATTGAATAGTAGGAATTTCCAATTTCTAATTCCTAATTTCCAATGAGTGAGCCTTACGGCCATGTCTGAATAAAATATCCCCTTCCTTCATTAGAAATTAGTAATTGGAAATTAGAAATTAAGACCTCTCCTTCATTAGATATTAGACATTAGAAATTTATTTTTTATGCGTCTCCCTTTTTTTCTTTTTTTAACGAGTGTTGTGTTATTGGGATTCGGTTGCTCCGGCAGTTCTTCTTCACAAACCGATGCGGGTGTTTTTGTTTCCACCAATGGTGGGGAAGATTTTGAACAGTCTACTTTAGTATTAACGTCTCAAGGACTCGGAACCCTTGCCTCCACCGAAGTCTCGATTTTGGAAATGGATCCGGAAGATCATCTTGTGCTTTATGCGGGGACATCAAAACGAGGATTGTTATTGACTGAAGATGGCGGGCAAAGTTGGATGAGGCCGCGAGTGGAAGCGCTGAAAGATGGATATATCCGCGATGTCGAAGTGGATCCGACCGATGTGTGCACCGTGTATGTTGCCAAGGATCAAAGGTTATATAAGACCGTGGATTGCGGACGCAATTTTGACAGCGAGGTGTATGTGGAGACGCGTGCCGAGGTCAGTGTCCATCGCATTGCAGTTGATTGGTACAATGCGCAAATCGTGTGGATAGGGCTGACAAACGGAGATGTGCTAAAGAGTGAAGATGCAGGAGCAACATGGCGTACGGTTACCTCTTCAGACTCGGCCATTACGGATATTTTGGTGAGCAATGCCGATAGTCGCAACATCCTTGTGTCTACAAGCAAAGATGGGTTTTTGAAAACATTCGATAGCGGAGCGACATGGAACGTCATAGAAGAATCTTTGGATGATTATAAAAAAGCCGATCAAGTATTTGGGATGGTGCAAACGCAAAATACAAGCGTGGTCATTGCTTCCACGGCTTATGGTTTACTGCGTTCGTTTGACGGAGGAGAAATATGGGAACCCGTATCTTTGCTTACCGCCTCCGGAGAAGTTTCCATCAGAGCGTTTGGAATCGCGCCTGATGATGCCAATAAATTATATTATGCCGCGGGATCCATATTTTATCGTTCGCAGGATGGCGGAACCACCTGGACCACATCAAAAATTCAGACGACCAAAACACCAAACACTCTTGTTATTGATCCCACAGAAACATCTCGCGTGTATGTGGGCATCATTCAATTAGACGATTAACGATTCATCTTGTATGCATGCATTTCTTGTGTCTCATAAAGAAGATTTTCAAAGCGTTGTGGATCATTTACAAAAAGATTTCAATGCTTTACGCACCGGTCGTGCGTCTCCCGCCCTTGTGGAAGATATCAAAATTCAAGCTTACGGTGCCATCATGGATATCAAAAGCGTAGCGTCGATTATGACGCAAGACGCCAAGACTCTTGTGATTGAACCTTGGGATAAATCCATGACCCAGGCAATTGAAAAAGGGATTCGAGAAGCGAATGTGGGGATCAATCCTGCCGTGGACGGGAGCACAGTGCGTATTAGTCTGCCGCAAATGACCGAAGAAAATCGCCGACATCTTGTGAAGCAAATGAAAGAACGCGAAGAAGAAGCAAAGGTGAGTGCGCGCGGGGTGCGTGAGAATGTGCGCGAACAAGTCATGGCCATGGAAAAAGCAAAGGAGATAGGTGAGGATGAAAAATTTAAAACGCTCGATGAACTCGATAAGATGACAAAAGAATATACGACCAGGATCGAGGATATGGCAACGAAGAAAGAAGAAGAAATCATGACCGTTTGAAAAAGATTTTATGAATGAATCATCTGTGAACATGGAATCCTTGGTGGCTCTCGCCAAAAAGCGCGGGTTTGTATATCCGGGCTCGGCCATTTACGGCGGATTGGCAAACGCTTGGGATTTTGGACCTTTGGGGACTGAACTGAAAAATAATTTGCGCGATTGGTGGTGGGCTCGGTATGTGCATGGGCGCACCGATATGGTGGGACTCGATGCCGCGATTTTGATGAACTCAAAAGTATGGGAAGCCTCCGGACATGTGGCGAATTTTAATGATGCCATGGTGGATTGTAAAACATGTAAAGCGCGTCATCGTGCGGATCATTTGATTGAGGATCAGGTACCGGGGGTGAAGGTGGAAGGATTAGCTCCCACAGAACTTTCCAAAATTATCGTGGAGCAAAAAGTGAAATGTCCTTCGTGCGGATCTTTGGATTTTACTCCAGCGCGCACCTTCAATCTTTTGTTCCAAACATCCATCGGAAAAACCGAAGGAGAAAAAAATACCGTGTACTTGCGCGGAGAAATCGCGCAAGCCATGTTTGTGAACTTTTCGCACGTGCTCGAAACGACGCGTCGTCGGTTACCGTTTGGTATTGCGTCGGTCGGAAAAGCGTTTCGCAACGAAATCACACCTGGTAATTTTATTTTCCGCACGCTTGAGTTTGATCTTATGGAGTTTGAATATTTTATTCGTGAGAGCGAGTGGAGCGAAACATTTGATCGTTGGCTTACGGATATGGAAAAGTGGCTTCAGGAGATGGGATTTGATGGAGAACATTTGCGTGTGAGAGAACATACAAAAGACGAACTTTCTTTTTACAGCAAGCGTACAGCCGATATTGAGTATCACACCCCGTTTGGATGGAAAGAGTTATTCGGTCTTGCCTATCGCACGGATTTTGATTTAACAAGTCATAGCAAGGCAAGCGGAGAAGAGATGTGTTATACCGATCCGGAGACGGGGGAGAAGTTTATCCCGCACGTGATCGAGCCTACGTTTGGATTGTCGCGGTTAACGCTGATGGCGATGTTAAACGCGTATCATGAGGAAGAAACCGAAACCGCCAAAGGAGAAAAAGAAACACGTGTGGTCATGCGGTTTCATCCTCGACTTGCGCCTTACAAAATAGCCGTGCTTCCTTTGTCCAAAAAAGAGGCATTGATGGGAAAAGCGCATGAGTTACAATCTCAACTGACCAAACGGTGGTATACGGATTATGATGAAACGCAATCCATCGGGAAGCGCTACCGCAGACAAGATGAAGTGGGAACACCTTATTGCGTGACGGTTGATTTTGACACGCAGGCAGATCAAGCCGTGACTGTGCGCGATCGCGATACTATGAAACAAGAACGCATAGCGATCACCGATCTCGAAGCGTATTTCGCACAAAAGTTCACCTGGTAATATGGCGAAACATTTAACGTTACAAAATGGGGTGCGCGTCTGTTTCGTTCCTTTTGCCGGAACTAAAGCTGTGACGGTTTTGGTTTTTTGCAAAGTAGGTTCGCGCTATGAACCCGTGTCGCTTCAGGGCGCCTCTCACTTTATTGAGCATCTCATGTTTAAGGGGACTAAACGACGTCCCAGTACGCTAGCGATCAGTCGCACGCTCGATTCTGTGGGCGCACAATTTAACGCATTTACCGGAAAGGATGCGACAGGGTATTACGTCAAAGCCGATCATGAACATACTCATTTGGCGATCGATCTTTTGCACGACATGTTGTTTCACTCCACCTATGATCCCAAAGAATTGAATCGTGAGCGTGGAGTCATCATTGAGGAGATCAACATGTATGAGGACAACCCAATGGCGTATGTGGAAAATCTTTTGGAGCAGGGGTTATTCAAGGGAAATACTTTGGCTTTGGATATCGCCGGCACACATACAAGCATGAAAGCCATGAAACGTTCTCATATTTTGGCGTATCGCGATCTGTATTATCAACCTTCGCAATTGGTGATTTGTCTTTCCGGTCACATTGATGCGCACGCTTTGGATTGGCTCTCGGAAACATTCGGACGCGTGAAAGCGACAGAAAAAATACCCGAAGGTTTCCTTCCCTTTGCCGGATGGAAAGATCAACAAGAGCCAAGGATTATCGTAAAAGAAAAAGAGACGGAACAAGTCCAATTAGCCTTGGGGTTTCCCGCGTATTCCTTGCATGATAAAAAATTACGCGCCGCAAAATTATTGGCGATCATAGCGGGGGGCACGATGAGCTCGCGACTGTTTATCGCCGTGCGCGAGCGCAGAGGGTTGGCTTATTTTGTCCGCTCTTGGCTTGAAAGTTATGAAGACACCGGGTATCTCACCATTCGCGCGGGGCTTGATAAATCGCGATTGCCTTTGGCGCTCAAAACCATTTTTGATGAATGTCGTGCGATGAAACGAAAGGGAAATATTCGCACTTCCGAACTCAAGGATGCCAAAGAATATGTGCGCGGGAAAATGCGTTTAGCCATGGAAGATTCTTTTGCAAGAGCAGAGTGGTATGGGCAGTCTCTGCTCTACCGTGAACAAACCAAAACAGTGGAAGAATATTTGAAAGAGATCATGAACGTGCGTATGAAAGATGTGGAGCAAGTGGCGCAAGAGATGTTTCAGATTCATCATATGACCGTGGCGGCGATCGGTCCTTTTGTCAATCAAGAAGCGTTTATGAAAGCCGCGGATTTTTCCGCACGGATAAAATTCTAAGGCTCATGTGATATGAAAACCATTATTGGGAATTGGAAAATGTACGTGGGAGTGCGAGAGAGCGTTGCTCTTGCCCGCGGCATGCTTTATGCTTTACGCGGTAAAAAAATTGTGCCGCATGTTGTGATCTGTCCCTCGTTTGTCGCTTTGTCTGATGTACGGAAAATCATTACCCGCAGTCATGTCGCGCTTGGAGCGCAAGATATGTTTTGGGAAGAGACAGGGGCCTATACGGGAGAAATTTCTTCGCGCATGTTATCCGAACTCGCTGTGTCTTATGTCCTCATTGGGCATTCCGAGCGTCGACACTCTCTTGGCGAGACCGATGAGATGATTGGAAAAAAAGTGCAACAAGTGTTTCGCAGCGGAATGACACCTGTGCTCTGTGTAGGGGAGACCGCAGAAGAGCGAGCACAAGGAAAGACACAAGAAATCGTGGAACAACAATTACATCAGGATTTTGCGGGAGTAGAATATCCTCCTGCTTCTGAACTTTTTATTGCCTACGAACCTCGATGGGCCATTGGAACCGGCATGGCCGCTACTCCTCAAGATGCGGTCGTGATGCATCAATCCATCCGTGGATGGGTGAAAGAAATTTTTCCTTCCATACGCGACGAGCAGATTCACGTGCTCTATGGAGGAAGTGTGGATGGGGCCAATGCGTACGCGTTTTTACGCGAAAAAGAAATTGACGGAGTATTGGTGGGAGGGGCGAGCGTCAAATTAACTCTTATGCAAGAAGTGCTTTCCGCGGCGATTGAAGCTATGGAAGGGGAAGCACATCAATCGTCTTAATATGTTTTGGTGGATGACGG
Source organism: Candidatus Uhrbacteria bacterium GW2011_GWE2_46_68 (assembly GCA_001002765.1). Taxonomy (GTDB): domain Bacteria; phylum Patescibacteriota; class Patescibacteriia; order UBA9934; family GWF2-40-263; genus UBA12393. Next base: position 4,327 of record LCMS01000006.1, on the reverse strand, counting down.
GAATCATTTTTTCTTTTGCAGGTGCGGGGATCCTTGGATGGATTTTATTTGGGAAAATCAACACACTTCGGGTGATGGATGTAGACACTATTCCAGAGGAAAAAGAACGACAAACAAAAGAGCGTTTGTTGTGGCAACGTTTTTCCCGATTGCAATCCGGGAAGGTGAGCGGAGTAGTTCGTGTAGCGCATCGTGTGGGAAAAGACATCAGTCGCACAGGGCGTCGTTTGGTGCAACGACTTTATAGTTTGGAACAGTATTATCAAAAATTGCGCAAAGAGGCCGAAGGGGGAGAAGAAGGAATGAGCGAGGAAGTGGTGAAGAGGTTAATGGAAGAAGCGGATGGGCTTGTGCGGCAAGAAGAATATATTCCCGCGGAGAAAAAATATATTGAGATCATCAGCCACCATCCAAAACAAATTAAAGCGTATGAAGGATTGGGACATTTGTATCTGCGCACTAAACAGCTTTCGCAAGCACGCGAGACGTTTCAATTCGCCGAGCGTTTGAATGAAAAGGATGCCAGTGTGCAAATGAGCTTGGCTGAGCTTGAACTTATGGAAGAACGGCCACAGGTGTCGCTTGCCCATGTGCGGCGCGCTGTGGATATTCGTCCGCGCAATCCGCGGTATCTGGATGCCTACATTGAAGCGGCTTTTTTGGTGAAATCTTTGGAAGATATGAAAAAGGGGATCGCACGACTCAAAGAAGCAAATCCGGACAATCAAAAAATAGGAGAATGGGAGGCAAAAGCAAAAGTTTTAGAAGGGTCAAAAGAAGAGGAATGAAGAAACGTTGACGCATCCCTTAGGCTTCGACTAGAATGGGGGCATCTTTATGTCTGCCGTTGTAGCTCAGTTGGTAGAGCACATCCATGGTAAGGATGAGGTCACCGGTTCGATCCCGGTCAACGGCTCCACAAAAAAACACCAGGCTAACTGGTGTCTTTTTGTGAGTGAAATGATTTTCCTCATAGCAAGCTGTGTGGAGGTTCATTCAATCACGAGGAGGAGACATGGACGCCAACAAAAATCCTTGGATTCTTTCACATCTCGGCTATGGCCAACCTGTGCCGGATTTCGGGAACATCGACGACGTTCAGGTCAGGGTTAGCGCTGACCTGTGGTGCAATCTCGATTACAAGGAAGGTGTGGAGTTCTACATTCGCGTCGACTGCGAGAACGATGGCGTATGCCGCGTGACGTTGATCGTTACTGGCAACGAAAACGGAGAGGTCTGGGAAGACACTCACGAGTTTGAGGATTGCTTTGACCTCAAGCTATTCCTCCCCAAGGAACCCGTCATCCTCGCTGGCATAACCGGAACGAACTGGGGCTTCAAGGAGCTCGGTCGCGCACTGGTGTACAGCTGCATTGGCTACGCCAGCAAGTACTTCGTCGTCGATCCCAAGCGGAGGTAACGTCTCACACGCCCGTACGAACAAGACACGTTCTTGTTCACGTGGGCGTGTCTTCATTTTAGAAAGAAATTTGAAAATTTTTTGAAACAATTGGGCGTCAGTCCCCCGTAGCTTTAGTGAAGCAGGAATAGCCCGAACCGTATACTCGGTGTTATAGGTTGTAGTAAAAAACGACGACCACCCTTTTAGGCGGTCGTGGGTTTTCGCTGTTTCGCACCAGGCACTGTTGTGTGATGCAATTTGGCTGGTTCACTTGTATTTAATTTTGAATATAAAAACCAAACCAGCTAACAAAAATGTTGCAGTGTTGGCGATAATTACAGGTAAATCTTTAATAAGAATACCGTAAATTAACCAAGCCAAAAGTCCAATAAGAAAGATGAGATACATCCAAAAAGAAATATCTTTTGTCTGTTTGGTTTTTATTGTTTTTACTACTTGGGGTAAAAAAGCGATAGTTGTACAAATCGCTGCAAACAAACCAATGGAAACGATCCAAGTCATAATAGTTCGGTGTTAGCTGGTGTTAAAATTTATTTCAGATAACGTTCCGGCATATACGATGTTGTGATAGCAATATGGGCGAAGCGAAGCGTAGCCGTATATGCCGTGTTAAGTGAAATACAACCGCGTTATTGATTTGCTTTTTTCGTGCATCTTTCAATTCTTTTTTCCCAATCACCATTCCAACCTTGTGCCATGGCTTTCTTTGCCAAATCAATAACAGAATTAAAATTTTTTTCTTTTTCTTCGATAATTGCTAATTGTTCATATCCTTTGTGAGTGGGGAGCGGAGAATCTTTATATTCTTTTTTAAATGCACTTGCTGCTTGAGGTGCTATTTTAATCTGCTGTTTGCATGCTTTTATAGCTTCATTGAGTGCATCTCGGTCTCTGTTTCTATGTCTGTAGTAAATCTCTATTTCTGAACTAAATAGAAAGTGTAAATCAAGAATATCTGTTTTGTCAGTAATTAAATCTTCGGCTTTTTTAAGCATTCTGTATGCGATGGTTCTATCTTGCTCATTATTAAACCATCCTGCAAGTGCTGAAAGTAACCCTATTGCCGTTTGGCTTGTACTTGTAATTTCTCCTTTGATTAAAGATTCTCCGCTCCCGCCTAGTGGCTGAAAAGTTTGTAATATATGATTTCTTTCCTGTTCGTTAAATCCTGAAAGCCACCATTGAGTTAGCCCAAAATAGCCGATTTCTCCTTTTATTTCTGTATTGCTTTTTAAGAAATCAAATATGCCCATAGTATTTGGTTAAAAAATTTTAATTCTTTGCGGTTGTATTTCACTTAACGTTTCGGCATATCTGATGTTTGGCGTAGCGTAGCGGAGGCAAATATGGGTGAAGGCTTTTGTAAAAAGCCGTAACCAGATATGCCGTGTTATATGATGTATGCTTTTCTTTTTGTCTCGCCTCAGCGAGACCACTTTTCTGTAATGAACAAATTTTATTTTGTCTTGGCGTAGGGGCAGAGGGGCTGGGGGTGAATGCCCCGGAGCCAAGACTCCTTATTTGTATTTTAGGCAGCGAATTTTATTTCATCCAAGTTTTTTAGTTGTTTTTCAGATAATTGTATGTCTACAATTTTGCCAATCCCGACTTTTAAACCCGTCGCATTTAATAATCTAATCAGCGCCAATTGATTCAAGAGTTGGTTTCTCATTTTTTGATCTTGGTTTAGTGTTTGTGGATTTTCCTCCAGCGTACTCATTGCTTGTTCCATAACTTGTTTGTTTTCTCCTTTTACAACACTGCCAATTTGGAAAGTCCATTTGCCGTCTTTCTGGTGAAATAACACATTTTCCTGTCCGACTAAATCAATAAAATTACCAGACGCTTCAAAATACTCTTTAAATCTTAATAAAAATTCTCGCACAGAGTTTGCAAAGTCTTTATTTTGATCTGCTAATTCAAAAATTGATTTTAATTTTTCATTAAATTTTAAAAAGTCGCCTTCGGAAAATTCACCATCCCCTAACAGTGCTTTATTCATCCTGCCATATGTATCTTTGTTTTGTTCTAACGTGGGATCTTGTTCGGTATAACCAGTGCTAAAGTCTTTTTTATTTGGGTCTTTAAAAATATCACTCGCTTCTTGAATTGTGATAACTCCTTCAATATTTCGTGCCATGCCGTCTTGTTCAACGCCTATTTTTTGGATAGATGCCTTTTCACGTAAGCAGTGCTCTTGGCCGAAATATTTATATAATTCTTCATTTTTACTATTTTCGCTTTCAACATATTGTTCAGCCATTTTTCGTATTTCCGGTGGTAGCTCGGATTGGCCTACGCTAAGCGCTTTCTCTAATGCGCCTCTGTTTAATTTGATAACAAATGACGGATTCTTAGGATAAATAAACACATCGTGAGTACCACCATGCCCAACTCTTTGTAACTGACTAAAGTCAATAAATCCGTCTTTGTTTGGTAGATCACTAACAAAAGTTTGCAGGCGTTCTCCTCCTTTGTCGACACCCAAGGATGATCGTATTTCGGCAATTTTCATCTCATCTGTAATTCTTCTTTGCGTTGTTTCAATATTCTGTGCGTCGGATCCCTTTTTTTGTTTTATTAGGTCGACCGACGGTTTGACATCAGCGCTAGCTATTTCAGGGGTTGGCTCTAATATTTCTGTATTTTCAATTGTGGGTTTGAGTTTATCCATAAATATTTGTAAAATCTGTTAATTATACCTTAATTAAGCCGTAAATTTAATAAAATTGTTTTCGGAGTATAGCGGAGAAAACACCTTGCACCCCCCCTCTTAAAATAAATAAAAATAAAATTTGTTTATTATCCTGGAGTCAATAATCTAGTGCAACGAGGTGATACAGTTACCTCGTATGCAACCATGCTCATATCAACGTCTGTCCAGTAGTGAACGAGAGGAGATCA
>LCMS01000005.1 GCA_001002765.1 Candidatus Uhrbacteria bacterium GW2011_GWE2_46_68 | reverse complement strand
TCCTTGGCCTTCACGGGGAATGGAAGCAATGCCTATGGGGGTTTCATCAGTGTCTTGTGTATCTAGGTTTGAAGGTTGGAGAAGATGAACAGTCCAACCTGGGGTTCCCAATCCCTTCCCTCCTGCCGCCCCTGCGGAGGCAGTCCCGCCTGTGGCGGATCCCGCCGTAGGCGGGAGGGTCCATCGTCCTTCGGCTTGTTCCTTGAGTATTTGTGCCTTTGTCTTTCCTTGATGATCCTTTTCATCAAAAGATCGTGGCTCATAGACAAGGTCTGGAGAATCCCCCATGTCTGCTCCTTGATATCCTTCCCATGTCCAAAGGGGTTGGTTGGTATCAAGATTAAAAGTGGGGTTATCCTTTTTGTATTTGAGAAGAAGTTGTTTGAGTGTTTCTCGGAGAGCATCAAGGCTCATGCCAAAGGGAACAAGGAGGAGTTTGGTAAAGCCTTGGTCGTGTTTAGTGGAAAGTTTTTCGCGGCGTTCAAAGAGACGAATGGCTATTTGTTCCAAGGTGGGGATGGGATAGGTGTTATCGTCTATGCCTAGGATGGCTCCTTCTTTTTTCGAGGTGATAAAACTTCTCGACATACTCGATGGCTTCGGAGACTCCTTCACGAGGTTCTTTGTGGACAAGCAGATACTCGAAGCGTTCAAGAAGATTAGCAAGTTGAGTAAGTTCGGGGATGGAAAGTTTGCCGGTCGCCTCGCGCAGGAGGTCGGGCTTGGTAAGGGATTCTTTTGGAATCCCCTGAGCTTTTGTGAAATCAATAATCTCTTGTCGCAGAGTTTCAAAGTGTGCGCGGTGTTGTTCGGGCAAAGAATCGCGAACACTTGAAACCGAATCCATGACGGCTTCGCCAAGGATTTCCGAAGTGTGCTGGACCCCTGCCTCCACAGAGGTGGAGGAGGGAGAGGATTCAAAAGTTGGTCGAAAAAGAGACATAGTTTTAATAGGGGTGACTATTGCCGATAAATCCTTTCGAGATATAAGACGAATCATTACATAAGAGGATGCCTGATATCAAACGTGAAGGACAAAGGACAAGGGTTAAAGAATGGACAAGGTTTAATCATCAAAGGTTAAATCATCACCGAAAAACGCAAACCAATGTCCTCGCCCCGAGCACGAGGACCGCCCCCATCAAGGAAAACCCGACGAACGGCACGGCGCCAACACGCACAAGGCACATAGGCGGAGGAGGAAAGAAAAAAAGCTCCTGTAAGGAAAGAGATGCTTTCTTTGTTATTTTCATAGTTATCTAATGGCTGTCTTGTTTCAGAAAGGTGGGTCATAAAAGCTATGATCCAGTCTTCAGAAGTAAGGCCTGTTTCGCCATGATAGGGAGAGTCTTTATCCTCTTGAGCTTTTTGAAGAATGGAAAGATATTCATTGGAATCCTTGGCCTTCACGGGGAATGGAAGCAATGCCTATGGGGGTTTCATCAGTGTCTTGTGTATCTAGGTTTGAAGGTTGGAGAAGATGAACAGTCCAACCGGGAAAGGAATCTTGATTGTCTTCTTGTTCTTTGAGTATCTGTGCTTTTGTCTTCCCCCCATGACCTTCTTCTGTAAAAGACTGTGGATAATAGACAAGCTTGGGGGAATCTCCTATGTCTGCTCCTTGATAGCCTGACCATGTACAGAGTGGATCGTCCGTATTTAGATCAAAGGAGGGATTATTCCTTTTGTATTTGAGAAGAAATTGTTTGAAGGTTTCACGAAGTACATCAAGGCTCGCGGCGTTCAAAAAGACGCATGGCGATTTGTTCCAAGGTGGGGATGGGATAGGTGTTACCGTCTATACCTAGGATAGCTCCTTCTTTAAGAATGCCCACTTCCTCAAGAAGCTCTACTTGAGAATCATATTGCTCACGAAGATGATAAAACTTCTCTCCATACTCGAGGGCTTCGGTATAGTCTTCTTTCTTTGGTTCCCCGTTCTTAAGAAGATATTCAAAGCGTTCAAGAAGATTGGCGAGTCGTTCAAGGTCTGAAGTGAAAAGTTTACAGGTCGCCTCGCGCAGGAGGTCGGGCTTGGTAAGGGATTCTTTTGGAATCCCGTGAACTTTTGTAAAATCAATGATCTCTTGTCTCAAAGTTTCAAAGTGTATGCGGTGTTGTTCAGGTAAAGAATCACGAACACTTGAAACCGAATCCATGATGGCTTCACCAAGGATTTCCGAAGTGCGCCGGACCTCTGCCTCCGCAGGGGCGACAGAGGGAGAGGATTCCAAACTTGGTCGAAAAAGAGACATAAGATTGCCCTAAGCTTATCATTCCCTCCCCCATCCTCAAAACCGCACATGAGGATAAAAAAGTATAAAAAAACCGCCTACCAACATCGGTTGAAAGACGGCTCGTGTGAGGCGACTTAGGAAGCAGACTTGTCTTTTTCCCAGTGCCCGAAAATCGAGAGCTGCCACAAGTTCTTTGTCTTGCGATCAGGACGTGCGTTCCAGATCAGGAGCATAAGAAGACCTCCTGCGACAGCAAATCCGATCATGCTCGGCGCCCAGAACGTCCAGTCCCCTCCCTTGATCAGTCTTCCAATACCATACCCTGCAACCGATCCGCCGACATACTGCATACCATCGAAAAATCCGGTCGCCGTCGCCGCAGCTTTACGTCCACCAAAGTCCATACTTGCCGTTCCCGACAACATGGAATGCACGATGGAAATGCCGAAGCTATTGGTGACAAAAGCCACGATCACCACAGGCAGGTTGGTGGAAAACAGGGCCACCGCAGTCAGGCTCAATACAACGAGAAGGTAACCAAATGCCGCAATGGGAGGCCGACGATGTTTGGCCAAAAGGTCAGAGAGATACCCTGCGGCAAACGCCCCGGCCACACCGGACATCACGATAAGGAAACTTCCTTTTGTAAACACGGGATTATCAAGAGCCATATGCTGGGCCTCTTGCATGTACCTAGGGAACCAGTCCTCAAACCCTTTGCGCATGACGCCGGTACACATCTCTGCAATGGTGATCGTGATGGTAACCGGATGAGTGAGCACCTTCTTCAAAACCAATCCAAACGTTACTTTCTGCGTATCTCCCTTGGACACATCGTCTGTCTCAAGCTCGCCTTGCCCCGAGGTGGCAGGACTATCCTGCACGACAAGGTAACTTGCAATCGTCATGAGAAGAATCGCGACCGAAGGGATGAAGAATTTGAACTGCCAGGGCCAATCCATCACGATCGGAATGGCGGCCATGGCATAGATCGCGGCGCGACCAAGCTGAATCATGGACCCGAAGATCGCCGAGAACCGTCCACGTTCCTTCACATGGTACCAGTGTGCGTTGATCTTGATGATCGACAGAGCTCCGAAGCTCTGGAAGTACATGTTGAGCACCCACACCGAAGTGAGGTACAAAAACAAAGTGGTCTTAGTGTCTACGAATCCGAGGTATGCCCCAAGGCCAAAGGCGATGTTGAAGACACAGGCTCCGGAGGCACCAACAAGCATTCCCACTCGTCCACCGAACTTGTCAACGATGGGCCCATTGAACATGGCGGCCAGGCCATAGAACAAGGACGCGAAGCTCAACAGAGTGCCGATCTGGGTCGTTGACCACCCATAGGTATCGGTGATCTGCTTGTTGGCAATACTCAAGTTGTAGCGCCCCATGTACAGGGACGCGTAGGTGATGACGAGGACAAGCCAGTTGGCCCGACGACGCAGAATGAAAGAAGGAGGATAGTTCGGAAATGCGAGGGTGGTCACGTTGGGTTCCTCTTTGAAAAAGGTTGATGTTGGAATGAACTGCGCATAGCTCACCATACTGGTTCCAAAAGGGTCAAGCATCCTATCCACAGTATAAACAAAAACTCCCGATAAATCGGGAGTTTTATGAAAAATTCTCTATTCTTCCGTCTCATCTTGCACGATCTTTTTGCGCTTTCCCTTATATGATTTTTGAGCTGGCGCCTCACGACGTTTTTCCATCGCATATTCCACCACCTTCCCTACTCCCGAAACAAGTATGGTCAACATGGAAGAAGCATGATCGAACTTTCCACGAATAAACGAAATGGCTTCCTCAATTTTGTTGAGCTTCTCTCGCAGATCGCTTACGGCCATATTGATATTGCGAAAGATCATGGCGATTTGCCACAAAAGCCAAAACAATGCAGCTGTAAACCACAGCACGCAAAAAGCCAGCACGATGTAAAGAATGTCTAAAGGTGAAAACATATCCTCCTTGGTTTAAATTTCTTCTTACCCTCTCATTGTAGCAGAAAATTGTTTGATCAACATCTGGGTCAATGTTTGAATCTCAATTTCCACCTCACCGGCTTCCAATGTGCGCTCTTCCGCACGGAAAGAAAGATGCAAAGCAAGAGATTTTTTCCCTTCTCCTACATGAGATCCGCGATACACATCAAACAGTTCAACCTGCTCGAGTAAATGAGATTGTTTTCGCAACGCCGCGACAATCGTCTCGTATTCCGTTTGCAGATCAACAATAAACGCAAGATCGCGCTTGACCGGAGGATACAAAGACAAAGGTTCATAGGTATGAGCCGTGGTACACAAAGCAATCATGGCCTCCGCATCCAAAGAGATAAGTACAACGGGTTGCGAAACACGAAAGGCTTCCGCTCTTTGTGGCGCCACTTGTCCAATCACTCCCAATGCTTTCCCGCCTATCATTACACGCGCACTGCGTCCCGCATGCCAATCGTCTGCTTTCACCTCTCGATCCAATGTCCAATCTTTTATCCCCACTTGTCGCAGCAATCGCTCGAGCAATCCCTTGGCTCGATAAAAATTCTCTTCCCCGTCTTTGCCATAGGTCGCGATGACCAAAGAAAGTTCTTGTTTGGGCAAATCACTTCCTTGCGGATGGTACACGGGCGCAAGTTCAAATAAATCTCCCGAGGGCTCTTGCCCCTCATTCATTTCGATCATTGTCAAAAGAGAAGGGATAAGAGACGGACGCATAAACTCTTGATCTGTGCTTAATGGATTTTCCACGCGCACGGCTTCCTTGTCCGCATCATACCCATAAGCCGTAAGCTCAACCTTGGATGTAAATGCATACGCATACATCTCGGTACATCCCGCGCCACACAAAATCTGTTTGATCCGTCGCTGCCAAGATAACGCAGGATCCTGGGTTAAACCTGCCAATGTGCCCGAAGGTAAAATCGATGGAAAACGATCGTATCCGTAAATGCGGGCGACTTCCTCGGTAAAATCCACCGAAGCCTCGATGTCATATTGGCGCCAATATGGAACGGTCACATGATAAACAAGGCCTTGTGGAACCACTTCAAATCCCAAACGTTCTAATGTCTCGATCATGTCTTCTTTGGGGAGAATAATGCCCATGAGCGCATTGGCGCGATCCGGATCAAACAATAAGACTTTTTCACGAAACGGTTCGGCCTCTTTAGTAATGATGGAGGAAGCCACTTTTCCTCCGGCAACCTGTAAAATAAGTTCCACAGCTCTCCCAAGAGCCGCATCGGTCGAAGGAGCAGAAAGTCCTTTTTCAAATAATTGAGAAGCAGCGGAAGGTAAATTGAGCGCGCGTGCGGTGCGGCGAATGGAAAGAGGATCAAAGATAGCGCTTTCAATAATAACTTTTGTGGTTTTTTCTTGTGTGCCTGTTTCAAGCCCTCCCATAACCCCTGCAATCGCTACAGGTTTTTTTATATCGGCAATAACTAACATCTCGGGTGTGAGTTCACAAACCGTTCCATCAAGCGCGGCAATGGTCTCTCCTTTTTTTGCACGGCGCACAACAATGGTCGCACCCTCGATTGTGTCGGCGTCGAAGGCATGAAGCGGCTGACCATATTCATGCAAAATATAATTGGTGACGTCCACGATATTGTTGATGGGTTTGTAGCCGGCCAAAAGTAATTTTTTTTGCAACCACCAAGGGGACGGCTCTACCTTCACTCCATCTAAACGAATGCCTTGATATTTTGGACAAAGATCAGGAGCTTCAACTTCCACTTTGAAAGCATGGGGAGAAACTTCGGATGAAGCCGATATGATCGGGGGTTTCCATTCAAATTTTTCTTCCGTCACTGCCCCCCCTTCGCGCGCTTGCCCAATGACACACATCGCGTCAGGACGATTGGTCGTCACTTCGATATCAAATAACGTATCTTCCAAACCAAGCGCCTCGGCCAGTGGTGTTCCTGCAGGAGCATCCGTGAGACTCCCAATATCCCAAATGTCTTTTTCTCCTTGCAACATTTTTTCAAATCCAAGTTCGCTGGCCGCACAAATCATACCCACACTTTTAACACCGCGGATTTCGGTTTCTTCAAGCGTCACCAAATCTCCTTTTCCGTGCCAACGCACTTTAGAACCGGGTAAAGCCACGGCCACCTTCATGCCCTCTTTGAGATTTACACCTCCACACACAATCTCCACTTCCCTTCCGCCGATATCGGTGAAAGCCAAATGAAGCTTGTTTGCGTTTGGATGTTCAGAAAGACGCTTCACTTCCCCTACAACCATTCCCCGGTACAAGGACGAAAGATCATGAAGACGCTCCACACTGTTTCCCGCATTTGTCATACGTGTGGCAAAAACATCAGGAGCCAAATCTGTGTGCAAATATTCTTTGAGCCAGGAATATGAGACCATGATATTCATAAGAGTCGATAATTATCTAGCTTCCAATAAACCTCCTTTAGTCTATCGGGTTTCTCATTCGCTCGCAATAAACTGGAATAGCTCGCGATAGTATCAGGTGATACTCTTTGCATGATTCTCGCCCTATTTCTCCGATCAAGTCTCCTGCCTTTTGAAAAAATTTCTGTCCCTAGAAAATGAAATCCCCAACGTACTTTCCGGATCCTGTCTTGTCTTTGATTTATGAAAAGATGAAGTTCATCCTCTAAAAACTTTTTCACTTGCCTTCGATGCCGCTCTGCGAAATCTCGCGTCTCTGCGATCAAGAAAAAATCATCTCCATAACGGAGATACGCTCTCGGTTTCAGTTGATGAATGACAAAGCGATCCAATTCGTGAAGATAGATATTGGCGAAAATTTGACTTGTTACATTTCCAATGGGTATCCCCCCCCCCCACGATTTCCAGCCGCGCAATAACTATCAACGATGTTATGTAAAACATATATAGCGATCGGGTCTCTTACTTTTCGGGCCAACATACGCTTTAAAAAAACATGATCCACGTGGTCAAAAAACTTTTTGATATCCGCTCTCCACACATATTGGTCGCGATGATCTCGAAAAAATTCTTGTGTGCGTTCGATGGCTCCAAGAAGTCCTTTTCCTTTTCTGCAAGACCAAACATCGTAGAAAAACGTGTGGTCAAAAATGTTGACCAAATACTCATACAAAAGACGATGAACCACACGATCGCGCATAGAAGCGACCTGAATATGTCGTCGTTTCCGGTCTGTCACCATAAAAGACCTGTATCTGCCGTGATGATAATTCTCGTTTTTTAAATCATTATGAAGAGAAACGAGCTCATTTTCCAAACAATACCAAAACACGAGGAAATCTTTTGACCTGCTTTTTCCGTGAGAAAAATTTTGCCAGACATGATGTAATGACTGGACACTTATATCTAACTCTAACGTTTGTTCTTCTATGGACACATTACCCATTATCTATCGGGCTTACGAACTTTATAAAAAAATCATTGAGATAAATGCAGGGTTGGAAAAACGATGGCGTTATTCTCTGGGGATCAGTCTTGAACAAACGATTCTCCAACTGTTACAGGAAATCATTATGGCAAAACATGCGCCCAAAAACCTAAAACCAACCTATCTCCTACGTGCATTGGGAAACCAGGAGATCGCTGTGTTAAAACTGCGCTTATTCCTTGAACTGTCCATTGCCCACGAGACGAAAATCAGCCAGTGCCAGGCAATCCTTTCAGAAATCGGAAGAATGCTTGGCGGCTGGCTGAAATCGCTTGGTGCTTCTTGAACCTTCACCGAAGACCGCACCCCAATGTTCTCATCTCGATCACGAGGATCATTCCTGTTGAAGTTAACCTGCCGATTGTCACGGTTCCAATACGCGTAAGGCACATTGGTGGAGAATTGTTTCAAAAACGTCTTTCCGTAGTCTTGTAAAGTCGCAACCTTACAATATGTGTCCATAGACACGTTTACCCATTCGCTTTGGGGAGACGTTTTTGATTCGTGGTGGTTCTTGAAGCTTCATACCAACCATCGCGCCGCGACGACGACGCTGCGTCGTCGTCGCCTTAGGCGGGAAAGATGGTTGGTATTGCTCGGCAGCCCGACTTGAATCGGGTGACTATTCGCTGATAAAAATCTTTTCCTGATGTGTGATCAGTCATCACACATATGACAGCCAGACACTATACGATGAAGGATAAAGATAAAGAATAAAAAAAGGACAAAGATTAAAGGACAAGGACTAAACCACCACCGAAGACCGCACCCCAATGTTCACATCCCGACCACGAGGATCACTCCCGCCGAAGTAAACCCGCCGATCGCCACGGCGCCAATACGCGAAAGGCACAAAGGTGGAGGAAGAGAAAAAAGATCCTGTGAAGTAGGGGATGCTTTCTGTGCCATCTGCATAGTTGTCTAATGGCTTCCCTGTTTCAGAAAGATGAATCATAAAGGCTATGATCCAGTCTTCAGGAGTCATGCCTGTTTCACCATAATAGGGAGAGTCTTTATCACCTTGAGCTTTTTGAAGAATGGAAAGATATTCATTGGAAGATTGTCCTGCTTCAAGAGGAGGGCGGTCCCTCCCTTCGCGAAGGGAGGGATGTGGTTTTCCTTTACCTTGTCGGGGAATGGGAGCAAAGCCTTTTGGAGTTTCAATGTCTTGTTCGTTCGGGTTTGATGGTTGGAGAAGATGAATGGTCCAACCTGGGGTTCCCAATCCCTTCCCTCCTGCCACCCCTGCAAAGGCAGGGGTCCATCGTCCTTCTGTTTGTTCTTTGAGTATCTCCATCTTGGTCTTTCCTTGATGATCCTTTTCATCAAAAGACTGTGGATAATAGACAAGGTTTGGAGAATCCCCCGTGTCTGCTCCTTGATAGCTTGACCATGCCCAGAGGGGGTTATCGGTATTGAGATCAAAAGATGGGTGATCCTTCTTGTACTTAAGAAGGAATTGTTTGATGGTTTCTTGGAGAGTATCAAGGCTCATACCAAAGGGAACAAGGAGGAGTTTGGTAAAGCCTTGGTCGTGTTTAGTGGAAAGTTCTTCGCGGCGTTCAAAGAGACGGACGGCAATTTGTTCGAGGGTTGGAACGGGATAATCATGACCATTTATACCCGTGATCGCTCCTTCTTTGAGGATGCCTACTTCCTCAAGAAGCTCTACTTGAAAATCGTATTGTTTACGAAGATGATAATGCTCCTCTACATACTCAATGGCTTTGGCAGGGTCTATCTCTTCTTTCTTTGGTTCCCCATTCTTAAGCAGATATTCAAAGCGTTCGAGAAGAATGGCGAGTCGTTCAAGGTCTGAAGTGGAGAGTTTGCAGGTCACCTCGCGCAGAAGGTCGGGCTTGGTAAGGGATTCTTTTGGAATCCCATGAACTTTTGTGAAATCAATAATCTCTTGTCGCAGAGTTTCAAAGTGTGCGTGATATTGTTCAGGCAAAGAATCACGAACGCTTGAAACCGAATCCATCATGGCTTCGTGGAGATTTGCTGAAGTGCGCTGGGCCCCTGCTTCTGCAGGGGTGGCAGACGGAGAGGATTCTAAACTTGGTCGAAAAAGAGACATAGACATCAAAGGTTAAACCACCACCGAAGACAGCAAACCAAAGTTCTCACCCCGAGCATGAGGACCAGACCCGTAGAGGTCAGCCAGACGAGAACCACGGCGCCAAGACACGCAAGGCACATCGATGCAGGATTGAAAAAAAGCTCCTGTGAGGTAAGAGATGCTTTCTTTGTTTGTGGGGTTCCATACATCATCAAGAGGTTTTCCTGTTTCCGAAAGATGAATCATAAAAGCTGTGATCCAATCTTCGGGAGTCATGCCTGTTTCACCATGATAGGGAGAGTCTTTATCGCTTTGAGCATTTTGAAGAATGGAAAGATATTCATTGGGGGTTTTACCTGCCTCAAAAGGTGGGCGGGGGTTCTCGTCTCCTTGAGATGTTCCTTGGCCTTCACGGGGAATGGAAGCAAAGCCCAGGGAATGTGAATTGGAAGGATCAGAAGGCTGGAGAAGGTGAACCGTCCAACCTGGGGTTCCCAATCCCTTCCCTCCTGCCACCCCTGCAAAGGCAGGGGTCCATCGTCCTTCTATTTGTTCTTTGAGTATCTGCGTCTTTGTCTTTCCTCCATGTCCATCCTTGTCAAAAGACTTGGGGTGATAAACAAGGTTTGGAGAATCCCCAATGTCTGCTCCTTGATAGCTTGACCATGCATAGACAGGATCATCGGTATCGAGATCAAAGGAGGGATTATCTTTTTTGTACTTGAGAAGGAATTGTTTGAGGGTTTTTCGGAGAGTATCAAGGCTCATGCCAAAGGGAACAAGAAGAAGTTTGGTAAAGCCTTGGTCGTGTTTAGTCTCGAGAGTCTCACGGCGTTCAAAGAGACGAGAAGCGATTTGTTCCAAGGTGGGAATGGGATAGGTGTTACCGTCTATACCTAGGATGACTCCTTCTTTAAGTATTCCCGCTTCTTTAAGAAGGTTGAATTGAGAAGTGTATTGCTCACGAAGATGATAAAACTCTTCGGCATACTCAAGGGTTTCGGTATAGTCTTCTTTTTTCGGTTCCCCATTCTTAAGTAGATATTCAAAGCGTTCAAGAAGGAGAGCGAGTCGTTCAAGGTCTGAAGTGGAGAGTTTACAGGTCACCTCGCGAAGGAGGCTGGGATTGGAAAGTGCGTCTTTGGAAATCCCGTGAGCTTTTGTAAAATCAATAATCTCTTGTCGCAAAGTTTCAAAATGTACGCGATATTGTTCAGGCAAAGAATCACGGACACTTGAAACCGAATCCATGATGGCTTCGTGGAGATTTGCTGAAGTGCGCTGGGCCCCTGCTTCTGCAGGGGTGGCAGACGGAGAGGATTCTAAACTTGGTCGAAAAAGAGACATAAAAATACAGTATGGTATCTAAAATCCTCTCATCGATATTAGAACTGTTTGATAAATCGTAAGTCGTTCTTGTACAAAATGCGGATGTCATCGATCTTTGTTCCCTCTTTCATAACCAAGGTCCGCTCCACTCCCCATCCAAACGCAAAGCCGGACACTTTTTCCGGATCTAATCCCCCGGCCTTGAGCACATTGGGGTGTACCATCCCTGCTCCTCCAAGCTCCAACCACCCAGCTTTACAGATGCGGCACGCTCCTTTCCCTCCACACGCCCCGCAAGAAATATCCACTTCAAAACTCGGCTCGGTGAATCGAAAATGATGTGGACGCAAACGAATCTGACGATCGGGTCCAAAAAAAGATTTTGCAAAATAATCGAGCACGCCTTTAAGATGCGCGATCGTGATCCCTTCATCAATCACCAATCCCTCAAACTGATGGAACATGGGAGTATGGGAAGGATCGGATTGTCGGCGATATGTACGATTGATATTGATCATGCGGATCGGTAACTTCCCTTTTTCCATTTCGCGCACTTGGGCATTGGATGTATGCGGAGTCAGCACTAAACGTCCTTTTTCTCCACGCGCCTTTTGTCCTTTGGTCTCTGCGATAAAAAACGTTTCCCAATCATCGCGGGCAGGATGATCGGGTGGCATATTGAGAGACTCGAACACATACCAGTCCCAATCAATCTCGGGCGCGCGCACGGAAACAAAACCGATTTGTGCAAACACATCGGTGATCTCCTGAATCGCTTGGCTTATAGGATGAAGATGCCCTTCATTGGGAAACACTCCCGGAGCGGTCACATCGACCCATTCCCGATCGGCACGCGTCTTTTCTTCTTCACGCGCGATTTTCTCTTTTGCCTTTGCGATCATCTGCTCTATTTTTTCTTTTGTCTCATTGGCGACTTTGCCGGCGATTTTCTTTTCTTCGTCCGAAAGAGTTGCAAGTTGCTTCATAAGAGAAGCTAGTTCACCCTTACGACCTAAAAATTTTATCTCGACCGCTTCCAATGCCGCCCGATCTCTCACCGCTTTGAGCGCGTCTTTGCATTGTTCAATGAGTTGTGTGAATGTTTCTTGCATACATAATCGATTCTATTGATGAAAATATGATCTCCTAAACCTCCTTCAGTCTAGCGAGTTTTATATTGATCGACAATCCGAGGATTTGGTAATGAGTAGTTTTAAACCACCACCGAAGACCGCACTCCATTGAACATGGCGTGCAGCGAAGAGCGATGACCGCCCAATCCGAGGCGAACCTGACGACTGTCACAGCTCCAGCCCGCGCCCGGCACAAGGATGGAGATGGAGAAAGAAAAAAAAGCTCCTGTAAGATAAGACCTGCTTTCTCCCCCGTTTTCCCAGTTATCCAAAGGTTTTCCTGTTTCTGTGAGGTGAATCATAAAGGCCATGATCCAATCTTCGGGAGTCATACCTGTTTCACCATGATAGGGAGAGTCTTCATCCTCTTGAGCTTTTTGAAGAATGGAAAGATATTCAATAGGGGTTTTGTTTGCTTCAAGAGGATGACGAAGGATGAGGTCTCCTTGGGGTGTTCCTTGGCCTTGTCTGGGAATGGGAGCAAAGCCTGGGGAATGTGGATTGGAAGGATTAGAAGGTTGGAGAAGATGAACCGTCCAACCGGGGGTTCTCAATCCCTTCTCTCCTGCCACCCCTGCAAAGGCAGGGGTCCATCGTCCTTTGGCTTGTTCCTTAAGTATCTCCATCTTGGTCTTCCCCCCATGACCTTTTTTTGTAAAAGACTGTGGATAATAAACAAGCTTTGGAGAATTCCCTATGTCTGCTCCGTAATATTCTGACCATGCCAAGAGAGGTTGGTGATCATTAAGATCAAAAGAGGAGTGGAACTCTTTATGTTTGATGAGAAATTGTTTGAGGGTTTCTCGGAGGCTATCAAGGCTCATGCCAAAGGGAACAAGAAGAAGTTTGGTAAAGCCTTGGTCGTGTTTAGTCTCGAGAGTCTCACGGCGTTCAAAGAGACGCATGGCGATTTGTTCCAAGGTGGGGATGGGATAAATCTTTCCATCTATGCCTAAGATAGCTCCTTCTTTGAGAATGCCAGACTGTTCAAGAAAGGAAACTTGAGAAGTGTATTGCTCACGAAGATTGTAAAGACGCTCAGCTTCTTGAAAATATTCGGGGAGTTTTTCTTCTTTTGGTTCCCCATTCTTAAGCAGATATTCAAAACGCTCAAGAAGGAGAGCGAGTCGTTCAAGATCTGAAGTGGAAAGTTTGCTGGTCGCCTCGCGCAGAAGGTCGGGCTTGCCAAGAGATTCTCTGGAAATCCCATGAGCTTTTGTAAAATCAATAATCTCTTGTCGCAAAGTTTCAAAATGTGCGCGATATTGTTCGGGCAAAGAATCACGAACACTTGAAACCGAATCCATGATGGCTTCGTGGAGATTTGCTGAAGTGCGCTGGACCCCCACCTCCGTGGGGGTGGCAGAGGGGATGGATTCCAAACTTGATCGAAAAAGAGACATATCACGCTCCGAAGTTGATCACATCACGATAGGTCACGATGACCGCAAGAATAATCAAAAAAGCAAACCCGAGATTATTCGCGAGCGAACGAAGGGATTCTCCCACAGGCTTACGACGTATTTTTTCAACCAAAAGAAAAACTACATGCCCTCCATCAAGCGCGGGGAAAGGCAAAATATTGATAACGGCAAGATTCAAAGAAAGCACGGCCGCAAAATGAATCAAATATGTCCATCCCATCTGCGCCACCTCTCCGGTCATCACCGCAATCCCCACAGGTCCAGAAAGTTCGGCTTCCACTTTTTGATGAATCACCACATCTTTAATGATCTGCCCAAACGCTTTTGTGATATCCCATGTTAACGCTGCCGTCGCAACCATTCCTTGAACAATCGCTTTATGAATAGGATAGGAAACAAGACCGGTTTTCACAAACCCCACTCCCAGTCCATGAAAATCCATTTCAGTAAGATCAGCTGCGGTTATAGCTACGGTTTTTATCTCTCCGCTTGTCTGCTTCCATGTCATCAAAATCCCCTCGTCTCCATGAGTTTGAATATAATTGCGCACCTCCTCGGACTCGGCGAAAACCTGACCGTCAACCGAAATTAAAATGTCCCCTGGTACCATCCCTGCCATCTCGGCCGGACTTTGAGATAAAACGGAATAAACCTGAATCTTCTCATCTATGATATGCGCCGAGGCAGGAACATCATCTGTGATCACGGAAGGAATCCCAAAAGTAAATCCCATGATAAACAAAAACGCGGCAAGGGCGATGTTCATGGCAACACCGGCCACTAAAACAAGAAAACGTTTCCACACGGCTTTGGAAGCAAAACTATCCGGCTCTTGTGTCTCTCCTCCTCCTTCCCCTTTAATGCGCACAAACCCGCCGATCGGAATACAGTTAATGGAGTAAATCGTTCCTTCAGGTTTTGGACGAATACCAAACAGCCGAGGAGGAAATCCAAATCCGAATTCCTCCACCTTCATGCCCATGCGTCTTGCTACGCAAAAATGACCGAGCTCATGGACAAAAACCAAAAGGGAAAGAAGCGCAATAAAAAGAATGATGGTCCAAATCATGTGGTTTGGGTTAAAACTATTTTGACAAAATGACGTTTGCCTTTTTGAAGAATGACTCCTTCTTTGGTGGGGTTGACCGTTTCCTCGTATGTTTCCACCACACGATCCCCCACCTTGATGCCTTTGCCATCAATAAGCCTGCGCGCTTCGGTTTTTGACGAAACGGATTTGCTTGCCACCAAAAGATCTACGATATTCATCTCTCCATTGATGACAAAGATCGGCATCTCCCGGGGAGATTGGTGCTCGCGAAACAGTTGGTCAAAACAATCAGATGCCGCTTGCGCCGCCTCTGCCCCGTGATAAATCTCCGCGACCTTGCGTCCCAATTGCGCTTTAAGATCACGCGGATTGATGCCTTCTTTAAGTTGAACGGCAATCGACTGGATTTCCTTATCTGTTTCAAAAGTGCAGAGCTCAAACCCGGGAACAATCATGCCATCGGTCCAACTCATAACCTTCCCAAACATGTCGTCCGCACTATCGCAAAGACAAATCATGTTTCCCTCGCTCTTGCCCATTTTTTTACCGGTTGGATCCACGAGTAATTTCATCGTCACCACAAACTTTTCCCGTCCTTTCAAATCTTTCATCAAATCCCGACCGGCGAGCATATTAAACGTCTGATCATTTCCGCCGATTTCCCCGTCCACATTCATAGCTACACAGTCATAGCCTTGCATAGTGGGATAGAGGAACTCATGCAAATGAATGGGGCGCCCCTCTTCCATACGCTTTTGAAACATATCGCGCTCGAGTAATTGCTGTACAGTAAAATGAGAAGCCAATTCTACAACATCAGTAAAAGTCATTTGTCCAAGCCATGTGCTGTTATATTTCACCTCAGCGGCATTTTCTCCTTCAAGAAGAATAAGCTTGGATGCTTGCGCTTGATAATTTTTCGCGTTTTCCAAAACTTGTTCCCGCGTCAATCGTACACGCGTAGCGGATTTATCCGTAGGGTCTCCGATCATGCCGGTAAAATCCCCTATGAGCAAAATGAGTTTGTGCCCAAGCTCTTGAAACTCGCGCATCTTGCGAAGCACGATTGCATGCCCCATATGCAGATTGGGTCCTGTGGGATCAATGCCGAGGTAAAGCGTGAGCGGCTTTCCTTCTTTGAGTCGTGCCTCCAAAAACTCTCGTGAAGGATAGACGTGTTCCACCCCTCGTGTTAAAAGATGATGGATTCTTTCTTGGTCAGTGATGATGGGCATACGATTATTATTGTTGAATGATGGCGGCGACTTCGTCGCGCTTAGTCTCCATGGTAGATCGATCTATAGCTTCAAGATTGAGTCGCAAAAGAGATTCGGTATTTGAAGATCGCACATTAAACCAATAGGTGGGGTAAGTGACGGTTAGACCATCGAGTGTGTCTTGTTTACCATCTCCATACTGTGCTTTGAGCCGATCGAGTGCCGTGATCTTCTCCTCCACATGATAATTTATTTCTCCGGAATGTGCGTAACGATGCAAAGGCGCGACAATTTGTGAAAACGGTTTCCCTGCCCGCGTGATCTCTTGCAAAATCTGCACAATAGATGTGACAGGCCCATCATATGTCCCGGTTGGAAAGTTATAATAAAAGTGACCGGAAGATTCTCCACCAAACACCGCTCCTTCTCGACGCATTTGAGCTTTGATAAGGGAGTGACCCACTGGTGTGCGCGAAGGTTTGCCCCCTGCCTCCACAATCATATCCTCAGTGATTTTTCCCGGACGCACGTCATAACAAATCGTAGCGCCAGGAAAACGCCGCAACATTACTTGAGACAGTATTCCTCGAATGATCGCCGGCTCCACGGTTTTCCCTGTTTCATCCACAAAAAAGATGCGATCCCCATCCCCATCGGTGGCAATACCGAGATCAGCTTTTTCCGCCACAACTTTTGCTTGAAGATCTTTAAGTGTTTCTTCTTTGAGAGGATTGGATTCATGATTGGGAAACGCGCCATCCAAATCCCAATACAAACGCACAACGTCCACAGGCAAAAGAGAGAAAAGCGCATCCAGATATTGGGCTCCCATGCCGTTTCCGGGATCAGCCACAATTTTCATGGGTCGTATCTCCCCTTCCCCGGCAAATGCCTTATGCGCCTCCACCGCTACGGTTGTGATATTGGAAATTTTTTCTACACTCCCCTCCCCCTGTGTATAGACTTCGGACTCGATCAACTCAATGATACGAGCAAATCCACTGTCTCCTCCCACAGGAATCGCCATGTCCCGCACGCACTTAAATCCATTGTATGTGACGGGGTTATGAGAAGCTGTCACGGTGATTCCTCCATGAGCTTTCAAATGTCCCACACTAAAATAAAAAACCGGTGTGGAAACAAGACCAATATCCAAAACATGCGCGCCTCCATCCACAAAACCGCGGATGAGTTCGGATTGCAATTCCAAAGAAGAAGGACGCATATCATGGCCTGCCACAACAGAAAGAGATTCGTCGGAATATTGTTCACGTAAAAAAGTGACGTACGCGCGACCCAAATGATATGCCAACTCTGGAGTGATCTCACTTCCTACCAATCCACGAATATCATAGGCCTTAAAAATCGCATGGGAAACTTGCATAATTTTGATTGACGCTCAAGGGAAAATCCCGTACCATTTTAGGTGAAAAATCTCTAATTTTCTTCGTTATTTTATGGAAATTATCTATGCGATCGTGATCGTGCTTGTGATCCTGTGCGGTTGGCTTATTGTAACATACAATCGTTTCATTCGTCTGCGGAATCGTGTGGAAGAAGCGTGGTCCGATATCGAAGTGCAACTCAAGCGCCGCTATGACCTTATTCCCAATCTTGTGCAGTCTGTGAAGGCGTACGCTATGCATGAAGATTCTGTTTTTACCAAGGTCACTCAAGCACGCAGCGCAGCCATGAATGCGCAAACCATGACCGATCATGCACAAGCGGAAAACATGCTCACCCAATCCTTGAAATCTCTTTTTGCGGTTGCGGAAAATTATCCTTCCCTCCAAGCCGCAGGAAATTTTTTGCACCTCCAACAAGAACTCACTGATGCCGAAGATAAAATCCAAGCGTCTCGCCGCTTCTATAATGGCATGACGCGTGATTACAACACGGCTTTGCAATCTTTTCCAAACAATGTGATTGCCGGCCCATTTGGTTTTCAAAAAAAGGAATTCTTTGATGCCCCCTCCGAGGCTGAGCAAACGCCAAAGGTAACGTTCTAGTGCATGTACGCCGACATTGCCCGCAACAAACGAGATTCTTGGTTGCTTATCATTATCTGTACCACTCTTTTGGTCGCTCTGGGCTGGGTGCTCGGAGCGGCTTTTGAATCTCCGGAAGGAGGCATTATCCTTGCCGCTCTCCTTGCGACGATTCTTGTATTGATCGGTTATTTTAGTGGAGACAAAGTGGCACTCATGACATCAGGGGCAAAACCCATTCAAAAATCCGATGCGCCCGAGCTGTATCGCTTGGTGGAAAATCTGGCGATTGGAAGCGGCCTTGCCACTCCTGCGATCTATATCATTCCCGATGAAGCGGGAAATGCCTTTGCCACAGGTCGCGATCCTGCCCATGCGGCGATTGCCGTCACCACCGGCCTTCTCAAACTTCTTGATAAACAAGAACTCGAAGGAGTTTTGGCTCATGAACTTTCTCATATTAAAAATTATGATATTCGTTTCATGACCTTGGTTGTTGTTATGGTCGGCGCCATTCTTCTTTTATCCGATATTCTTTTGCGTGGAAATCTTTTTGGTGGAAGACGGCAAGAGGGACAAAACGCGGTTTGGATTTTTCTCATTGGGATTGTCCTGGCGCTCCTCTCTCCTTTGATTGCCGAGCTCATTAAACTGGCGATCAGTCGCAAACGAGAATATCTGGCCGATGCTTCCGCCGCTCTTCTCACACGTTACCCGGAGGGTCTGGCACAAGCCTTGGAAAAAATCGCCACTCAAGATCGCCCTTTACAAAAAGCCAATCATGCAACCGCTCATCTGTTTCTTGCCAATCCCTTTGATCCTTTTGTGACCAAACGATTTGAACATTTGTTCAGCACTCATCCTCCGATTGAAAAACGTATCGAACGCCTGCGTCATATGGATGCTTCCTTGTAATTTTCTCAAACGGCCCGAAGTCCCGCCAACGGCGGGACGAAGGGGGACTCTGTCTTCTGAACCTCCTTTATCCGCTACTCTCCACGAAGCCGTCATGGATTCTGTTTCAAGTGTCCGTGATTCTTTGCCCGAACAATATCGCGCGCATTTTGAAACTCTGCGACAAGAGATCATTGATTTTACAAAAGCTCATGAGATTTCCAGAGAATCTCTTGGCAAGCCCGACCTCCTGCGTGAGGCGACCTGTAAACTCTCCATCCCAGATCTTGAACGACTCGCTCTCCTTCTCGAACGCTTTGAATATCTACTTAAGAATGGGGAACCAAAAGAAGAAAAACTCCCCGAATATTTTCAAGAAGCTGAACGTCTTTACAATCTTCGTGAGCAATACACTTCTCAAGTCTCCCTTCTTGAACAAGTAGGCATCCTCAAAGAAGGAGTTATCTTGGGCATAGATGGAAAGATTTATCCCATCCCCACCTTGGAACAAATCGCCATGCGTCTGTTTGAACGTCGTGAGACTCTCGAGACTAAACACGACCAAGGCTTTACCAAACTTCTTCTTGTTCCCTTTGGCATGAGCCTTGATAGCCTCCGAGAAACATTCAAACAGTTTCTTATCGATTATAAGAAGAATAATCCTTCCTTTTATCTTTATACGCACGAACCTCTTTGGGTATGGTCAGGATATCAAGGAGCAGATGTGGGGGATTCTCCAAATCTTGTCTATTATCCACAGTCTTTTACAACAAAAGGTCATGGGGGGAAGACAAAGGCACAGATACTCAAAGAACAAGAAGACAATCAAGATTCTTTTCCTGGTTGGACTGTTCATCTTCTCCAACCTTCAAACCCAGATGAACAAAACATAGAAACTCCCAAAGGCTTTGCTTCCATTCCCAGAGAAGGCCGAGGAATACCCCAAGGAGACCTCGTCCCTCGACCTTCTCTTGAAGCAGGTCAATCTCCCATTGAGTATCTTTCTTTCCTTCAATCTTCCAAAAAAGATGAAAACTCCCCCTATCATGGTGAAACAGGGCTTACTCCTGAAGATTGGATCATAGCCTTTATGATTCATCTTATAGAAACAGGAAAACCACTGGATAACGTTGCAAATGGCATGGAGAGCATCTCTTACCTCATAGGAGCTTTTTTTCTTTCTCCCATTCATGTGCCAAGAGCGTATTGGTTCCATAACGATCATCAGACTCTCCTCGGCGGGAACGATCCTCGTAGTCAGGATGGGAACAATGGCATGCGCTCGTCGGTGATGATTTAACCTTTGATATTATGACTCCTGACATCATTGATAAATTTTCCACACATCTTAAAAACGCCCTCTCCGACGTTTTGCAGTTTGTGATCGAAACGCAACAGAGAAAAATTGAAGCACGACACCTCCTGTGGGCTTTGAGTGCGCAAAAAGGTTCTTTGGCTTCGGACATGCTCCAAAAAGCCAACCTTCCTTCTGATCGTCTCAAAACATGGATCGCTTCACCTCTTGCACGCCGCGCTTCTTCCGCACACAAAGAAAATCATTTGCTCGAACTTTCCGACGATTCTAAACGTGCCATGGAAAAAGCCATTCTCCTTGCCCATACCTTTGGTCACTCGTATATAGGAACCGAGCATTTGCTCTCCGGTCTCCTTCAAACCGAACCAAAAGACGTCCTCACTTTTTTTGAAAAAGAACAAGTAAACCTCACCCGTCTGCGCCGCCAATTATCCATGATGATGAAAAGCACTTCTCGCTTTTCCAAACTCGCTCGTGAAATTCCCCAAGAAATTGTGGAAGGAGAAACCTTGTTGGAAGAAGATTCTTTTGACCGGGACGAAAGTCAAACTCCGGCTCTGGATTATTTTGGACGTGATCTGACGGAGAAAGCAAAACAACATCAACTCGATCCGGTCATCGGACGTGGAGAAGAAATCGAACGCGTCATGGAAATTCTCTGTCGCCGCACCAAAAACAATCCTCTCCTCCTTGGAGAGGCCGGGGTGGGAAAAACCGCGATCGTGGAAGGACTTGCCAATCATATTGTGCAAGCAAAAGCTCCGGACACTCTTTTGGGAAAACGGGTCGTTACCCTTGATCTTGCCCATGTGGTTGCCGGCACTATGTATCGGGGAGAGTTTGAATCAAGACTCAAGCAAATCATTGAAGAAGCCAAAGTGCATCCCGAGGTTATCGTCTTTATTGATGAAATTCATAATCTTGTGGGTGCCGGGTCGGCGAGTGGATCTATGGACGCGGCAAGTATTTTGAAACCTGCGCTGGCTCGCGGGGAATTGCGCTGCATTGGCGCCACCACACCTGCGGAATACAAAAAAAGTTTTGAAAGCGATCATGCGCTTGAGCGCCGATTTCAAATCGTTCGCGTGGAAGAACCTGATCTTGCGCGCACGAAAGCAATCCTCAAAGGCATTGCGCCGTCTTATGAGGAATTTCATCGCATTACCATTACACAAGAGGCGATCGAAACAGCTGCCACACTTTCCGATCGTTACTTCCCTCACAAACATCAGCCCGACAAGGCGATTGATCTTGTGGACGAGGCGTCCGCACGCGCACATTTGCAAACTCCTTCTTCTCCCGCCCTGCGACAACGCCGACAATTGGAACAAAAATGGCAGGAAGCAAAAAAAGCAAAAAAACAAGCCGTGCTTGAAGAACGCTATGAAGATGCCACCATGCTCAAAGAAGAAGAAGACCACTTGGCCGATCTTGTTTCCAAATTACCCTTGCTCTCAAAAGAACGACTGGGAACAATCTCAAAAGAAGATATTTTCCGTGTGGTCTCGCGCATGACACGTATTCCTCTTGATGATCTTTTGGGTTCTGATACGAATGCGCGCACACTTTCTGCACGACTTGGTGAAATCATTTTGGGACAATCCGAGGCAATCACCACCATCTCCGGCGCACTTCAACACGCCAAAATGGGATTGCAAGATCCTCGTCGCCCTTTGGCATCCTTTCTTTTTTTAGGCCCTTCGGGGGTGGGAAAAACGGAAATGGCCAAAGCGATCGCGCACCAGTATTTTCAAGACCCCAAAGCCATCGTGCGTTTTGACATGTCCGAGTACGCCGAAGGCTTTACGGTTTCCAAACTCATGGGATCTCCCGCCGGTTATGTGGGGTATCGTGAGTCTGCCGCACTTACGGATCGCATCAAACAACGCCCACATACGGTTTTGCTTTTTGATGAGATTGAGAAAGCGCATCGTGATGTGCAAAATATTCTTTTACAAATTTTGGAAGAAGGAGAGCTTATGGATGCCACCGGACGCAGTGTCAGTTTTCGCCATGCCTTGGTGATTCTCACCTCAAACATCGGGCTTGAACGATTCGAACAAGGATCCATGGGGTTTCAATCCGATGCGCGCGGTGCGGAAACAAAGCTGGCCGAGGATCTGCAGCAAGAACTCAAAGATCGCCTGCGACCCGAACTGTTAAATCGTCTTGATCATGTCTGTATTTTCCGTCCCCTGACTCCGGACACCCTCAAACACATTACAAATCAGCAACTCAACGCACTGACAAAACGTTTGGCCGATCAAAATATTGTCTTCACGTGGGACAAAGGGATTGTGGACATCGTCATCAAAACCTGTGATCCTGGAAGTGGTGCACGTGCCATTCGACAAGCCATACAGACCAAGGTGGAATATCCGATCGCAGAAATGGCTTTGCAATCTCCCCGTCCGCTTTATCTCAAAGCAAAAGTTGCACGCGGATCCATTGTTCTGACAAAATCATCTTAATCATTTTCTATGGCTGTAGGAGGAGCCTCCCCCACGGAACAAAATCGTCGCTCGCAATATCTGCGTGATCGACAAAAAAAACACGCCGAACTTCTCGCTGCGGCGCAGTTGCGTTTTGCAAAACCAAAAATGGAAGCCTTGCCGACTGTTCCGTCATCCGCCCCCTACATCATAGAGAATAAACCGACAACCATTCCCTACGAACCTTCCGAGCATTCTCCCATTCCCTTGTATCCTGACGGACTTCCCGAAGAAACGGAAGAAGAAACGTCAAACGAGGAAGGACGTCGTATGCAATTTGCTTCAACGATCGCCAAAACCTTGCTTACCGATGATAAGGAAGAAAAGCAAAACGAAGAAAAACGCAAACAAACCAAGCTGCAAAAAGAGATAAAGAAAAAAGCTGAAACCGGCGCGCGGCGAGGAGCAATTTATCTTGTGGACTTTATTTCGAGTGCGCTGAACATCGGATCGTCCGGAGTGGCTTTTTTGATCGACTGGATATTTTTTGCCTTTAGCTTTGCTTATCTCAACTTGGAACTCTTCTACGGCAAATACATCATGAAAGGAAAAGACCCGTTTATTTCCGAGCCCAGTTGGGATCCTTTACCGCTTCCGCTTCCAAACGAATATGTGGATATGGGCATTATTGCCGCAGATATCATCCTTGTTATCCTTGTGCTTACGGCTGCGGCCGCTCTTATCATTATCGTCGCGGGAGCTATGGCTCTTACGGATCATCCTCTTGCAGCCTTCGTCGACTTCCTCGGTATGGGAATCAGTGTCTTTCAATGATGAAAAAATTTCTCATGTTCACCATTTCATTTTGAATGGAAGAATCTCTCGGCAATATCCAAAATAAATATTTCCTTTCTTTCATCAAAAATTGAAAATTTTCTTTCCTCTCTCCTGGCTTTCTTCTCTTGCTCTCGCTACAATAACCTTATCTATGCTTACTCT
This sequence comes from Candidatus Uhrbacteria bacterium GW2011_GWE2_46_68, assembly GCA_001002765.1. Classification (GTDB taxonomy): domain Bacteria; phylum Patescibacteriota; class Patescibacteriia; order UBA9934; family GWF2-40-263; genus UBA12393. Next base: position 51,061 of record LCMS01000005.1, on the reverse strand, counting down.
TCGCACAAAACGTGTGGCTTTGATCGCGCTCTTTGTCGCTTCGGTGATCGCGATTGCAGCTGCCATTTATTTTTTATTCTTCAAACCGTTCTTTGGAGACGAAACAACCGCAGATGAAGAAGAAGTGACAACGCTGGGCGGTAATCTTCCCTCTGCGCAAACGGGCGCTCCTTCTGTCTTTGTTCCTCCCACAGAAGGAAAATTGGAACAAGCCGATGAGGTCGCGAGCGGAGGAGTGACCCAAGTCACCGAACTCACGTCCGGTTCCATTCTCTCCCCCACTTCTTGCGGAGCAGAAGCTTGTTTCTATAATCCTCAAGATGATCGTTTTTATACAATCGGTGCAAACGGAAATGTGGTCGCTCTTTCTTCCAAAACTTTTCCAGAGGCTTCCTCGGTCGTTTGGAATGATACGGCCGACAAAGTCGTTATTGAATTTCCAGATGATTCCAATGTGATCTACGACTTTGTCTCACAAACTCAAGTCACTCTTCCTTCGCACTGGGAAGACTTTGATTTTTCTCCCACAACCGATGAAATCGCGGCAAAAAGCATTGCACTTGATCCTGATAATCGTTGGATTGTCATCAGTAAAACAGATGGCACACAAATGGAAACCGTCCGTGCTTTGGGAGACAACGAGAACCGTGTGGATCTTAATATCTCTCCCAATGCCCAGATCATCGGCTTTGCGGATGCAGACACTACACTCACAACCGGCCTTGATCGCCAAACCATCATCCCTCTTGGACGCAACAGCGAAAACTTTGAAGGTCTCACTGTGGAGGGAATGAATTTTGATTCTCTTTGGTCACCTTCGGGAAGACAACTGCTCTACTCGGTCTCCGGATCTTACAGTGATTATCGTCCGCTCCTTTGGTCTGTGAGCGCCACTTCGTCGAGTATGGGTGAGGATCGTCAAAGTTTAGGGATCAATACCTGGGTGGAAAAATGTGTCTTTGCTTCCGAGGATATTGTGTATTGCGGCGTACCCACTTCCCTTCCTCCCAATGCGGGTTTACAACCCGGTCTCTACGACGATGAGCCTGATAATTTATATCGCTTAAATCTTTCCTCCGGGCAATCTTCTCTTGTGGCCATTCCAAACGAGGAGGTGACGATGGAACATCTTTCTTTAAGCAGCGACGGTTCTCTTCTCTATTTTACCGATGCGCAATCCGGACGTTTACAAATGATTCGTCTGCAATAATATGCCCCATACATGGCTTGCGTTTTCCACCTTTGGTTTGCTCACGATAATCGTGCTCTCGATTTTGTACGTGCAATCTCGCCCGCTTGATTTGGATGCCTATTTGCAAGAGCAGGAGGAGCATGGCAATACTCTCACAAAACCGACAGTGACGATTATCAACCCTTCTTTGGGATCGGTAGAAGCAACGGTCACTCTTATCATGTTTGCGGATTTTACCTGTTATCCGTGTAAACAACTCGCCGAGTCTGTTTTAGCGGTCATGAAAACCTATCCGCAAGATATCCGGTTTGTATGGAAAGATATGCCGCAATACGAGGCTTCCTCTGTGGCGACTCAAGCGGCTGTGGCTGCACATTGTGCGGATCGTCAAGGAAAGTTTTGGGAATATGCTGATGCACTTTTCGCGCAACAAACAACCCTGGATAGTGCTGATGATCTTTTGACCGTGGCACATACGGTTTCATTGGACGTGGATCGTTTTACCTCTTGTATGGAAACCCAAGACACGTTCCCGATTGTGGAGCGTGACTACGAGGAAGGCCAGGCATTGAATCTCCTTGCCTCGCCGACCTTATTTATCAACAACACTTCTTACACCGGTGCGCTTTCGACCGATCAACTTTTATCGTATGTGGAGGAAATTTTGGCAATCAATCCATAAACTGATTCTCCCTTGTTTGTTTGCGGTTTGTTTTTCTCTCTGGGCTCCTCCTGCTTTTGCAGATACGTATAATTGTTTTTGTTGGTATTGGACGGATATTGGGACAGATACTGAAAGTCAATATTGCTGGCCAACGAATTTAGCCTCTATTGTTTACTGCGAAGACTCTTGTTCGAATCCTCATACCATTGGAGACCAAATATTCAAATCCTGTATATACACCGATACGCTAGGGTCTTCCAATCCAACCAGATGCTCTCATGCGGAGGGTGGGGCGAGTTATGCTGAAACCATCTGTGATCGTTATCCAAGACCGGATGATTCACCGGAAGCGGCAGCGACAACCACCACGACGACCACCACTTATGAATTTGTAGCGCCGGAGCTGGTGGTTCAACTTGATCCGGACTTTGAGTTCTCTCCCATTCTTTCGGAAAATGGTGTGCTTAAAATCACTTACTTGGGTGACTATCTCCAAATGCTCTATAACTATTTTCTGGGAACCATGACCGTGGTGGCGATTATCGTCGTTATGTATCACGGAGTGATGTATCTTTTGGCAGGATCAAGTGGCCGCACAAAAAATGCGACCAGTGGAATCCGCAAAGTCGTCTGGGGCCTTGCCCTTCTCTTTGGAGCCGTGTCTCTTCTCAAACTGGTGAATCCCGAACTGACCCTCTTTCGCGCCTTAGAATTAGAAGAAGTTACGGCCGATGCTCTTATGCCTTATGGAGAAAGCGAGGAAAGCGTTTCAGGAACAACTTGTACCTCATTTGGTATACCTTCCGGATCCAATATAAATGGAAATAACGTACAGGTTTGCGATCCTATGGTAAAAAATATCGAGGAGGCGGCAAAAGATTTGCAATCGCAAGGGTATGGCATGATTCTTACTTCAGGATACCGATCTGTGGAAAAACAAATAGAACTCATTAAAAAATATTGTATCAATCCTCCCGGGTCTACGACTTGCAATGCTAAAGAAGGTTCGCCGAGCGCTTGCCCTCTCAAAGATATGGATCCTAAAAATTGTCCGCATACAACCGGTAGTGCTGTGGATATGTGGGGTGCGGAAATTAATAACGGTGTTGTCACCCAATGTATTATTCAAAAAGAATGTTTGAAAGATTTGGAAGATTGTTTTGAAAATCCTTGTCAAAAAGCGCTCATTGATGCTATGAAAGCGGAAGGATTCTGTGTCCTTGCAAGCGAACCCTGGCATTTTGAACAACCCTCTATGTCTTCCTCCTGTCACTAAATTATGTTCCACTGCACACATTGTGATGCACAATCTCCCAAATGGGCCGGACGATGCGGAACGTGCGGGTCTTGGGGAACGGTGATTGAGGAAGATGCATCCCCTTCCCTTCCAAAGCGATCTGCCTCCAAAGCCCAAGCGCACGCCAGCACGCGCTTGTTTGATATTGCCTCGCAAAATGAACATGAACGCATTGGTACGGATATACAAGAATTAGATCGTGTGTTTGGTGGAGGAATCGTGAAAGGAAGTCTGACACTTATCTCGGGCGAACCGGGAATCGGCAAATCCACTCTTGTCGCTATGATTGCGGGAATCATTGCACATCAAAAATCCACCGTGCTCTATATCTCGGGCGAGGAATCGGCCTCACAGCTTGCGGCAAGATTTACGCGAATCAGTAAATCACTTGAGCACATACAGTTTCTTGAAAACTTTCCCGTAGAAACTTTAGTCGCCACGATTGAAAAAGAACATCCTGCTTTGGTTATTGTCGATTCGGTACAAACTCTTGATTCTCAAGATCTCGAGGGACAAGCCGGATCACCTACGTTGGTGCGTTATGCCACATCGCTCTTGTTAGCAACATCAAAACGATCCAATATCCCTATCTTGTTGGTCGGACAAGTGACCAAAGACGGATCGGTTGCAGGACCAAAAACGCTCGAGCATATTGTAGATACGGTTTTGTATCTCGAGGGCGATCCGGTTCATGCGTATCGTATTTTGCGTGCACGAAAAAATCGCTTTGGCAGCACGGATGAGGTCGGTATTTTTGAGATGACACAGACAGGATTGATTGTTGTTGAAAATCCTTCCGCACGATTCTTGGAAGAGCGTCGTGCGATTCCAGGATCAGTCATTACGGCTACAGTCGAAGGGTCGAGAATTTTTTTGGTCGAAGTACAAGCGCTTGTGTCTCCTTGTGCGTATGGAAACCCCACGCGACGCGCATCGGGTTTTGATCTCAATCGCCTGCAAATGCTTTGCGCCATTTTGGCAAAACGCACCGGACTCAAACTTGGGGAACAAGATGTGTTTGTGAATGTAATCGGCGGATTGATGTTGGAAGAACCGGCCGTAGATCTTGCCATATGTACCGCAATCTTACAGGCAGCGACCAATCAAACAGATGCATACCCAACGGTTTATTTGGGAGAAGTGGGGCTCGGAGGAGAAGTTCGCTCTATTCCTCTTTTGGATCGCCGCCTGGAGGAGGCGCGACGTCTTGGAATAACTCATGCCGTTATTCCTGATAAAAAACAACCGGCTGCAACCGGTTTAGAAATACGAGCTGTGGGTCATGTGGGACTTATTCCAAATGGACGATCTCAAACGCATCCTTCATCTTCTGGCGCATCAAAGGATATGTAGAAAGAGTGGGATCTTCTTCCATCAAACGCTCGGCCCAGTGCCGAGCTTTTTGCATCAAATCTTCGTCGGCCGAAGTTGCAAATTGATAATCGGGAAATCCTGATTGTTGACTTCCAAACAAATCCCCCGGGCCGCGCAGTTCCAAATCTTTTTGTGCAAGTTCAAACCCATTATTCGTTTTGACCATGGCCTCCAGCCGCGCACGACTGCGGTCGGATAGCGTGTCGGGGAGCAGATAACAATACGATTGTTTTTCTCCGCGCCCCACGCGCCCGCGCAACTGATGAAGTTGGGCGAGTCCGAATCGCTCAGCTCCAAGAACTACCATGACTGTGGCTTCAGGAATATCCACACCAACCTCCACCACCGTTGTCGCAATCAACACTTGAACTTTCCCTTGACGAAACGCTTCCATAACCTTTTCTTTTTCATCGAATTTCATTTTGCCGTGAAGCACATCTATGGGGAGCCCCTTAAACACTTCGGCTTTAAGACGCACCGATGTTTCTTCTACCGATTGAACGCCAAGGCGATCGGAGGGATCTATGAGGGGACACACAATAAATATCCTCTCCCCATTCTCGATTTGTCCGCGAAGATGTTTCCACATGCCTTCTTGTTGATCTTGCAAAACAATCGCTGTGGCAATAGGCTTGCGACCTTTGGGCATCTCCGTAAGACAAGAGACATCGAGATCACCGTAAATCGTGAGAGCAAGAGAACGAGGAATCGGTGTTGCTGTCATGGAAAGAAGATGGGGGGCATGATCTTTTTGACGCTCCAAAAGTGCGTGGCGTTGTGCCACACCAAAGCGATGTTGTTCATCAATCACAATCAAATCAAAAAACGGAAGAGGAAGACGATCTCCCAAAAGCGCATGAGTCCCGACCACACAACACCCTTTTTGTTTTTTTATTTGCTTTTCAAAATCATCTCTTTTAAAATCGACGGTCCCCAATCGGCAATAGGCGTGGGTGAGAAGCCCCACGTGATCTTCGCCCAAAAGTCGACAAAGCGTTGTATGTTGCTGCAAAGCCAAAATTTCCGTAGGTGCTAAATAGGCGACCTTTCCTCTTTTTTCCAAAATCTGCGCAATCGCCATGGCAGCCACCACGGTTTTTCCTGACCCCACATCTCCTTCGAGCAAACGATTCATGGGATGTATTTGAGAAAGATCCCGCAAAATATCCCAGGCTGCTTTCTTCTGACCGAGTGTAAGCGTAAACGGTAAACGCGTGAGAAAATCTTTGGCCTTTACTTGGTCAAAAGAAAAAACTTTTGCTTTAAGGCGCCGACGTTCTCTCCTCACATCAGCAAATAAAAGTTGATGAAGAAAAACTTCGTCAAATTTGAGCCGCGCGACCGCCGCATCCAAAGTATCTCGCGTATCTGGAAAATGAATCGCTTTCATGGCTTCGGATAACCCCGGAAGAGATTCCGATGTCTGTACATCGCGCGGCAACCATTCAACAAACTCTCGCGCAGCTGGCAAAGCTTTTTCCATGGCCGAGCGCAAACGCCGCATAGCTAAACCTTTGGTGAGTCCGTAGATGGGAACAATACGTCCCGTATGAATATGCTGACCCGCGGGTTCGTGAAGAGGGTTCACAAGGATAAGTCCTTGTCGATATTCAACCGTTCCTGCAAGCGCCACCTTTGTTTTAGGCTTCAACGTTTCCTCCAAATACGGTTGATTAAACCAGAGAACGGAAAGGGTGCCTGTGGCGTCTTCGATCGTAGCCTCGGTCAAGGAAAGTTTTTTCCGTTTCCACGAACGTCGAGAATTGATGGTTTTGATCGTCCCCTCTACGGTTACTGTGTCCCCTACTCGAAGAGAAGCAATGGATTTGATCGTGGAAAAATCATCATAGCGAAACGGCACGTAATACAATAAATCTCGCAGGCTCACGACCCCTAGTGTTTTAAGAATACGAACTCCTTGGGTTCCGATCCCCGGCAAAGAAGCGATCGAATCTGAAAGATGTGCGGCCATAGTATGACGCTATGATACCGCGGTTTTGAATCGGGGTCAGGTCTTGAATCTTGAATGGTGAGATAGCGGGTAAAAAGTAAAGACCTGACCCCTTGCATCTAAAAACAAAAATCTCCGCTTGGGGCAGAGATGTGGGGGTGGAACTCTCAAACTTCGTACAGCCATCAATGGGATATTGAAGAATGGTGCGCTCGGTAGGACTTGAACCTACGACCCTCAGCTCCGCAAGCTGATGCTCTATCCAACTGAGCTACGAGCGCAAGACTTACAGTTTATACATCCGACGCAGCACGTCTGTCAATCCTTCTTCCATACGTTCCAAATTCTCGGCACAGTACGGAAGCAAATGTGCGCGGACTTGATTGGGATCAACATCCTCCAAAGGAATGGAGACAAGCGGTTGCCAGGTCGAACGAAAATCCACATACAAATACTTCACATCAGGCGGATCATACACCACGGAAAAATCTTTAATGGCAGGATAATCATAATAGGTGTCCCCGACAATCAATCCAGTATTAGTAATGATGATATCCAAACGGCTTGGTTCCTTTACGACGGAAATCAACATAATGATTCCAATCATAAGAAGCACCACAGCAAACGTCAGATTCGCTGTCAAAAATGCATACAACAACAAAGCCGTTCCGACCCCAATCACCAAAATAAACCACAACCGAGAACGTGTGTGTCGAGGATATTCATCAATCTCCCAATGAAGAAGCGTGTCTCCGTAGGAATGGGCGCGAAAAGTGGTTGTTGGTTCCATAAAAAAATTTGCTGCTTCTAGTTTATCAAAATCAACGCTAAGGTGCCAGATTACAAAAAGAAAAACAGCCGTGCGTGCGGCTGCTTCGTTGTCTCTCTTATCCTTCGGCGAGTCCGCCGTTTATCACTCCTCCGTTGCGCGGTGCCAGACGTTCACGACTCGTGATCTTGAGGGAATGCCCCACTTGCGCGGCAGCGATCTGAAGAATGCAAACAGCATCGTACATATGCAACTTGTTGTCGTGAACCAATCGACAGATCGCTTCAAAACATTCTTCAAATGTGTGAATCTCCGGTGAACATTGATCTCCCTCATCATCCACAAGATGCATATGCTTCACCGAAGAACAGTCGGCACAGGGTTTGAGGGAAAAATCAGAAGGGATATCTCTTTGCGCGGGGAATCGCTTCACCTGTTCAAGGACGTCTTCCACGCGATCGAAAATCCCCTCCTTTTCCATTTGCACCTCAAGAGCCAACATCTCTTCCACACTCAAACGACCTTCTTTCACAAAAATATGCAAAGCTTGTTTCCCCTTCTCCATGTCATACACGACGACGTTTGATCCTTCCTCGAAGACAAGAAGAACATAGGGGATGTGAAGGAGAGAAAAAAGGCGGTGCTTGGTTCCACGAAGAAGAGCGGCGAGCATGGGTCACCTCGGAGAAAATGGGCGTAAAACACCAGAATGTTGAAAGAACAAGGCAAAAATAACATAAGAAAAAAGAGAAAGCAAGGAGGAGGTGACCTTGACGTCTACCTCTCCCCCTGCTTACAGTGTTATTCCCTTTGCTCTTTATAGGAGACGTCATGGCTTTTTTTCTGGACCTTTACGGGAACACTACAGAACTTTCCCCCACCACGATCACGGATGTGAGAACCGCGTCTGGACGCATATGGCAGTGCAAAATCATTATCACAGACGGAGACGTACATACAAGTTCGTGCCTAGAGATCCAACGGCACCGCGATATCTTTGTACGACATTTCTTTCTCAAAAAAGAAGAAAATCGCGAAGAAGAACTGATATTTGAAATCAGGACAAAGGATGCGGGCTTCAATGAAGGAATCCACACCTTCCCTCTCCTGTGGAACAAAAAATCTGTTGGCATGATTCGCATTGATGCCGAGGTCCCTATGCGTATCAAAACCTCTGATCACCGATTCGAGGGGTCAAAGCCTTTTCCTGTCATGCCGATTGATCACAAAAAAATATGGATGCTCTTTGGGATCCGAAGTCTCTATGCCTTGGTGATCGTCTTGCTCTTGAGTCTGCTTGTTTGCATGGGTACGGGAACCTATATTTGTCTCCAGTTCACGGACGCCGTCATAGAGGAAATGCACGCGCGTCTCCTCAAAGAATAAGGGTGTTTTAACGGGCACGCTTCACACCTGTGGACGTGCTTTTTTGTTAGGAAAACATCAATAAAACGCTTGTCAAAAGAGAATCGTCATGTTACGATTTTGCCGCAAGAAACATAGCTGGGTAGCTCAGTTGGCTAGAGCGTGGGACTCATAAGCCCGAGGTCGTGGGTTCGATCCCCACCCCAGCTACCATCCCACGTCGCTCCAGCAAAGCTGGAGCTATGTGGGATGTCCCCCGGAGCCTTGGCGAAGGGGGACTTTTGTTTTGGATAAAACCCACGACCTCGATTCCCGGGGTTCGATGTGTGATTTTTATAACCGCTGATTCTCACTCGTCCACCACACTCTCATCCAAAGAAAACAACACGAGAGCATTTTGATAAGCGATCTTTTTGGCAACGTCTTGGGGTAACTGTTCTAACAAAGCAACAAGGGAAGACCACTTGTCCTGTGTCTGCTTGCTCCCAAAAAATTGATCACTCCCAATGACAAACCGATCTGCATAATTTGTAAACAACGTTTTCCATTCTTCTTTCAAAATCCCCTCTTCATCAAGAGGCTGCATAGATGCCAAGCTATCTTCCGCGATCTTCAAACTCATGAACAAATTGGGGTGATCTGCAAAAAATCGCGCCATCAAATCCACAGTACGATCCCCCGTATGATCCCATCCCGCATGTGCCCAAATAATATTCGCCTCTTTGTTATGATCCAATAAACGCTCAAAGGCCGAAATGTTTTCTTCAAGGCTAGAAGGATTTTTCAAAGAAGCTTCTAAAAGAGCATCGGGTGTGGGTTGATCCTCATCGACCGCTTCCATATGAATATCAATGGGAATCCCCTCTTCTGCGGCAATATCTGAAAGCAAGAGAAAGAGAGAATGGTCAGGATTAGTAACGGAAAAAATATGCGTATCCCCCAAAGAAAGATGAAGCGCGGACATCTCACCAAACGCCAACGCTCCGCTTTGTGCAATCTCATGAGCCCTTTGTGCAAAACGATCGAGAATTTCTTGATTGACCTCTTCCGGATCTGTCGCATCAATCATCACATTTAAACTTCCGCCTCCTCCACAAAAACCAAATTCATTTTCTCCAACCTCTTCTAACATTTCAAAATCATAAGCCCCTCTCATGAACTCAGCGAAAGGATGGGGTGTCAAAATTGTAAAAACCGCACCCTGTGCTTCCGTCATTTCCCGCGCTTTCTCATAAGCACTTCTATACCCATCTTGGTCTTGCGAATTCCAATACAAATGCGCATGTGTATCAATGATGGGAAAATCCAAAACTTCTCTTTGATCTATGATGACAATGTCTTCCTCTTGTGGCCAGAAAAACTTCGCAGTTACAACAACACCTACTACAGAAACAAGTGCCATTCCGACCCATATGATTTTCTTTGTCATAAAAAATATTTTTAACTCCCAAGAATAATCCCCACAGGACAATGATCCGATCCCATGACATCTTGCAGAATAAAAGCATCTTGAAGATAACGCTTCAGATTTTCGCTTACAAAAAAATAATCAATGCGCCAACCGATATTGCGCTCACGTGCACGACTCTTCATGTCCCACCAGGTATATTGCCCTGTACGATCTGCATGTTTAAGACGAAATGTATCCACAAACCCGGCTTCCAAAAACCGATCCACCCACGCTCGCTCCTCGGATAAAAATCCAGATGTCTTTGTGTTCTCTTTGGGTCGTGCAATATCAATCTCACGATGAGCCGTATTCACATCCCCACACACCACAATCTTTTTTCCTTTTTTGATCTCCGCGCGCATCTTACGCAAAAACCATTCATAAAATTCCATCTTAAACGTCAAGCGTTCTGCCCCTGATCCCCCGTTTGGAAAATAAATATTATACAAAACAAAATCTTCATAATCCGCCACTAACACACGCCCTTCCTCATCAAACTTTTTCTCTCCCATACCACACACAATGCTTGCGGGTTGATCTTTGGAATAGATCGCCACTCCGCTGTACCCCCTACGTTCTGCTGCACAAAAATGAGATTGATAACCAGGCACGACCCTTAAATGCTCGGGAAGCTGATCGGGATGTGCTTTCGTCTCCTGTAAACAGATGATGTTTGGTTTATCTTCTTCAAGCCAATCCAAAAATCCCTTCTTTTCCACGGCCCGCAATCCATTCACATTCCACGAAATCAAGGTTCGTTTTTTCATAAAAACAAAGGTATACTATAGTCATTATATTACTCTATTGTCACAAAATTCTATGAGCGCGCTTACACAAAAATCCATTGAAATGTTCTTTGAGGAATACGCAATCACAGATCAGGAAAAAAAGGCTTGTCTCCTTCCACTTATCACTCCACTCATCTACAACTATAACATGGATATCGTAAAGCTTGAGCAAGAACAGGATCCTTACAAACAAAAACAACTACACACGAGTCTTGTGGAACTGACGAAAAAAATAAAAGAAATAATGGAGGAGGCCTCCTGCTAATTTTTTATGCCTTCGATCAAACGTCCTCTTGCACTCATTATTTTGGATGGATTCGGGATCGCTCCTCCTTCCCCAACGAATGCGATCTCCGTCGCGCATAAACCTTTTTTTGACAGTTTGCTCAAACGATACCCCACCATGCTTTTGCAAGCGTCTGGTATGAATGTCGGTCTGCCGCAAGGGGAAGTGGGAAACTCTGAGGTAGGACATACGACCATCGGGTCCGGCATTTTGCGATATCAAAGTTTGCCACGCATCGATAAAGCCATTGCGGACAAAAGTCTTTTTGAGATGCCACTCCTTTTGGAAGCGGCGAGACGTGTGCGCGAGTCAGGAAAAAAATTGCACTTGATTGGTCTTATCGGAAACGGCGGCGTGCACGCTTCTCAATCACATCTCCTTGCGCTTCTGGAATTTTGTCGAAAAGAAAAAATCGGTAAACAAACTTTTATCCATGCGTTTACTGATGGTCGAGATACGGCCAAAGATATTGGTGCACAGTTTATGGAAGATCTTCTTGGCTCCTGTAAAAAGATAAAAGCGGGTGAGGTGGCCAGCGTGGGTGGACGGTTTTTTGGTATGGATCGCAACCGTTCTTGGGATCGGATTCAAAAAGCTTATGATGCCATTGTTCTTGGACAATCTTCTCTCACCTCTCGGGACCCTGTAGATGCTATTAAAAATTCTTATGCCCAACAGGTGTTTGACGAAGAAATGGAACCTGTGGTGATCGTGGACCATGAAGGACAACCGCTGGCAACGGTGGAAGATGGTGATACGATTCTCTTTTTTAACTTCCGAGCGGATCGCGCGCGCGAACTCACACAAGCTCTGGCCACCCCCTCATTCAAACATGTCCGTACAAAAACATTTTCCAATCTCAAGATGATCACGTTTACGGAATATGAAAAAAATTTACCCGTGGATGTCTTGTTCCCTGTGGAGATCATCCAAAATCCTCTGGCGAAAATTTTTAGTGAGGAAGGATTAACTCAACTCCATATCGCGGAAACCGAAAAATACGCCCATGTCACGTTTTTCTTAAACGGTATGGTGGAACAATCCTTTGCAGGAGAAGAACGGATCCTCGTCCCCTCTCCTTCTGTTCCTTCTTATGATCAAAAACCGGAGATGTCAGCTTTTGAAGTCACGGCTCATATCCTCAAATCTTTGGCACTTGGATCTCATGATTTTTACGCGATCAACTATGCCAATCCTGATATGGTGGGACATACGGGGAATCTGTCTGCAACCGTCAAAGCTGTGGAAGCCGTGGATCTGTGTCTTTCAAAAATCATTCCTGAAATTCTCAAACAACATGGCACGGCTTGTATCTTGGCGGATCACGGAAATGCGGAGGAACTTGTAAACCCTATCACTGGTGCGATCGATAAAGAACATAATATGTATCCGGTTCCCTTTATCGTGGCGGGTGACGCCTATGATGGCAAACCAAATCCTGATCTTGCACAAACCGACTTGTCCCTGATTCCTCCTGTTGGTATTCTCTCTGATGTCGCTCCCACCCTTCTCACGTTAGCAGGTCTCCCTCTCCCTCCAGAGATGACAGGAACACACTTGCTCTAAAAATCTCAAACAAAAATACCAGCGTATGCCGGTATTTTTTGATTCCCGATCTTATACTTCATCTTCATTTTTTCTGCTCTGATGAGACCGTAATGGAAAGCTCTGAGGGAGAAACAATTTCAGAGCCCCCTTTCGTCCACGCTAATGACGGAAACTTCAGTAGGACATTCTTCACTCCGACTATCCGCATAACAAGCCAAATGGCCTGCCCTTCATAGCTTCAACAACAGTCGAAGCAATCACTTCCAAACAAGTCAGTTTTGGTGCCGGGAGAGGGAGTCGAACCCTCACGACGTTGCCATCATTGGATTTTGAGTCCAACGCGTATACCAATTCCGCCATCCCGGCATTTGTGAGAATTATGGTAGCAGTTTTTCCTAAAGCAGCCAAGGAAACCCAATAAAAAACGCCTATTCTGCCACGAAATCGTTGACTTTCCCGTCATTTTTGCTATTCTAGAACGTCTTCTCCTGTCTGGGAGAATGGCGGTTCTTTTCACCTCCAACACCCTCATCAAAACCAGAGGGCCTTCTGCTCTTCCAAGCGAGGAAACCATGACAAACACTGTTCTTCTGGGTCTTCTCATCGGCATCATCGGTTCGCTCCCCTTTGACCTGGGTCAACGCGGCTTTGCCAAAAAGTGGGCGCTGCTCACCTTGGGTCAAACCCTGCTGTGGACCACCATCATTCTCCTCATCCCTATGAATTTTGTTGGGACCCTGGGAGGCCCTTTCCTGATCCTTTTGATCTCATTGGCAATGGTTTTCAATTTCATCTTCTGCGCCATATTGGACGCAATTGAAAACGATCGCGTGGGATATAGCAAGTATACCTATACCAGAACAAGTCGATCCGCGATCGCGACCATGCTCTCCTTCTGCACCCTATTGACCCTCACCTTTGGCCTAAGCTCTGGTATGTTCAGGCATGAGGAAATGCGTGCATTTGTAAGCGATCACATCAACACCACAAGCACATGGACCGATAGTTTTTCAGCCATTGACCCCGCCCATATCCGCACCGTTCCTCTGGAATATGCGCAGTGGAAGGGAAACAAAATCCTTGGTCAATCAAGAGATTCCCTTGGAAGCAGATATGAGATTGGTGATTACACCATCCAGAAGTATCAAGATGAGCTGGTCTGGGTCGCCCCTCTCGAATTCTCCGGTTTCTGGCGCTGGCGCAAGGCACAGACCTCACCGGCCTATATCATGATCTCAGCGGAAAATCCCACTGACCCGGGAAAGATTGTGGAAGGTCTGCAAATGGCCTATATGGAAAGTGCATACTTTGGCCACGATCTTGAGCGTCATGTGTACTCCCAAGGATACCAATTCCACGGCGTCACGGATTTCACCTTTGAGATTGACGACGGAGGTCATCCATGGTTCACGGCCACTCTCTACACTCCGACCATCTTCTGGAGCGGAGACCGTGTGGACGGCATCCTTCTTGTCGATCCGGAAACCGGAAAGGTAGAAGAAAAAATCGGAAAAGATGTACCCGCCTGGGTTGATCGTGAAGTACCATGTTCCTTGGCAATTTCTCGCCTCACTTGGTGGGGCAAATATGTTCATGGATTTTGGAATGGTTTGCCCTTTGGCGCCAACCTTGATGTCAATGTTCCGACTTCAGATGCATTGAGAAAAAAGGATGTCCAACTCGTCTGGGACGCGCAGGGGAATGCCACCTGGTTTACCGGGTTTACGAGCGTTCAATCCACGGATCAATCCTTGGTTGGCATCGCGCTCATGGATTCCCGCACAGGATTCACCCACTACTATTCTGCCTCTGGTCCGGATGAACAGGGAGTCATTCGTGCGGTCAATGCCGCGGTTTCAAACTTCCGAGGCTATCGCGGTGTGGAACCGATCCCCTACAACATTTATGGGGAACTCGCTTGGGTTGTCCCGGTGCTTTCACAAGATGGCATCATTCAAAAGATTGCGATCGTACGCGGGTCCAATGGCATGGTCGCTTTGGGCGCGGATAAACATGCGGCTCTTGCGGAGTATCGCAAGATGCTTCAAGACAGTGGAAGTGTGATTGATCCAAGCCCAACGGGCGAGGATCAAATCGCCACGGGAACGATCCATCGCATCTCCCCTGTGGTCGTAAACGGGGAAACCGTTTTCTATCTCACATTGAATGATGAAGATCGAACGATTTTCACAGGAACGGTCAGTGTCTCACCAGAGCTGGCGATCTCACGTGAAGGTGAACAAGTCCTCATTTCGTTCACTCAAACGCAAGACTCTGTGGTCACCATGACCGACTTTGATCTTCTCTCCTTTTTGGCAAAGGATTCCTCCGGAGAAAAGTAACAATACTATGCCCTAGGCATATAAACCTCGCACACGGCGGGGTTTTTTCGTTATGAAAAACGCGGTATACTGTCTACTAGTTATGACTCTCACGACCCACACCTTTATCGGTGCAGTACTGGCAAAAATGACAGGAAATCCCCTCTTAGCCTTTGCCTTGGGATTTGCCACGCATTATCTTGTTGATATTGTCCCTCATGGAGATAATCGACTATCCGAAAATTTTCGCGTCAAAAAAAAGAAGCGTAAAGAAATTGCCGCCTTTCTCATGGTGGATGCTTGTGTGGCTATTTTCTTTGTCTTGCTCCTTGCCAATACACGCGACATCGAAAGCATGCGCACCTTTACCTGGGGAATTGTGGGCGCTATTCTTCCCGATCTATTGGTCGGTCTCTATGATCTTACTCATTCTCGTCTATTGCGCTGGAACTATCGCCTGCATTTTTTCTTTCATGATCTTCTTATCCGCAAACGCGGAGATGTACCGCTCTATTATTCGCTCCTGGCACAAATGGTCATTATCGCTTATCTTCAAACAAAACTCTGATTCCAAAAAGCGCTCCCCTCGGAGCGCTTTTATGTTTTCTTTTTTATCGCCGCCTTTTGAATTGCTTCCATGGTTTCTTTTGCCGTCCGCTCCCAAGTGAATTTTTTTACTTGTTCCTTTCCCGCTTTCCGTAATTCTTCTGCCCCCTCGGGAACAAGTAAACATTGCGCGATTGCAAAAGATATTTGTTCTTGATCCATCGGATCCACGGACAAAACCGCATCGCCTCCAATTTCAGACAACGCACCTTGTGTCGTTGCAATCACGGGTGTACCCACACTCATGGCTTCCAAAATCGGCAATCCAAACCCTTCGTACAAAGAAGGAAAAAGAAAAACGGAAGCACAAGAAAGTAATCGCCACTTCTCCTCTTCGCTTACCATACCAAGCGCTTGCACCACACCTTGAGGTTCTACAAATTGCCATTTGGCATTCACACGATTGGCTGCTTCTTCGATAGGTTCCGCTCCCCATCCGAATTTCCCTGCCAAAATAAAACGAATATGTGTCGCTTGTTCTGGGTGATTGGTGAGAAAGGCATCGAACGCTTTTATCGCTGTCACGAGATTTTTGCGCGGTTCCAAAGTTCCAAGAAAAAGCACGTACTCGCGATCGTAAGGAAAGGTCTCAATCGACTTTGAAATATTTGAAGGCAAGCACACACCCTCATGCACGACTTGTATCTTTTCTGTTGCAAGAGGAAACAACCGTTCGATTTGACATTGTGTTGCTTGTGAGACAGCAAGGATGGTATCCGCTCTTTTTATACTCCTCGGTACTACGACGTGTGTGGAAAAATCTTGTGAGCCCACATCGGCAAACCACTCGGGATGTTCCAAAATCGTCAAATCGTGAACGGTGATAACCGATCTCCCCAGCCATCCAAAAGGAATCTGACCCGAGGGACAAAACAAAACTGAAGAATAACAACGCAACAATAAGGGAAGAAAAATGTGACGAGAAAAGAAAGGTACCTTGGAAAAAAACGGCCGTAGATAACGTACATTTTTTGCCCCGGGGACAAAAGACTTGGCAACCTCTGATGTAAACGGATCAGGAACAGCTAAGATAAAAGTGACTTCCGGATATGCACAAATCAAATGCGCAAGGATGGAGCGAGTGTAGTGTTCAATCCCTGCCCCTTCCCCTCCGTGTACATCACAAATATTTATGGCATCTACCGCGATTTTCATAATAAAAAAGAAAACCCTTTAAGAACGCCTCCAAGCATCAAAGAAACAATCACCCCGGCTGCGATCATACCTCCCAAAATAGCCGGCATTGCCGCACGACGTTTCATGTCAAAAATAATCGCCAATAGGCATGCGCTCCACACTCCTGATCCTGGCAAGGGGATCGCTGTAAAAATGAAAAGAAAAATAGCTCCGTAACGCTGATAAGAAGCCCGATGTTTTTCCTCCAGACGTAAAACCGTCTTTACATACCAAAGTTCAAACCATCTGCAATGGCGGCGGAAAAAAACAAAGAGGGGTGCCGCATACAAAAGAATAAAAACAGGAACTGCATTCCCTACAATAGAAACGATAAAAGATCGGGAAAGGGACAAATCAAAAATCTGCATGCCAAGAGGAATGGATAAACGCAATTCCGTCACCGGCAAAGCAGCTAACAAAGCTGTGGCCATATCAGGCGAATAAACAGCAATGCCCGAAACCCAAGAAAGAAGAATGTCTATCATAACCAGTCGTATACTTTATACGTCCACGCGGCCAAAGATTTCACATCTTGAAAACGACTTTGATCGGTCTCAGATCCCAAAACCACCACAATAATCTCATGCCCCCCATCTTCGGAAAAAATCGTCCCAAGGCAATACCCCGCCTCGGGCAAATACCCGGTCTTCCCTCCTACGATAGCGTAGGGAGGTTGATTTAAAAAAGAATGAAGAAGATCGTCCGTACTTTCCACGGTATAGAGAGAACCTGAAGTACTCGCAATCGTCACAAAAGGTTGCTGAGTGATGGTGCGGATCGTTTCATTTTGCAAAATATGATCGAGCATGAGCGCCAAATCAGACACAATGGAACGGTTGTCTTGTGACAGTCCGGTCGTGTCCGCAAATGTGGTGCGTTCCATGCCGATTTCCGCAGCCACCTCATTCATCCGTGCGACAAAATCTCCTTCGGTCGTGCCGGAAAGTCGCGCAAGTGCGGCCGTGGCGGAATTATCACTTCCCACCAAACTCGCTTTGAGAAGATCGCGGATCGTGACAGGATCCCCCACGGTCAAATGTTGCGTTCCTCCCAGACGCACATCTTTTATGTCGATCGTGACCAGAGCATCGAGACTAGGAGTTGTTTCCAAAAAAACATAGGCGGTCATGAGTTTGGTGATGCTCCCGATCGAACGTGATTCATCAATATTTTTTTCAAAAAGAGGTGTCCGTGTTGCGCGATCCAAAACAAATGCGCTCACAGCCGTGGTGATAACTCCCACACTGGTCGGATGTACACGAGTGGGAGGATTGTGAACAAAAAGAGCCTTGGGTAAATGCGGTTCGTCTCCGCCTAAAGATTCTTCCACAGCAAATAGGGTGCGATCAAAATCTTTCGCATTGATCGCTAACTTTTCCACGACTTCTCCATCATAGGGAAGAAGGTGAAAAAATACAGTGGAAAGCATCACTTGGGCAATCAAACGAAAAATCATAAGGCTAAAAAGTTTCTTGGATCAATTGTCCGACAACCTCATCGGTATGCAGATCAGAATATTGTGGCAACTCTTCTACACGATCCGCTCCCAAATGTCGAAGAAAATCAAAAGAAATGGTGTAGGTGTTTTGTAAGCGTTGTTTGTCTTCTTTTTCTTCGATAAGTCCGCGTATCAAAAGATTGCGTAAAATCAAACTACAATTCACACCACGAATCTGCTCTATTTCCGGTTTGGTGATCGGCCCGCGATACGCAATGATGGTGAGTGTTTCCAAAGAAGGTTGGGTCAATTCCCCACTCACTTCTTCTTTCAAAAATGATTGCACAATCTCCCCTTCTTGCGGATGAGTCACGTACTGTGCTTTTCCATCGTGTATCAAAATGTGAATGCCTGAAGCATCAATATTGCGCATTTCACTTAATTGTTTGAGCGCTTCTTGCACTTCTCCTGCGGAAATATGAAGAAGTTTAGAAAGAGTGGTCAAAGCAATGGGTTTTCCTGATGCAAACAAGAGAGCCTCAATCGTACGTGTGAGCATATTTATGACGAACGTTTAATCACAATGTCACAAAAAGGATCCTGTTGCGTGACGTGAACGGTTTTCTCTCGCAGCATTTCCAAAAGTGCAAGGAAGCTCACGACCACATCGGTTTTTGTCGCACCTTTCATCATGTCTCCAAAAGAAAATCGCGCGCGCTCTTTCAACAAATTTTGAAGATGAGTAATGCGTTCTTTAACGGAAACAATACGTTCCAAAGAAGCGCGTCGCAAACGCAACCAGGGTTCCAATCGTTTTTGTAATCGCTGGTAGACGTGGATAAAGGTTGATGAGGTGACCGAAGGAGGAGGAAAAAAATCCGATGCTATAACGGATGGGATGCGTATGTGTTCAAATGAACGTAAAGAAGATTGGTAAATTTTTTCCAAAGCCTTGGACGCGATGATAAATGCTTCATACATCTTTAACTGTCGTACTAAATCGCCAGGGTCTTCTTCCGCTTCGCAGGGGAGATCGGGAAGAATGGTACGGGACTTGAGATAGAGCAACTTGGCCGCGATCAGGAGAAAATCCGCAAGCTCCTCGGGAGAAACGGATTGCGCTTGCACATAGGCGACATACGTATCGGCAACTTGTGCCAAAGAAACCTCGGTAATGGGAAGTTTTTCCTGAGTAATCAAATCAAGAAGGGCATGAAGGGGCCCGGAATACTGTGGAAGTTTCACTTCAAAAGCCATAATGCTTTTTTACGGCCGCAGGCGCTGGACATCGCGAGGAAAAATCGTCGCCTCCTTGATATTGGCTAATCCCAAAATATTTTGTGTCAAACGCTGAAGCCCCATGCCAAATCCCCCCTCAGGAGGAATACCGTATTTGTGCATGGCCAGATAATCTTCAAAATCGGCCGGATTTAATCCTTTCGCTTTCAATCGCGCCACTTGTTCATCGTACCGATGCACACGCAAACCTCCGGAAATAATTTCACTACCAAATCCAATCAAATCAAAACTCAAGGTCTCCTCGGAATTTTGCGGATCAACCGCCGTGTAAAACGGGCGTTTGGATGTTGGGTAATGCGTTACAAAAACAAATCCGGATCCATGTGTGTGCGGCGCCCATACGGTAGACAACCATTTTTCCGCTGCAGGGGAAAGATCGGGTTCTTTTGTCTCATCAATCCCAGTCCCCTCTTTATAAAACTGCAAAGCTTCTTTTAATCGCACACATGGAAAATGTTCGCCCAAAGGAGGAAGAGTCACGTTCAAAAGTTTGAGCTCAGATGTATTTTCACGCTCCACGGTTGCCAACATTTCGCGCAATGAAGCTTCCGCATACGCCATAATATCTTCCATCCCATCAACAAATCCCACTTCAAACTCAAATTGATTAAACTCGGTCAGGTGCCGCGAAGTGGCGAATTTTTCCGCACGAAACGAATACGAAAGCCCATACACTCCCTCATACACTCCCACCATCATTTGTTTATAAAGCTGTGCGGACTGAGTCAGCATGGCTTCACGCCCGTAATAATCCACTTTAAAAAATTCTGCTCCACCTTCGCTCGCCGCTCCGGCCAAAACAGGAAAAAAAATCTCGGTAAATCCTTGGCGCTCCATATACGCGCGATATCCATGAACCAACGCTGCTTGCACACGAAAAATCGCACGCTGTTTGAGATTACGAAGCGTAGTCACACGATGATCCAAAATAGAATCCAACTGTGCCTCCACATCATCTTTGTTGATTTCAATGGGAAGCACATCAGTGACAGGAGACAGTACTTCCATGATCTTTGCCTGCACTTCCACCTCTTCTGCCTGCGGATCCTTACTTTGTTTTTTCACAACCGTTCCGGTGATTTTAAGCACAGTCTCCAGTTGCAATCCTTTAAGTTGCTCGAGTTGTGTCGAATCCAAAACCACTTGCACAAGTCCGGTACGATCTCGAAGAATAGCAAATCCGAATTTATTGAGATCCCGCAGACGATGCAACCAACCGGCAACCACGACTTCTTGACCTAAGTGTTCCGGGAGTTCACGGACAAAAAAACGTTCTTTCATAACAATACGCTTAAGGTGTCAAACGATTGATAAGGCGAGGAAATGGAATGGTCTCGCGAATATGTTGGGTCCCGCAAATCCATCCGACAATGCGCTCAAGTCCATACCCAAATCCTGCATGAGGAACGGATCCGTATTTGCGCAAATCAAGATACCAAGCAAAAGGTTCCAAAGGTAATCCGTGATCTATAATGCGTTGTTTTAAAATTTCATAATCATCCTCGCGCTGACTGCCGCCGATGATTTCTCCATATCCTTCCGGAGCCAAAAGATCATTTCCAAGCACGCGATCTGTTTCCACAGGATCTCGCTTCATATAAAACGCTTTCACCTCGGAAGGATATTTTTCCACAAAAATCGGACGATCATAAAGCTTCGTCAACAAAGTCTCGTCGTCCGCACCCAAATCATCACGTTCTCCAATATCACTTCCAAGCTCACGCAGTCTCACGACAGCATCTTTGTGGGTGAGATGAACAAACGGGGCTTGTATTTTTTCCAAAGCGGAAACATCCCGTTCCAACAAAGCCAACTCTCCGCGATTTTTTGCAAGCACATCTTGAACAATGCGAACGACTAAGGCTTCTTGTGTTTGCATGTTTTCTTCGTGCTCCACAAATGCGGCCTCCGCATCCATCATCCAAAACTCGGTCAAATGACGACGTGTCTTGGATTTCTCGGCACGAAACACAGGACCAAAATCAAACACGCGACCAAAGCTCATGATCCCCGCTTCCAAATAAAGCTGTCCTGATTGAGAGAGGTACGCCTTTGCTTCTTCAAAATAATCCATTTCAAAAAGCTCGGTGGTTCCCTCACAGGCATTGGGTGTCAAAATCGGGGAATCGAATTTTATAAATCCTTCCTCGCGCATGAAGTCATAGGTAGCGTGAATGATCGTATCGCGCACGCGTTGAATGGCCCATTGGCGTTCGGAGCGCAACCACAAATGGCGATGATCCAAAAGAAAATCAGGTCCATGATCTTTCTTGGAAATAGGATAATCGTCCGGAGCAAGTTGAATAATAGAAAACGCCGCGCCATCAATTTCATAACCAGATGGAGCACGATCGTCTTGTTTAACTACTCCTGTAATCGTAACCGAGGACTCCATTTTTAACGATTCCAAAGCCGCCCATTGATCCTCCGACAACTGGGATTTGGAATAGACTACCTGGATGCGACCAGTACCATCGCGAAACTGCAAGAAAAAAATCTTTCCGCTTGAGCGAAAATTATATGCCCAACCGGAAAGCGTCACAGTCTGACCAAGAAAGGATCCGATCGTGGAAACCGATGATTTGGGCATAAAAATACGTAAAGAATAACGTTCTTATGGTATCGCAAACCAAGGGAACGGGCAATGAAAAATCTCAAAAAACTGGGGAAAAATAACGATTTTTCTCTTGTTCATTTTGATGAGGTCTAAAAGGGCACAAAAGACAGGCAGAATCGTTGACTTTTTGGCTATTTTTTGATAAAAAATTGCGTTCTCCCTCATAGGCGGAACGCAGTTCTTTACCCCCCAAACCCCCACATATGGAGGTCTTATGAGCCAACACTGGAATGTACTTCATCAAAAAACGCTCTCGCATCAAGGCGACAGTGTGGATGATGTACTTAGGAAACTTGAAAGGACCGACCCTGCGCTCGCACGTCAATTGCGAGGACTCAACTGGTCGACAATCCGAAAAGAAGTGGCCAAGCGCGCCATCGCTCGAGCGGCAGCAAAGATCAACAACTGCAGAATCAAGGATTCCCACGACAACAGCACCAGTTATCAGACAGCAAGTGGCGCCCCTCCCAATGGAACTTGTGTAGGTGTGCTCCAATCAGGAGATGTTCAACTGGGTGTTGCGCTTGATGGAACAACTTTGCTTCTGTTTTGGAACGGATACGCAATGGAAAGAGGATCACACAAGCTCGAGCAAATGACCAAGGTATTGGAAGATGCCTACCGAATCGAAGCGTACAAGGCCATGCTCCAACTGATCGGCGGAACGCCAACCGAGCAAACGACCAGTAACGGCCTTGTCATCCTCTCCACCAATCTGCGTGAGGAGGTCTGATATGAGCCGCCGCATCACGGTCATCATTGATCCCAAAAGCGGTCGAAGCAATGTGGATGTGGACATCCCTCCTGGTCCCGGCTGCCGTGCAGTCGCAGAACGAATGAAGGTCATCTTGGATCTTTTAGGCGCCGGCATCGAAGAGATGGACGAACGCTCCGAAGACCCCGGAATCCCGCAGGCGATTCCAAACGCTCCTGCCCGAGCAAAGAACTAGACGCCATGGGAAAAAAGACGATCAATCTTGGGCACTTCGAACCGGCAACGCGTGCCATGGGACCGGGCCTTCGGGCCTGCCTATGGGTGCGTGGCTGCAGGATTCGCTGCCCGGGATGCATCTCCCCCTTCTACCTGGATCAAGATCCAAAAGCTGATATCGCTCTGTGGCGAATGTTGCAAAAAATCCGAAAGGCCAAAGAAGAATACGGAATTGAAGGGATCAGCATTTCCGGCGGTGAACCGTTTGATCAGGCGATTGTCTTGTCCGAACTCTGCGAGGCTGTTCACATCCTTGGTCTATCCACCTTGGCTTGGTCAGGATATACACGCAGACGCCTGGAAGGACGACGTGCATCAAGGGGAACACAAAATCTGCTCCAACATATTGATGTGTTGATCGACGGTCCGTTCCAAATCCGTCACCACACTGAAGGTCTTCCTCTGCGAGGATCGGGTAACCAAAGGATTCACCTTTTGACCGACCGGTACTGTATGGATGATCTTTCCGGTTCTCATCTCGAGGTCAGAATGCATGAAAATCGAGCTGTCCAAATAACCGGGGTTACGGATTACTCAAAAGCGTTGGCTATCTTGAACCTGATGGGGCTTGATGGTCACACGGCGATGTCACGCTAACATCGCCCTTTCTGCGCGCTGCCGAGGAAACTCGGAAGTGCACCGAAAGGTTTTGTTCTTTACAACTCCTCTCAACAACCTAACCTCGAGGTCTTTCATGGACACTCCACTGTCCTGGCTTGAAGACGTACAACGGAGTTTCCGCTGCGGTGCAACCGCTGTTTTGTGTATAGGTTCTGTGGGTGATGGGTTCCCCAGACCGTGTCTGGCCGAACTTGAGCACATGGATGTCTTGCTTCGTTGGGAAGATGTGGTCTGTGATGCTTTTGCAAACGGTGAAATGGTCGTGGTCTTTGATGTGGCACGTGGCTTCACGTTTCCGCGTGAAGATGATCACAAACGATTCGTAAAAATCTTTGAAAAAACACAAGGCACACAACAGGACGTAAACGATCCCATTGCCAAACAACGCAGGCAGATGATGCAGCAGCAGGATCTTCCGCGGAACCCGCAAGCCGCCCTGCCGATTCTCCAACAAGTCCTCGCCCTATGCCCGCAAGAGAAGCCCCCTGTCCCCTGTCTATTGATCCTCCCGGATGCAGATGCGCTCTGTCCATCCTCGGAGGGAAATGCCATGGCGGGTGTATCGGCAACGATCAGCTTGGCATTGATCCAACTCGCGGGATCTCCTGTGTTTCGATCAGCCGGACATCGTATTCTCATGAGCACTCCGGCAATCCAAGCAGTTGATGAACGTCTGCGTCGACACGATGCTCCCTTCAAGGTCATCCGTGTCGCTCGGCCGTCCGAGGCTGAACGCAAGATGTTTCTTGCGCGTATTACGGAAAGTGATGATCTGGCAAAACAAATCAGGCAGTCGCAGTTGGAACATGCCGCTCTCATTTCCAAAGAAGAATCTCGACTGCGAATTGAGATGGGTAAACGCCGCGAAATTCTCGCGCGTATGGATCAGGATCTGGGTGCAAATCCACAGATGCAAGATGCGCTTGCCAAATCCCATGCACTCTTTGTGACACTCCATGCGGAAAATGCCAAAGATGCCCTGCGTATTGCACGAGAAACAAATGAAACGCAAAAGGCATTGCTCGATTTGAAGGTTAGGCGTGATCAAGATCCTTCCCTGCAATTTGGTGCCATCACTCCGCAAAACTGGAAAACCATCAAAAAGGGCGGATGGCTCTCCACCAACGCTGGACGACCTATGCGTGTATGGGAAATCTACTCTAACGGGGAAATTTCCCTGGAACGCGCAGATCGCCCGGGTGAAGTATTTATGAGCACGGAAGGAGAACCGATTCGAATCAAGATGAATGCGGACAGATCAGTGACACGGCGAGCTTCGGCAAAACCCGGTGGCAAAGAATCCACTTCACAAGCCGTTTTGACCTATGGATCACATGAGGCAAAGACACTTGCCGATGAGATTTCAGTGATTGAGACCGATGTTCGCAATTTCCCTCCGTCTGAATCTGTGGTATGTGCAAGGCAGGCTTATGATGAGTCTGTAGCGAAATGCGATGCTTTGCGCGTCGTTCTCGACAAGCAACTTGCAAAGGAACGCAAGGATATCGAAATGGAAATCGCCGAACTCGAAAAGCAATTCGAAAATCCGTCGAACGCGGATATTGTTGCCAAGCAACAATGGATCAAACGACTTGAGAAAGAAATGGCTCGACAGGGTGATGTGCCTTCCCGATTCCCAAAGCCCAAAGAAGGCATTGAGGAAATCGCACGACTGTGCCAAGGACTCGGCTATCGAGACCTGCTCGAAATTTTCTTGTCTGCCCGAGCAGACGAACGTGTGGTCACAACAGGAGAAGTGCTCTCCGCCCGCATCAAAATCTTGCGGCGAACCTATGGTCATCTCATGGACATTGTGGATCCTGCTTACGGATTTGAAGGAATCGCCGGACTCGATCACATCAAGAGCTTTTTTGCCCATGTACGTGATTGGATTCAAAGCGGTGATGCGCGTCGTGTGCCCATGGGATGCCTCCTGATCGGTCCCCCTGGAACGGGAAAGACCGCAATCGCCGAGGCGTTCGCGCACGAATGCGGCGTCTTGTTTGTGAAGATTCGCAATGTGCGCACCATGTGGGTGGGTGAAACCGAGCGTAAGATGGAAGAAACGTTTGCGGCTATGCGGAGCCTGGCTCCGATTGTTGTCTTGCGAGATGAAGTGGATGAAGAAGACAGTGGACGTGATGCGTTTCAAGGTGATTCCGGTGTATCGGCGCGTCTGCGTCGCGGATGGATGGAGTTTCTTTCCGATCCAAAGATTCGCGGCAAGATCTTTGTCATCAGCTGCAGTAACCGGCCTGATCGACTGGACGCTGCACTCATTCGCTCCGGACGTACGGATGAACGTATCCCCCTTCTTATGCCCGATGATGCCACGCGTCGTGA
This sequence comes from Candidatus Uhrbacteria bacterium GW2011_GWE2_46_68, assembly GCA_001002765.1. GTDB lineage: Bacteria > Patescibacteriota > Patescibacteriia > UBA9934 > GWF2-40-263 > UBA12393. Next base: position 24,965 of record LCMS01000005.1, on the reverse strand, counting down.
CTTGTTCCCTGTGATGCTGCGGCGATATGGATATGAGAGTGACGTAACGGATTTCGGCAGATTGGCTGCAACAACAGACGGATGGTCTGGTGCGGATATCGAGGTCATTGTGCGACTGGCGGCCCAGCGATCACTTGAGGATGGGCGCGAGATTGTGAGCGAAGCGGATTTCGATCAGGCGGTTGGGGATTTCCTCCCTGCGGCTTCCCAAGAGCAGATCGCCAAGATGACCCTTGCGGCCATCAAGTACACGAGTTCGCGCCGCTGGCTCCCGCAAGGATACGAAACGATTGCCACTCACTGTGAGCGAGTATTGAGAGGAGAAAAGATTCCAAAGACACCTCCGGCACGACCGGTGCGTCTCATGTAAATCAAGGGTGAGGAATACGTCCTCGCCCCTTTCTGCGCACTGCTGAAAATCTCGGCAGAGCACCGAAAGGTTTCGTTCATTCAAAAAAACATACATCCCACGTAGCCTTGGCGAAGTGGGAAGGAGGGTTCATGAGTTTTGCTGTTCCCAAACAGAAAAGACTTTTTGTCGGTCATGAGTCTTATGTCCGCACCGTAAGAATTTCCAACAATGGACGTCGAATTGTGTCTATGGGGGAAAATCAGTTCATGCGCTTTTGGCATGGGGAAACGGGAGTCTGTTGTCACCAAAGAATATTCTCTATTCCCGTCGAGGCATTTGCGCTTTCTCCTAATGGGAACCTCTTGATTGTTGGGGAAAATCAATCGCTGCCGAAGATTTTTTCTTTGAATGATCCTCATAGAGATCCTCAACTTCTTGGACAGAGGATAGCCCTCTGTCGCATTGTTGCTTTTTCTCCTGATGGAACGTGCGTCTTTTGTTCGGGTGATGGATATCAAACCTATATCTGGAATGTCCTAACAGAAGAATTAGTACTGGACATTGGAGAAATAAAAAGAGGAAGGTCTGTCGAATCCGCTGTGTTTTCTCCAAACGGACAGTTCGTGGCAATAGGATACTCGGATGACATGGTCATAATTATTGATATACACACAAGACAAGTAAAACAAAGACTGACTGGACACAAGAGTCGCATTCACACTGTTGCGTTTTCTCCGGATGGAAACCTGATGGCGTCGGGATCAGAGGATACCACAGTAAAAATCTGGGATGTGGAAACAGCGCAGCAGTGTGCATCTATTGAACACGGATCAATTGTGTATGGAGTCGCGTTTTCTCCGGATGGAAAACTGATTGCATCTGGATCATCAGATTGTTCATTGAGGTTCTGGAGTACAGATACTTGGCAGGAAAAGGGAAGGATAGAAGGATTTGTACAATCTGTATGTTCATTCTGCTTCTCTCAAGATTGGAGCAGGCTTGTTGTCAATACACACAACGATCCTTCAGTGAAAGACCAATGCACACTCAGTGTCTTTGATTTTGATGGTCCCAATCTCGGATCACTGTCCCCCGAAGAAGCTGCCATCTATATTTGAACCTGTCCTTTACGTGGGTGAGATACGAAACTCTCGCCCCTTTCTGCGCGCAGCCGAACAACTCGGCCACGCACCGAAAGGTTTTGTTCTTTCAAACATAAGGAGGGTTCATGACTGGAGTTCCGCCTCTTGTCATTCCAGACCCCACACTTTCCCTTTATATCGAATGTGTTCGAGGACCTATTTTTTCCTGCAACGGACAATATCTCGCGGGTATTGAGAGAACTGCTGGTGAGCGCAACTTTGTCCATATTCGTAAAATCGGTGATGGAAATTTTGTGGAAAGATTCCTTTATCCCATACAACAGGAAATTATCTGCATAGCCTTTTCTCCCAGGGACCCACAAATCATTGCCATGGCGATCGAAAATAATGTGTTCTTTTGCACGATAAGGGATGAAAGCGGCTTGGAATGCTTCGAGACAATATCACATGAATATCACATTGCTTCTTTTGGCTTCTTTCCAGATGGAACATCGATTCTCATTGTTTCTCGATACGGATCCATGCGGGTCGTTTCAATGAAGGAAAAAAAACGATCCGCACATCTACGATACCGCGGAATTGTGAGAGGAACATTGATGGCTCAAAATGGTGAAAGCTTCCTTTGCTTCAAAGGAGATGGCACTGTTTCCGTAAACAAGCGCTTGATCTGGAATTGGTGGAGAGAAAAACAACTTTGCGCTACGAGAAATGATTGGGACACCGAAACGATCGCCCTTTCTCCCAACGGTCGGACGCTTGCCTTCAAAAGCGGAGATGCGGAATTGACGGTCATGGATCTGAAAGAAAAAAAATCTCACACGATCAAATTAGGCCTTCATCGTAACTTTTCCATCCAGGTAATTGCCTTTACGAGTTGTGGAAGATTTCTCCTTGTGGGAACGCAAAAAGTGCTTCGTGTGATAGATCTTCTCACGCGCAAGATCATAAAAAGCATCCAAAAATTCTCTCAAATCAGCAGCATCGTTTGCTCTCCAAATGGAAGATACGTGGTCGTGTATGGAGTGGCTCACGGCGAACACTATCCTGGTTTTGGAATTCTGGATTTCGGAAAATGCCAACTTGGAACGCTCAGTGAAGAAGAGGAAGCCTTGCTTATCTAGCGAGGAATGTAAACGCAAACCACCCTGATATGAAAGGGTGGTTTTTTCGTTTACTGACAAGAAGCGCGGAGAGAATTGACAGGGATAATGGGAAAATGAGAAATGATGAGAGCCTCTATCGCTTCATGGAATGCCAGAAGCGTTTCCCCTGGTAGCGGCGGGCGTAATTGATCGGAAAACGACTCCCCCATGGCAAATCGAATGAGTTTGAGAGTGGTTTCTTCCATGGGACGCGCGGCAAAATACTGATCAGAATCTTGTTTCCTGCAAGAAACACAGACGATTCCCCCCTTAAGCGCATGCCAATAAAATTCTTTTGGACGAACGGATTGTCGACAACGAAGACACTGATGCAGCTCGGGACGATATCCCAAAAGCGCCAAAAGTTTCAAAGAAAAACTTCCCAAAAGATAAGCGGAACGTTCGGGTGAAAGAGAAGGGGCTGTATCAAGAAACGAAAGCCATTGGTGAAGAACGTCATAAAGGACGGGGTCGGCTTCATGAGGTCGCGTCCCCATATCCATAAGACTCATGGCGTTTTGCGCGAGAACCATTTTTTGATAATCGGATTGCGCTCCTAAAAAAGCTCGCTTGCGCTCCACCCCGGTGAGTGTTGGGTATTGCCTTCCTTGGACCAGAAGCGTATGCACTTCCCCAAGTGTTTCCAAATGAGGTGTAAGTTTTGCTAAAACTTTTTGTCCCCCACGGGCAAGAAACTCTATCTTGCCATAATCTTTCGTGTACATGGCGTACCAACGATCGACTTCTTTATGATCCCGACAAGAAAGAATGATGCCGGTTGTGGAAAAAAGAGTACTCATGACTCTTGAGAATGATTGAGAAATGCTTGAGTGATAAGCATGGCGGCAAGGGCATCTTCGGCAGCTTCTGCTCCTTCCTCGCGCTGCAGACGAATGCTTTCCGCTGTCGTAAAAGATTCGTCTTCTTCGTACACGGGAATTGTCAAAACGTCCCGCAAGCGTGTGATAAATCGTTTTGTTTTTTCTAACTGTTCGGTTCCGTGATGACCCCCTTGAGAAAGGGGAACACCCACCACAACCATATCAATACTTTCCGTTTCAATTTTTTTTTGAAGACAAGATATAATTTCTTCAACATGATTAGAAATAACATCTAAGGGAACGGCCACACGAACGTCAGTGTCTCCAAAGGCCAGTCCTATTTTTTTATCTCCGTAATCAATCCCTAAAACTCTCATAGAGGAAAAGGTGTCAAAATTTCCGCATACTCTTCTTGGATCACGATCGTCACTTCTGCATGGGCACTGATTTGGCAATCTTCCATTAACACAGCCCATCCGTCTTCTGCTGTGCGGACATGACAAGATCCAAGCCCCACCATAGGTTCTAAAGCGAGACACATTCCGGTGGTGAGTGTGACATCTTTATAATGATGATTTGTAAAATTGGGAATGTAAGGAGGCTCATGAACATCATGTCCAACTCCATGCCCGCCTAATGCTTCCACAATACCATACCCATAAGGACGAATAGCGGATTCGATAGCCTGACTGATACAAGAAAGTTGTTGGCCTGCACGCGCAGCAGACACTCCGTGAAAAAGTGCCTCTTGTGTAACGCGTATCAATTGCTCGGCTTGATGACTGATTTTTCCGACCCCGACCGTCACGGCCATATCTGTACACATCCCTTCAAACCAACATCCTAAATCCAATCCAACAACATCCCCCTCTTGAAGTCTGCGCTCTCGATTCCCTAAACCATGAACCACCTCTTCATTGATGGAAACGCAAAGAGCGCTGGGAAATGGAATATCTTCGGGAGAAGATTGATATCCTTGAAAAGAAGGGGTCGCCCCCATCTTTGTCAAAAAATTTTTTGCAACCATGTCAAGATCTTTGAAAAAAAGTCCAGGCTGAACAATAGAAATCACTTCCTTCATGGTTTGTGAAAGAATAAAACCTCCTCGACGCATCCGATCTATTTCTTCTGTTGTTTTAATGAGAGCCATAAAAAATCATGAGGTACGGAGAGCATCTAAAATACGCTGATGAACTTCCTCAACCGATCCAACCCCGTCAATTTCATAGACAATTCCTTGACGACGATAGGATCGAATCACAGGTTGCGTGTCTTGTTCATAAATCTCAAGACGTTTTGTAATGGCCTCCGGAGTATCATCCGTTCGTTGAATCAATAATCCCCCATCATGCAATGGGCAGGGGTCTTCTTTTTTGAAACCAAGCTTCGTGCTTGTGACATACCCGCAAACTGAACAGGTAAGACGATCTCCTAGTCGACGATAGGTTTCCTCCTCTGGAATCATAATCACAAATACGTGAGTGGGTTGCTCAAAAGTAAACGACTGATATTGTTCTTCGTTGCGTGGAAATCCATCCAAAATATACCCTTGTTGCGCATCGGGTTTCGCTAAACGCATTTGTAATACTTCCGCGGTCACCGAAGCAGGAACCAGTTCTCCTGATAATAAAATTTCGTTGATCTGCGAGCCTAAATCGGTTTTGGCAGCAACTTCATCTCGAAGCAATTGTCCCATAGAAAACATGGGGAGACGAAGAGATGCAGCTAAAAGTTTTGCTTGGGTGCCCTTGCCGCTTCCTTGCGGCCCGAGAAAGAGTATTTTCATTGAAGAGAAAATCATAGAAAAGAAAAAAGGTAGGTTTATTATCCCACCTTTTTTTTGGAAACGGAAGCGAATTAGGAAATTTCGTATTCGTGCATGGTCAGCTGGGATTCTACTTGTTTGACACAATCCACAACGACGGAGACAACGATGAGAACGGACGTTCCCCCAATCACCATATTCGATGTCCCTGTAAATTGTTGGACGACAAGAGGGAGAACGGCGATAACCGAAATAAAGGTGGCTCCTGCAAGTAAGAGACGGTTTGCCACATCTTTAAGATAATCAGCTGTATTTTTTCCCGGACGAATACCAGGAATAAATCCTCCGTGTTTTTGCAAATTCTCGGCCATGCGATCTGGATGAAAAATAACCGCTGTATAGAAATAAGAAAAAGCGAAAACAAGGATAAAATAGGTGACGCCATAGACGAGTTGGTTCTGAAAAACTTGGGTAAGCCAGATGGCTACAGTCTGCAACCACTCTGTACGAGCGTTCACAAAGAATTGAGCAAATGTGGTGGGGATCAAAATAAAAGAAATGGCAAAAATGATTGGGATCACTCCACCCATATTCAATCGAAGAGGAATATGTGAACTTACACCCCCTGCCAAACGGGATCCACGCACTTGACGTGCATATTGCACGGGCACGTGACGCTGTGCTTCGTTCATGATAACAACACCCACAATCGTTACGATCGTCACGAGAAGAAAAAGGATAAGGGTAACGAGTTGAGAGTAATCGTATACGGCAAAAACTTGTCGTAAAAATCCTGGGAGTCCTGCAATAATTCCAGCAAAGATAATGATCGATGTTCCATTTCCTACTTTTCTTTCAGAAATGAGTTCACCCATCCACATGAGAAAAACGGTGCCGGCCATCATGCTGATCATCGCCAACACAATCGTAAAAAGACTGTTATCACTCCAAAGCGATGCTCCTGTTTGACGCTGTAAAAGAAGCAGCATGCTATAGGCCTGCATGAGAGCGAGAGGAACAGTGAGATACCGCGTGTATTGATTGATCTTTTGTCGTCCTGATTCTTCTTTTTGCATCTCCTCAAGACGAGGTAAAATCATGGCAAGTAATTGAAAAATGATGGAAGCGGTGATATAAGGCGCCACTCCCAACGCGACCACAGAAAAACTTTCCAAAGTTCCACCTGAAAAAACATTCAATAATCCCAAAAAAGCATTGTTGCTAAATAAAGAACTCATGGCTGAGGAATCGATACCTGGAACAGGGATGTGCGCAGCAATGCGAAAAAAAACCAAAATAGCAAAAACAAAAAGAAGACTATTCCGCACGTCCCGAATACTCCAAAGACGTCGAAGTGTTGACATACGATTATGGAGTAACCGTTCCGCCCGCTTTTTCTATTTTTGCCTTTGCTTCAGCGGAGAAACGACACTCTTTCACAATTACTTTTATCGTAATCTCGCCCTTTCCTAAAATCTTCACAGGACGTGAGGGGGAAGAGATCAGTTGTTTTTCTTTTAATGTCCGTGGGGTCACCATCTGTCCTTCAATAAAAACTTTTGATAAAGACCCGACATTCACTACTTGAAAAGGTTGGGCAAGGGAGGTGAATCCACGTTGTTTTGGTGTCCCGAGCATCACCACACGCAGACCCTTCAGACGAAGACCTGATTTTCCACCGGAACGAGAACGTTGACCTTTTGCTCCGCGACCGGAATAGGTTCCTTTTTTTGAAAGCCCACGTCCAATACGCACGGAAGATTTACGAGATCCATTTTTTGGATGAAGGGTATGTAAAGATAAAGCCATACGTGTTTAATTCGTTTTTGAAGCATCTTGTTCCGCTCCTTTTTGATCAACAGGTCGTTTTCTTTCTTTTCCTTGCAAAGATCGGAGAGCATTGATTGTCGCCTTTGCAATATTCACTTTATTTTTTGAATTGGTAATTTTCGACACAGCATTTGCCACCCCTCCCAGCTCCAACAAAACTCGTACAGCTCCTCCCGCCTTTAATCCTGTTCCACGAGGCGCTGGTTTGAGTAAAATACAAGCAGAACCATACTTCATACGAATCATATGGGGCAGAGTTTCATTGACAATCGGGACTTGCAAGATACACTTTTTTGCCTGACGAAATGCTTTCTCGATAGCAACCTGAACGTCTCCACCTTTTGCGATCCCAAAACCCACTCGTCCCTTACGATCACCAATGACAAGAGCACAACGAAAAGACATACGCTTTCCACCTGCCGTCACACGTGTCACACGAGAAAGATCTAGAATTTTTTGTTCAAATTCTTTCGCCTCTGGACGATCTTTTTGTGATCCTCGACGGCCAGAACGTTGTGGTCTTCCTCCATGTCCATTTCCAAACTGTTTTTTTGGGCTCTGATTTTTCCCTTGTCCTTCCATATAATTAAATCGTTAATCCTGCCTCGCGTGCTCCTTCAGCAATCGCGGCAACACGTCCGTGATATAAATAAGGTCCTCGATCAAAAACAACCGATTGTATCCCAAAACTCTTTGCGCGTTCAGCAATAATTTTTCCTACCTCTCGTGCAATTTCCGTAGGAAGTTTCCCTTTTATTTGTGAAAAATCTTTATCTGAAGCGGAAACGATCGTTTTTCTTAATGTGTCATCAATTACTTGTACGTAAATGTGCTTCAAACTTCTTTTTACTGTTAAACGAGGGCGTTCAGTTGTGCCCTTCACACGAGCACGAACTCTTCGTGCACGAATTGTTTGATGTAATTTCTTCTGTTTCGTAGTATACGCCATACGATTATTCACCCGCCTTTGCGGCTTTTCCAGCCTTACGGCGAATGACTTCTTCTACATATTTTATTCCCTTTCCTTTATAGGGTTCTGGTTTGCGAATATTACGGATACGTGCCGCGGTTTCACCAATGAGTTGAGCTTCAATGCCACGAAGAGTGATAATATTTCCCTCAACCGAAGCTTCAATTCCTTTTGGAAGAGCGAAAGGGACCGGATGAGAAAAACCTACGTTTAAAACAATATTTTTCTCTAATACTTGAGCGCGATATCCGACTCCATTTATCTCCAACTTTCTCTCAAATCCTTCGGTAACTCCTTTTATCATATTTGCTAATATTGCGCGTGCCGTTCCCCATTGTGCCCGTTCATTTAAATCATCTTCATGAAGGATATGTGTTGTAATCCCTTTTTTCCCATCTTTTTCCTCAAAGGAAAAAACGATGCAAGAATGGAAGGTATTCTTGAGCTCCCCTTTTGGCCCTTGAACGGTCACCTCTCCATCTTCAGGAAGAGTGATGTTTACTCCAGAAGGAATAAAAATGATTTTCTTTCCAATGCGTGACATACTTCAAAACAATTAGGCGACTTCACAAATTATCTCTCCTCCCAATCGACGAACCCGAGCCTCTTTATTTGTCATCAGTCCATTGGAAGTTGAAAGAATGGCAATACCATAATCAGTTAATACTCTTGGCATCTCGGTTGATTTCGCATATACACGATGGCCTGGTTTGCTCACACGACGCAAATGTGTGATCACCGGTTGATGATTTTCTTCGTAGGAAAGTGTTATCTGTATTGTCGGATGTTTCCATTCAGAAGACTTTTCCGCCTTTTGAATATAGCCTTCTTTTTCTAAAATTTTTGCCACACCAAATTTTAGTCGTGAGTAAGGTACGGCTACAGTTATTTTTTGCGCATCCAATGCATTGCGAATACGCGCGAGCATGTCTGATAAAGGATCCGTCATCATAATAATTCTAATTACCAACTTGATTTTCTAACACCGGGAATTTCTCCCCGATTAGCTAGTTCACGGAAACAAATGCGACATAATCCGAAATCTCTCATAAATCCGTGATTACGTCCACAACGCCAACAGCGATTAACATGTCGTGTTGCATATTTTCGAAAAATCCGAGACTTTGCTTTTTGATTTTCTGTAGCCATAGGTTCGTTAAACTTGCTTCAAAGGAAATCCGAGATGCCGCAAAAGGGCTTCGGCTTCTTTATTGGTTTTTGCACTTGTTCCGACCGTGACTTGTAATCCATGAATTAATTCGATTTCGTCACTTCGAATCTCAGGAAAAGCGATATGCTCTTTAAAACCTATGGAATAATTCCCTTGGCCATCAAAACTTCTCACAGAAAGGCCTTGAAAATCACGAACACGCGGACAAGTGACTTTTATTAATTTTTCTAAAAAATCCCACATACGCAACCCGTGCAATGTCACCTTCCCTCCTACTATCATTCCTCCACGAATTTTAAAACCTGAAATGGACTTTCGTGCCTTTGTTTGTACTGGTTTTTGCCCAGTAATACGACGTAGCGTTTTTTCTGTTGTTTCTAAAAATTTGGCGTCTTTCAATCCTGCCCCAAGGCCAATATTCACTGTGACGTACTTTATAGTAGGGACAGCGTGAATATTTTTATAATCAAAATCTTTCTGTAATTTCGGAACCACTTCTTTTTTGTAATAATCTTTAAATGACATACATTTATTCGATATCTTCACGTGTTCCTTTTTTACAAATCTGACGAACCTTTTTCACTAAACCTTCCGTGTGAATCTTTTTAAAACCCACACGTCCTTCCACGCCAGATTTTGGTGAAATCAAACGGACATTTGAAAGATGAATGGGGGCAAAATATTCTATCTTTTGACCTCTTTGGCCTCCACGTTGTTTACGAAGATGCTTGATCGTCTTGTTCACACCCTCCACAATAAGACGTTGTGAGGGGGGGAAAACTTGTTGAACCTTCCCGTCCTTTCCTTTGTTTTTTCCGGTTGTGACACGTACATGATCACCTATTTTAATCTTCATACGATGGTGGATTACAAAACCTCAGGTGCTAAAGAAATAATTTTTGTAAACCCTTTTCCTCGCAACTCTCGTGGAACAGGGCCAAAAATACGCGTCCCTTTTGGTTCTTTTGTTTTTGAATCAATGATAACAGCTGCATTTTCATCAAATCGAATATACGTTCCGTCTTTTCTTCGTGATTCTTTTTTCGTACGCACCATAACTGCCTTTACGATATCACTTTTCTTTGTTGCACTATGTGGAACGGCTTCTTTAACAACTGCAGTGACAATATCACCTAAAATTGCGTAATGTTTGCGATATCCTCCATGAATACGGATCACCTGTAATTTTTTTGCTCCCGTGTTATCAGCAACATGAATCATTGTTCGGTGTTGTACCATAAAACCTTTTTAGGCGTATAAAACGCGCCATCGCTTATCTTTTGATAAAGGTCGACATTCTTTAAACGTCACCAAATCCCCTTCGTGATACTGACCTTTTTCATCATGAACTTTATAACGAAGACTGCGGACATACTGTTTCCCATACAGAGGGTGTGTCAGTGTACGATCAACCTGTACGACAATGGTCTTTTGTGATTTTGCAGATACAACCTTCCCTGTGAACTTTCGTTGGAGTTGATGTTGTTTTGTGGAAGACTTGGACATATTACTTCTCTAAAGTCTTTTGTCTTAAAAGGGTCTTTAATTGAGCAATCTCTTTTCGGACTTTACGAACCTGCCTCACGCGAGATAACTGATGAGAGGAAATTTGAAAACGGAAATCCATTTTTTGTGCTTGGCGATCTTGGATTTCTTTCTGTAACTGCACCACATCCATTGTCTGCATTTCTTTTTTACTCATATACTTTAACGCACTTCTCGCGTCACTATTTTAGCTTTTACTGGCAACTTATGAGCCGCCAATAAAAGAGCCTCCCGCGCTTTTGACTCATCAATACCATCCATTTCAAACAAAACCGTTCCTGGTTTTACGATTACAACGTAATGATCTACAGCGCCCTTACCTTTTCCCATTGGCATTTCTGAACCTTTTGTTGTAATAGGCTTGTCAGGAAAAACACGGATCCATATTTTCCCACCACGTTTTACAGATCGAGTCATGGCTCGTCGCGCAGCTTCTAACTGACGTGAAGTGACCCACGCGCCTGTAAGAGCTTTTAACGCATAAGAACCAAAAGCTATCGTCGTCGTTCGTGTAGCAATGCGCTTATTGCGTGCACGGCCTTTGTGCCATTTACGATGTTTTACTTTTTTCGGCATTAACATAAAACCTTCCTTTTATTCTTGACTCGCTTGACGAGTTTTTTCAAAAATTTCTCCACGATTAATCCATACTCTCACTCCAACCGCCCCATAAATAGTCAGGGCCATCACATGAGCGTAATCAATATCTGCGCGAAGATTTTGCAAAGGAATTTTTCCTGTTGCAATCGTTTCTGTACGTGCTATTTCTGCACCATTCAGACGTCCTGACATTGTAACTTTTATTCCTTCTGCACGAGATTTTAACACGCGCTCGATTGTTGTTTTCATTACGCGACGAAATGGCATACGCTTTTCAATGTCAAAAGCCATTTGTTGGGCAACAATCTGAGCAGACAATCCTGGTTGTGTGACTTCTTTTACATTCATTTGAATACTAACTTTTTTGCCGCGATAAAATCTGTTTCTTATTTCCTTTGTCAATTCTTCAATGCCTGAGCCTGCACGCCCAATCACCACACCTGGTTTTGCAGTATGAACCCAGATTTTTATATCTTGTCTTGATCGCTCTACTTCTATACGTTCCACCAAAGCTTCTTTTAATTTCTTTTGAAGGTATTCTCGAATTTGAATGTCTTCTTGTAAAAACGTCCTATAATTATTTTTTGAAAACCAAACACTTTCCCAACCACGGGTAACACCAATTCGGAATGCTTTAGGATTGACTTTATGTCCCATAAAAACTTGTCGTAATAAAACTTCAAAAAACTACTTTTCTTTTTATGCTTTTACTTTTTTAGTAGATGCTTTTTTAATTTTAGTCTCTGTATCCCGAGTGTCTAAAAGAATCGTTATGTGTGTTGTGCGCTTCCGAATAGGAGCGGATCGTCCAAAAGCCCGTGCCCGCCACCTATGCAAAATAGGACCCCCGTCTGCTGTAATATGTTTAATATATAAGCTCGTAGTATCTTCAATGTGAAAATTATGTCTTGCGTTTGCGATAGCAGAATTTAATAACTTTAAAACTAATCCTGCCGCCTGTTTTTTGGAAAAAGAAAGCTGTTGTTGAGCTTTCTCAACTTGCATGCCTCGAATTACATCGATGACATAACGAATCTTTCTTGGGGATGTTCGTAGATAACGAGCTTTTGCTTGGACTTCCATACGATATCATGTTTACGTAGTAGCAGGTTGTTGTTCTGCCTCCTTCTGCAATTTTCCTCCATGACGTACAAATTTACGCGTAGGAGAAAACTCGCCTAGCTTGTGTCCAACCATATTTTCTATCACACGTACTTGAATAAAATCCTTTCCATTGTGAACGCCGAAAGTAAATCCCACCATCTCCGGTGTAATCGTGGAGCTTCTTGCCCATGTCTTGATGATCGTTCGGTCACCCACTTTTAATTTCCCAATCTTTTTTAAAAGCTTGGGGTGTACGTAAGGTCCTTTTTTTAAACTTCGTGCCATACTTTTATCTTATTTACTTCCTCCAACGAAGCGTCCTGAACGACGTCGTTGCAGAATACGACTATCTGTTGATTTTTTTCCACGAGTCTTTACACCAAAAGCTGGTTTACCAGAAGGCGTCTTTGGATGTTTCAAACCGATTGAGTTGCGTCCTTCTCCACCACCGTGTGGATGATCGACTGGATTCATGGCTTTCCCTCGAACTGTAGGACGAATACCGCGATGGCGCATACGTCCCGCTTTCCCCCACCGAATCAATCTATGATCTGCATTTGAAACTTTTCCAATGGTTGCCATGCACTGTTTTGGAACCATACGTGTCTCTCCTGAAGGAAGACGAATAACGGCAAATGAACCTTCTACCGCCATCAGTTGCGCTGAAGCTCCTGCCCCTCGTACACACTGTCCGCCTTTCCCTGGAGTAAGTTCCACATTACAAACCTCCATACCAACTGGAATCATCTCCAAAGGAAAACGATTCCCGACACGTGCATCACCTTTTTGCAAAGAAGATATAATCATGTCACCAATTTTCATCCCATCTATGGCAAGAACGTAACGTTTTTCCCCATCAAGAAATTGAAGAAGGGCAATTCTTGCTCCACGATTAGGATCATATTCTACGGTCACTATCTTTCCTGGGATATCGTATTTGTTTTGTAAAAAATCTACGAGACGCAAGCGACGTCGTGCCCCTCCCCCTTGATGACGGACAGAGATTTTTCCACTGTTTGTGCGTCCTGCATGTTGCTTTCGAGTAATCGTAAGCTTCTTGAATGGTTTTTCATTCGTAATATCACTAAACGTATCTACACTTGAGATGCGTCTTCCCGCGCTTGTAGGTCTATAGTGTTTTACTGACATATCTCATCATTCTTATACCCCTTCGTATACATTAATAGTTTTTCCTTTGGGGAGAGTCACAATGGCTTTTTTCCAATTTTTCCTATTTCCTTGTCGGCGTCCAACATGAACAGATTTTCCTTTTTGATTTTGAATGCGCACACTAACAGGTGTTACCCCGTACATGCTCCGGATGGAAGATCTTACCTGTAGACGAGTGGAATTTTCATGGACTACAAATACATATTTACTAAGAGAGGAAAGAATGGAAGCTTTTTCAGAGACAAGTGGACGCAAAATAATGTTTCCTGCTTCTATACTAAAACCTCTTTTTCCTTTTTTCCCAACGACTACATCAGAAACTTTTTCCTTTTTTTCATCTTCTTTTGTTTCGTCGTCTTTTTGCTTTTTTGTAAAAGTTCGTTTGAGTAAACCCATAACCTTTATTTATGCAGATGTGTAAATGCTTGCAAGGTTGCCGTATCCATAACCACAAATTCTTTAGACAAAAGATCTACAATATTTATTGCCTGAACAGGAATGGTTTTAATCAAGGGTAAATTTCGCATGGTTTTAGCAATTGCTGCCTGTGATGAATCTAAAACAACCAGCGTCTTTTTTCCAAAACAAGGTAATTGTTCCAATGTCTTTACTGCATCTTTTGTCTTTGATCCCATGTGTTCAAATGAATCAATAATAATGAAAAGATTTTGAGAAACTTTATCTGTCAAAACCATCCCTAATGCTTGTCGTCGAGAAGCTTTATTCATACGAACAGCAAAATTTCTTTCATTCGTTGGGCCAAACGTAATTCCTCCACCCACCCAAATTGGTGAGCGTCGTGAACCGTGCCTTGCACGGCCTGTTCCCTTCTGATTCCACGGTTTCTTACCGCTTCCCGCCACTTCTCCACGGTCTTTCGTATGAGCAATCGCTACACGATTTTTTGCTTGTTGGTAAACAACTGCTTCATGAATTAAAGCTTTGTTTATTTTGACATCAAAAAAATTCTTATCCAATTCGACGGAACTTTTTTGATCACTGTTGAGATGAAAAACGGTTACTTTTGCCATACATTTTTCCCTTCTCGTGTTTTAAGAACGACAACACTTCCCCGTGCGCCTGGAACAGCTCCTTTCACAGCAATGACTTGCTTCTCTACATTTACAAAAACAATTTCTAGATTCTTTACTGTGACTTGTTGTGTTCCCATATGACCAGCCATACGTTGTCCTTTGACCACAGGTCCTTGGCGTTGAGATGCGATAGACCCCGGCATGCGCATTTGATCTTTTTGCCCATGACTTGCTGGTTGTCCAGCAAAATGATGGCGTTTCATAACTCCAGCAAAACCACGCCCCTTTGATATCCCAATAACATCAATTTTCATTCCTGGCTGAAATTGTGATGCTTCTACAATATTTCCACGTTCTTGATCAAAATGAGTAACACGGAACTGACGTAAAATGGATACCTGAGGAAGACCTTTTAAATGCCCTGCTTGTGGCTTCTTCAAATAAGTTGTCTCTTCGATGCCTAATTGCACATCTATAAAATCTTCTGCCTCATTTTTCTTAACAAAAGTTACCACATTTGGTTTTGCAGACAGCAAAGTTACCGGAATAACCGAACCATTCTCTTGAAAATGTTGTGTCATTTCTATCTTTTTTCCTATAAAAACAGGCATATATTTTGTATTGGTTCCTCTGGGGAACATGCTTGACAAAAAGAAAAAACCAGAAGGATTTGCTTTGTGTTTTTAAAGCAAAACCCTCTAGCCTTCAAAGTATTATCTGCTCTTCTTTCTTTGAAGGAAATGTTTGTGTAAAGAATTCTTACGCTCCCTATCAGCATTTTTGAAATCTTTGGAAGGTTTTCCTTAAAAAACTTGAGACATGATCTTTCTTCCACGTTTCGTAAATGCCATTTTTCACCACCTATTTTTCCATCTCTTCTTCATGAAAAAATAGGTGGTGAAAAAAAATTATGTTTTGATTTCAACGTCTACTCCTGCCGGTAAATTAAGACTTGATAGAGCATCAATTGTCTTTTCTGTAGGTTCAACAATGTCAATTAATCTCTTGTGAACTCGTATTTCATATTGTTCACGAGAATCTTTATGAACAAAGGTGGAACGGTTCACCGTATATTTTCGCTTTTCCGTTGGAAGGGGAACTGGTCCTAATATCTTTGCACCAGAGCGTTCCACGGTTTTCAAAATCGTCTGAGTCGCTTGATCGATAATCTTATGATCATGTGCTCTGATCTTGATGCGGATATGTAATTTTTCTTCTGTTTTCGTTGTAGTCACACGTCTTAAAAGAACTCAAAGAGGGGTTAAAAACCCCTCCTTTTATTATTGCTTACTTTATAATTTTCGTTACCACTCCAGCTCCTACTGTTTTACCACCTTCGCGAATAGCAAAAGACATTTTTTCTTCCAAAGCGACAGGCTGAATGAGTTTGATCGTGAGTTTCACACTATCACCGGGCATCACCATTTCGGTACCTTCTGGCAAAGTTACCTCTCCGGTTACATCTGTTGTACGAATATAAAATTGTGGCTTATACCCTTTAAAAAATGGCTTATGACGACCGCCTTCTTCCTTGGTAAGAGCGTAGACTTCTGCTTCAAACTCAGTATGAGGAGTGATGGAGCCAGGGGCTGCCAAAACCATTCCTCGCTCAACTTCTTCCTTACGAATGCCGCGCAATAACACTCCAGCGTTATCCCCTGCTTGTCCTTCACTCAAACTCTTGTTAAACATCTCAATTCCAGTAACAATCGTTTTTCGGGATTCCTCTTTAATACCAACAATTTCAACTTCACCGTTAATTTTAACGACTCCACGTTCAATTCGACCAGTAACCACAGTTCCTCGTCCTTCGATGGAAAATACATCCTCGATAGGCATAAGAAGTGGTTTGTCCATCTCACGCTTTGGCTCAGGAATATACTCATCCAACTTTTTCACTAATTCCATGATAGGTTTTGTTGCCTCTTCATCTGTTGGATTTTCCAATGCTTTTAATGCCGAACCACGAATGATGGGGGTATTATCTCCGTCATATTCATATTTTTTGAGCAAATCTCGTACTTCTTCTTCAACCAAATCAATAAGTTCAGGATCATCCACTTGATCAACTTTATTTAAAAACACCACAATAGTAGGAACTCCTACTTGGTGAGCCAATAAAATGTGCTCACGTGTTTGAGGCATGGGACCGTCAGCAGCAGAAACCACCAAAATAGCACCATCCATTTGAGCTGCACCCGTAATCATGTTCTTAATGTAATCAGCATGTCCTGGACAGTCCACGTGTGCATAATGGCGCTTTTCTGATTCATACTCACAATGAGCCGTCGCTATCGTGATTCCACGTGCTTTTGACTCTGGAGCTTTGTCGAGATCGTCAACACCCTTTTTCTGAGCACTCATCCCCTTTGAATTCAAAGTGGAAAGAATGGCAGCGGTGAGTGTGGTTTTTCCGTGGTCAACGTGGCCTATGGTGCCCACGTTAACGTGCGGTTTGGTGCGCGCGAAAACTTCAGCCATATTTTTAGCAAAAGAGCCTCTTTAGCTCTTATTTTAGATAAAAATTATTGTTGTTGAATTGATGCCGGAAAGTATAACAAAAGCCCAATAAACTTGCAAGGTTTCCGCCCACACCCCTTTTTCATTCAATAGGTTCAAGATAAAACTGTTCTTCCCCACCGTCTCCTACATCTTTTTCATTAGAAATACTGGGTTCTTTTGTTTTTTTTGTGTCCTCCTCATCTTTTGACTTTGCTTGTGAAAACATTTGGTATTGACGCTCCAGTTCCTCAAGCTCAGCAGGAGACATTTGTGATAAATCCCATGTTTCTGACGAACTTCCAGCCTCCCTCATAGATTCCCAAATATCGTTTCTTCCTTTCTCGTCTTGTCTTGGTTCGAACACTTGTTTGGAAATAAGGCTTTGTTTTGGAATCTTTAAATCCTGTAAAAGTCCTTCATAATCGGCAAATGGCATCAAGACAAAAGCTTCTTCACTATTAAAATCAACCAAAATGACTCGATCTCCTGTCTTTCGGATCATTTCAAAAATTTTTTTCATATAACTATTCATAACAGTCGCATTTTATCGAAGCATTCCCCTATGTCAAGGAAAATTCATTCACAATCACAATTCGTTTCACACAAGAAATAAAAAAATTTGTTATACTATTTTTACATTCTTATGGAAATCATTTCTTTTCTGGCTATTTTCCTCTTATTTTTTGTTCTACTCCTTAGCCTTTTTGCTTCTTGGTGGTTTATTTCCATGCTTATCCCCATCTTTCTGAAAGGTGGTCCCTTTGTTCCCACTAACTGGCAACGCGTAGAACAAATGATCAGAATTGCTCATATCACTCCTCAAGATCATGTCATTGATCTTGGATCTGGGGATGGACGCATCCTTCTTGCCGCACTTCAAGCTGGTGCAAAAAAGGCGGAAGGATACGAAATTCACCGAGGACTTGTCTCCCTTTCGCGATGGATGGCGAAAAAGAAAAAATTAGAAAACCGCCTTACCATCTACTGTCGTTCATTTTGGAAAGCTGATTTAAAAAATTGTGATGTGATTTTTCTCTACCAACTTCCTCTTTCCATGAAACTTCTAAAAGAAAAGATATTAAAGGAGGCGAAACCAAGCGCACGAATTGTATCCAATGGGTTCTGTCTACCTGATTGGATTCCACAACAAAAAGAAGGAGATATCTATCTTTATCAAGTTCCACAAAAAGAAAACTGAGAGGTCGACCTCTCAGTTTTTTCTATGAATTCTTGCCGCCTCTTGCCTCGATAATCGCTTTGGAAACATTCGAAGGCACAGGTTCATAATGATCAAATTCCATGGAATAACTGGCACGCCCCTGGGTAATGGATCGAAGTTGTGTTGCATATCCGAACATTTCAGCAAGAGGAACAAATGCCACAATCGCTTTAGAGCCGGATCGATCGGTCATCTCTTGTATTTGCCCGCGCTTTGCATTTAAATCACCCACAACCGTACCCATAAAATCCTCTGGAGTAACAACGTCCACCTTCATCATGGGCTCGAGCAAAACGAGTTTTGCCTTCTTGGCAGCATCTTGAAAAGCCATGGAACCCGCAATCTTAAATGCTGCCTCAGAAGAATCCACCTCGTGATAACTTCCATCGATCAACGTTACTTTTATGTCCAAAATGGGATATCCAGCGAGCACACCGCGATCTGCTGCTTCACGAATACCTTTTTCGATTGGATTGAAATATTCTCTCGGGATCACACCGCCCTTGATAGCCTCAACAAATTCAAACCCTTTTCCTGTTTCTAATTTTTCTACCTTCACAGAACAATGACCATATTGTCCACGACCACCTGTCTGACGGATATACTTCCCTTCTCCTTCTGCGGAACCGAGAATCGTCTCGCGATAAGAAACCTGTGGCTGACCAACATTTGCTTCCACATTAAACTCGCGACGCATACGATCGACAATGACATCCAAATGAAGTTCTCCCATTCCTGAAATAATCACCTGGTTTGTCTCCTCGTCTGTGCGAACACGGAATGTAGGATCTTCTTCGGCAAGTTTTTGCAAGGCGACGCCCATTTTTTCTTGATCCGCCTTTGTCTTTGGTTCAATGGCAATAGAGATAACTGGTTCAGGAAACACAATGGCTTCAAGCAAAACGGGATGATCAGGGTCACATAATGAATGACCAGTAAATGTATCTTTTAACCCCACAGCCGCAGCTATTTCTCCCGCATAGACTTCCTCGACCTCCTCACGGCTATTGGCGTGCATACGTACAATACGTCCAACACGCTCCCTATTGCCCGTTGTGCTATTAAGCACATAAGACCCTGCCTTCAATGTCCCGGAATAAATGCGAAAAAACACGAGCTTCCCTACATAAGGATCTGCAGCGATCTTAAAAGCCAAAGCGGTAAAAGGTTCATTGTCGTCTGCTTTGCGCTCTAAAGAAATGGAAGAATCTTCAGGGTCAGAACACTTGAGAGGAGGGACATCTAAAGGATTTGGGAGATAATCTACAACTGCATCAAGTAACATCTGTACTCCTTTATTTTTCAAAGCTGATCCACACATGATAGGAACAATATCCACAGCAATCACAGCCTTACGCAAACCACGCTTCAATTCTTCCAAGCTCAATTCATCTCCGGCCAAATATTTCTCCATGAGAGATTCGTCAGCTGTCGCTATAGCTTCTATTAATTTATCTCGATATTCTTTTGCTTTCACACGATATTCTTCGGGGATATCAGTCTCTTCGATCTCGCGACCAAGTTCGTCTTTATAAATAAACGCGCGCTGTGCAATAAGATCAATAATACCAACGAAATTACTCTCGGTCCCAATGGGAAGTTGTGTGGGATAGGCATTTTTTGTCAGACGACGATGAATGGATTCCACATCCTTAAAAAAATCTGCCCCTGTGCGGTCTAACTTGTTGATAAAACAAATGCGAGGAACTTGGTAATCATCTGCGTAGCGCCAGTTTGTCTCGGATTGTGGTTCTACACCCGCTACACCGTCAAAAATGACAACAGCACCATCAAGCACGCGTAATGAACGTTTCACTTCCACTGTGAAGTCAATGTGTCCTGGAGTATCAATCAAGTTCATACGATGCCCCTTCCAAAAACATGTCGTAGCGGCAGCGGTAATAGTGATTCCACGTTCCTGCTCCTGCTCCATCCAATCCATGGTCGCTTCTCCTTCATGCACTTCACCTATCTTATGTTTCTTCCCCGTGTAAAAAAGAACGCGTTCGGATACGGTTGTTTTTCCCGCATCAATATGCGCAATAATTCCAAAATTGCGCGTTTTTTCTAATGAATACTCGCGTGACATAAAAAATGATTAACGCGCAAAATGAGCAAAAGCACGATTGGCTTCTGCCATACGCTGCACGTCTAACTTCTTTTTGATAGCTTCGCCTTCATTGTTGGCTGCAGCAATAAGTTCATTGGCCAATCGATCGGCCATAGTCCTCCCTTTTCGTGCGCGAGCGGCCGCAATAAGCCAACGATAAGAAAGCATAACTCGACGCTCTCCTCGCACAGGCATAGGAACTTGATAGTTCGCACCGCCCACACGACGACTTTTCACCTCCAAAGAAGGAGTGGTATTTTTGATGGCTCGATCAAAGATCTCTATGGCATCCTGTTTTGTTCGTTCGCTGATAAAATCAATGGCATCGTACACGATGCGCTGTGCTATCGATTTCTTTCCATCCACCATGATGTAATTAATAAATTTGGCAATAAACAAATTGCCAAACTTTGGATCTGGCGCGATTACGCGCTTGGGAGCCTGTTTTCCACGCATAAAGTATTGGTGCCGATGAGTTTCTTCCCTGCGTGTGCGAGGTACTTCCCACCGAGCAATTTATAAAAAAATTATTTTTTAACTTTAGGACGTTTGGAACCGTAAAGAGAGCGACTGCGACGACGGGCATCAATCCCTTGTGTATCATAGACGCCTCGAACAATGTGATAGCGCACACCAGGCAAATCCTTTACACGCCCACCGCGAATCATCACGATGGAGTGTTCTTGAAGATTATGCCCCTCCCCTGGGATATATGCCGTCACCTCGGTTCCGTTACTTAAACGTACACGAGCAATCTTGCGGATCGCAGAGTTTGGCTTCTTTGGTGTCATGGTGGTCACTTTCACACACACCCCACGCTTAAAAGAGCTTCCTTTTTTCAAAATCGTACGCTTGCGATGAAGTGTGTCCATCGAATATTGCAAGGCTGGTGATTTGCTCTTCACCTTTGTACGCTTACGAGGTTTTCGAATAAGTTGTTGAACGGTTGGCATACCAAAAAATCAAGGAAAAATTAAAAATCAGCGCGGCTAAGATAACATATCCCTTTGGCAAACGTCAATCAGCCACAGTTGATTTTATTGAAAAAAACTCACCAAAAATAAAAAAATCAAATAATCACCGAAGATCGCACACCAATGCGTTTATCCCGGCCACGAGAACCATTTATACGCAAATCCACCTGAAGACCCTCTTTATACCAAGATGCACAAGGTACAAAAACAACAGATTGAAAAAAAGATCCAATGAGACCTGTCATGCTTTCCCTGCCGTTTGTCCAATCATCCATGGGTTGTTCTGTTTCCTTAAGATGGATCATAAAAGCCAAAATCCAATCTTCAGGAGTTAATCCGAATTCCTGAAAGTAAGGAGAGTCTGGATCATCTTTGGATTTCTGGAGAGTAGAAAGATGTTCATTAAGAGTTTTATTTACTTCCAAAGAAGGACGAGGAATTCTTTTTCCGTGGGTTGTTCCTTCTCCTTTTCGAGGAATAGAAGCAAAACCTAGAGAATGTGAATCTGTTGGGTCAGAGGGCTGGAGAAGATGAACAGTCCAACCGGGGAACCGCTCGTTGGCTTTAAGAATCTGTATTTTTGTCTTTCCTTGATGCTCTTTCAGATCAAAAGACTGTGGATAATAGACAAGGTTTGGGAAATCCCCCATATCTCCTCCTTGATAGTCTTCCCATGCAAAGAGAGGATGATCAGTATTAAGATCAAAGGATGGGTGATCCTAAAGGGAACAAGGAGGAGTTTAGTAAAGCCTTGATCGTGTTTGGTGTGGAGAGTCTCACGGCGTTCAAACAGACGCATGGCGATTTGTTCCAAAGTGGGAATGGGATAGGTGTTACCATCTATGCCTGGGATGGCTCCGCTTTCTAAAATCCCCACGTCCTCAAGAAACTCGACTTGGGAATCATATTGCTCTTTGAGATGATAATGCGCTTCGGCATATTCGATGGCTTCCTTCAAATCTATTTCTTTTTTCTTGGGTTCTTTGTGTTTTACGAGATACTCAAAGCGTTCAAGAAGGTCGGCAAGCCGCTCAAGGTCTTGGGTGGAAAATTTGCTGGTAGCCTCGCGGAGAGCAGCAGGTTTGGTAAGGGATTCTTTTGGAATCCCGTGAACTTTTGTAAAATCAATAATCTCTTGTCGTAGAGTTTCAAAATGCGCGTGGTGTTGTTCGGGCAAAGAATCACGGACGCTTGAAACCGAAGAAAGGATGGCTTCATGGAGAGCCATGGACGGAACAGTTTCAGGTGAACGAAAAAAAGGGGACATAAACTCCTACGAACTGAAAATGAAAAAATAAAACAAATCGCACCGATCACCAACGAGAAAATTACAAAACAAAAAAGAAGGTTCGCTAATAAAGAAAAAAATGTTCAAAGGAGTCAACAAGGAAAGAAACACCAGAAGTAAAAGAATTTGAGGACCATATGTGGCAATCTTTATGCGAAGAGCTTGATACCGTGGTGCGTCAAGTAAGGCATCCAACAGTTTTGATCCGTCAAGCGGATGAATAGGGATTAAATTGAACATCATCAAAAATAAGTTGATGAGAACGAGAAGAAACAAAAATACCACCAAGAGATTGGTTGGCGTAAATAAAGATTGGATAAGGAGAAACCGCAAGAGAATGGCTGCTACGGAAGCAAACAATAAATTCGATGCCGGCCCGGCAAGAGCCACAAGTACACTATCCCATTTTGGATAACGAAAATTATAAGGATTAAATGGAACGGGTTTTGCCCAGCCAAATCCAAAAAATAAAAGCGGGATAAGCCCTAAAAGGTCAATGTGCGCGAGAGGATTGAGTGTCAGGCGATTTGCCCGTTCGGCTGTGGAATCCCCGCGCCAATGTGCCATGAGCGCATGGCTAAACTCATGAAGAGTAAGGGCGCATAAAATCGCCATGACCCATACAAGAGCCAAGAAAGGATTCTGAAACAAAAGAGAAAAAATTTGCATAAAATTATTCAGAAACGCGACAAATATCTGCCCCAAGCCCCTTTAATTTTTCCTCCAACCGTTCATATCCACGATCCAAATGTTCAATCCCGGACAAGACAGATTCCCCTTCCGCGACAAGTGCAGCCACAACCAAGGCCAATCCCGCACGAATATCAGTCACAACAACAGGAGCCGCCTCTAAAATCTTTGGGCCATTGATCACAGCGGAATGACGAAAATTCATTCCACGGAATCGACAGGGCAATTCTCCCAAACACTCGTGGAAAAGAGTAATATCCGCCCCCATCTGACACAACGTATCTGTATATCCAAAACGTTCTTCAAAAACCGTCTCGTGCACCACACTCGTCCCTTGCGCTTGTGTAAGCACCACAACAAACGGCTGCTGCCAGTCTGTGCGAAACCCGGGCCACGTATCCGTCTCGATCTTGATCCCCGCAAGTGGTCGAGGAGCTGCAAACCACACACCTCCTTCCCGCACTTCATACGCTCCTCCAATGCGTCGAACCGTATTTAAAAATGGAATGAGATGATCGTGCACTGCGCCTTTTACAAATACTTCCCCTTTTGTTGCAAGAGCAATACACGCATAACTCACAGCCTCAAGCGGATCGGGCATCACTCTCACACGGCACCCATGCAAACGTTCCACTCCGATGATCTCTATGCGACGATTCACCCCAAGCTCAATAATCCCTCCCATGTTCTGCAACATTTTAATAAGCTCGATGATCTCCGGTTCAATCGCGGCGTTTTCGATAACCGTTCGCCCCTTTGCGAGTACAGCCGCGAGAATGGCAGATTCGGTCGCACCCACCGAAGGATAAGGCAAAGACAAAACCACTCCTTTCAAACCTTTGGGAGTTGTCGCGCGATAACCATCCGGTGTCTGTTCGATCACAGCCCCCATGCGTGACAACACATCAATATGCCAATTCACGGGTCGTGGTCCTATTTGATCCCCAACAACAACCGGAACAAACGCCTCCCCTACCCGATGCAAAAGCGGAGGGATGGCAAGTACACTGATGCGATTTTTTCGTGTCTGCGTCACCACTTCAGTTTGTGCAATCAAAGGTACACGGATCGTCAGGGTATGATCGCTCCATGAAGTTTCCCCTCCCACAATTTTCAAAATCTCCTCGGTGATCACCGTCTCCTGTTGTTGGGGCATGTTCTCCAAAACAACCGTCTCATCGGTCAGCAAAGAAGCGATCATCATTTTTGAGGCAGCGTTCTTAGCACCGGAAAGTTCCACTTCCCCGCGCAATGCTTTTCCTCCTTGAATATGAAATGTTTCCATAAAAAATAGGTTAAACGATCACAGAGGAACGAGTACCTTCGTACACTTCACGACCGCTGGGATCACTCGCCCTGAGGATAACCCAATGACTAACACGGCTCCAGAACGCACCCAGCACATCAGCGGAGGAACGAAAAAAAGCTTCTGTAAAATAAGACATGCTTTCTGTGCCGTTTCCAAAGTTATCCAGTGGTTTTCCTGTTTCTGTAAGGTGAATCATAAAGGCTATGATCCAATCTTCGGGAGTCATGCCTGTTTCACCATGATAGGGAGAGTCTTCATCCTCTTGA
>LCMS01000004.1:29779-137140 GCA_001002765.1 Candidatus Uhrbacteria bacterium GW2011_GWE2_46_68 | reverse complement strand
ATGGAACTTAAAAAAGATGACTCCTGTGGGATACAGAAATCATCTTTTAATGCATGTGTAGTTTTTTCCCTGTGTCCACTTTTTGGGGTACGGATCAAAGTCCCCGGATGTTTTTTATATCTACTGATTCATGAAGGCATCATACACCTCCTTTTGTGTGGCCCAGGTGATAATCCCCCCTTCTTGCAAATCTTGCATTTTGGCAAAAAAGTATTCAAACACTTCGCCGTTTTCTTCCATAAAATCAACAGCGGCAAAATAAATGCTCACCTTAGCGATACGACTTGTGTCCCTTGAAGAGTCTATATCCTCAAGCAATTCCACAAGAGCATCCACGTCTTGTTTATCGAGGACACATTCTCCCCCATCGCGACAGTATTCATCCCCTTCTTTGATCCAGGATAATTTTCCAAGATCACCAGCGCTTGCCAACACGGTTCCGTTTTGATCCTCTTCAAAATCCAAGGCATTTACCAAAAGTCTTGGATAAATGCGGTCTTCCAAATCGTACGGGGCATTGTAATGAAAAGCGGTTTCCAAAATATAGTCATCTGTCCATCCGTCGGGACGGGCGGAAAGAGGCATAGCAAGATAGTGAAACCCGACAATTCCGTCGATGTAATGAAACCCGGCCCCTGCGGCGCCTTGCACCCAATCTTGCATACCACCCGCCCCTGAACATCCATAATTATTTTCCGCTCCGACAAGTGCGTCCACCAACTCCTTGCGTTCTCGCATCTCCAAAATCAATTCTTGCGTATTTTTCGGTCCATGCTTTTCGGGTGTGGGAGGCACATCACAATGCGTGCCCACCCCATGTCCACGCGCTAACACTTCGGCCAAAATATTCACTCCCCAAATCTCGCTGGCGCGTGCAAAAGGTTCCTCACTTTCTATCGTGAGTTTGGCATCATAGAGATCGGCTAAATCCATGGCATAGCGCACTTCTTCCACATGGCGCAAAAAAACGTCTTCAAGTTTATCATCTGTAAACCCGCTTTCCATATGTGTCATGGTGGTGAGAAAAAACGGAGCAACCTCGGAGGACACACCACTTTCATCACCTGACACTACGGGGATCTCAATCACAGGCGCGACTGTCATTTCTTTTTCTTGATTCAAAAAAAGATAGGCTGCTGTTCCACTCACAACCAACACAAGACAAAAAATTAAAAAAAATGTTATTTTTATTTTCATATAATTTTAGTTTACATCGATTCACTGCAAGGAGCCAGAGATCGAGCTCTAGACGATCCCTCACGATTGGTGTTAGATGCCCTTGGTTTTTGGAGGAAAAATCATGCCACTTTTTCAACGTCTGCAGTCCGTCGTTCCTTCCAAACTGTCTGATTTCGTCGCTTCACACATCCATACAATCCAAGCACGACTCCTGGCCGATTTGGCCTGGCGTCTTGCCTCCATGACACCACGCGCTCCTTTGGAAGACCCCCTCTGTCTCAATGGTGGTTTGACACTGATCCCCATGCCAGGGAATGAGCAAACGGCCAAACTCGTTAAAGAAAAAATTGAAAGCGGGAGTATTGCCACAAAAGAGCAGCGTCGCACACCAATCGACATTGTCCATCCGGAATTCGGTATACATGCCAATGATGAACCGTGGCTCAAATTGAGCAAAGAGCATATTGGCGGACATGATATCGTTGTCATCGCCAGCGGTCCCGGAACGTTCCAAATGATTGTGCAGCTCCTTCTGCTTCTGTGGTATGTCGTGGGACGCGATGCCAGACGAATTACGGTCATCTTGAGTTATTTCCCTTTGAGCCGCTCGGACAAGGACGAAGGAGACAAGATTCTCGCGATCGCGCCCTTTGTGGTGTCCCTCATCACCTTCATCTGTGCGGGAAGATTGAGCAAGATCATCGCAGCCGATCTCCATGCGGATCAGATCGTTCTTTCCGCAAGACCGGGAACGATTACCGAAGTGAAGCTTGGACGGCGATTGCTCAAACGTGTCGTGAGCGATGCCATCAAGGAAAACAAAAAAATCGTTCTCGCTTTCCCGGACGACAGTGCCAAGAAGCGGTATGAAAAAATCGTTCCTGTGATCGAAAAAGAATTTGGGATCAAGCTTCCCATCGTCATCGCAGCTAAGCGTCGCACCGATAGCGAAAAGTCAGAAATCGAATATCTGATCGGGGACACAGGTGAACTTCTCGGTGCAACCTTGATCATGTGTGATGATGAAATCGCCACAGGCGGAACCAATATCAAGGCTGCCAAGGTCTTTATCGAACGCTACGGTGTAACCGAGGTTTGGAGCCTGGTGACCCATGGAGTGTTCTGCCGCGATGCTGTGAAGAAACTTACGGCAGCGGATTGTCCGCTCAAACGTCTGTATGTCACTGACACGATTCCCTTTCCTCCGCGGCAGGAACTTCTACAGCCGCTCCTGGATTCAGGTCGTCTGTGTGTCGTAGAATGGACCTCGGATCTTTCCTGGGTCATCTATCAGAATCATTGGAGCGAAAGCATCCGCGAACTACGCTAGCCTGCCTGACATGGTAGGCTTTTTTGTTTAGGATCAGATTTTGGGTTTTAAAGTTTTCACCAACACTTGTAAACGTTCTGGGATCGTTATTTTCAAAAATGTCTCGCGCGCATTTCCTTGCAAGGTCGCCGCTTCTTGCCACAGTGCGCGGCCCACAAAAAAACCGCAAGCGCCGTGGTCGGCCGCCACCTGCATCCCTTGCGCAAATTGTTCAAAATCCACACCACGCGATAATAAAATCCAAGGAGCGGGTAAAACCAACGCTCTCATCTGATCACACCCTTCAGCACTCCCGGGATATTCCACCTTCCACACTTCCGGCTCCACACCTGCCTGCTTCAGCATCCCGATCGCTTCAAGCAATAATGCCGCTTTGTCATCTTCTTTGGATCGTTCATAAATCACAGGCTCAAGCAAAAACGGCAAACCCATGGCATGAGATTCTTCCTGTGCTTGTTTGGCCACGGCAATTTGTTCCTTGAACGTTGTGGCCTTCGGATGCACATACAAAAACAATTTTGTCCCTTGCGCTCTATGCGCTTTAAGTTCTTTCGCGTGATAGGCAAGATGGGTCACCCTCTCCCCCACCCCCACTTCGGAATAACTGGTTGTTGTATAAGTCAAAAAATAAGACGGCAAAGCAATTCCTTGTTGTTGTAGATTTTGATAAGCGGGCAAGGCTGTGGGAATATCAAGCAATATACCGGAACAATACGGCGCAGCCGCTTTGATGATCTGCTCTTTAAGCGCAATGATTTCCGTATCCCCTGCCGCGTCCGGATTTTCGGGATGCAATAATTTTTGAAAACTGTCTTGGTGATCGATGGCAAGCATGGGCATCATCCCCTGCTTTTGGAATACGGAAATATCGAAGATAGACATAAAGAAAAATAAAAATCAAAAAATTAAAGAGCGATCACCGTTCGCACGCCGAACCTCGGGCGTTTTGTATAAGGTCCGGTTCTATAAAAACCTACCAGTTGTTCTTTTTGCGCAAAATAAACTTCCGGACAAAAAGCAGAGCGCGGAAAATGAGATCCAATAAGACACGCCCTACTTTCTATTTCATTTTGAAAGCTATCAAGCGGATGATCTGTCCTTGAAAGTTGAGTCATAAAGGCCACCATCCAATCTTCCGGTGTCATACCTGATTCTCCATGATAAGGCGATAAAGGATCTGCTTGGGAAGCGACGAGCAAAGCGAGGTAATCTTTGGTCAACTCCCCCGCCTCAATATCAGGACGTGGAATTTTTTTCCCACGCACGATTCCTTTCTTTTTTCTTGGAATCTTTGCGAACTCCTCTTCATTATCTTCTGACGCTTGGAGCAGCAAAATTCTCCAACCGGGAATAGAAGAGACTTTTTGTTTTTGGAGAAGAAGGACCTGAGCTTTTGTATAACTTTGTTCCGCAGTACTTAAAAACTTAGGGAAATAACGAAGCGCCGGAGAATCACCAACGTCCGTCTGTTCATGATAACGTTCATCTACCCATAAAGGATTTTCTGTTTGTACACCAAGCCTTGGGTGTGCTTTCTGATAATCAAGAAAAAACTGTCTGAATCTCATCATGAGCGCGTGCAGGCTCATCCCAAAGGGAACAAGGAGGAGTTTGGTGAAGCCTTGATCGCGTTTTGTCTCCAATGTCTCACGTTGCTCGTAAAGTTTTTGAGCGATTTGTTCCAAGGTGGGGATGGGGTACTTCTCGCCGTCTATCCCTTCCATTACGCCATCTTTGAGAACCCCTACTCGTTCAAGAAGTGAAACCTGAAAATCATACTGCTCCTTAAGACCGTAAAAACGTTCGGCTTCTTTAAAAAATTTGGATGGTTCTTTCACCGGCTCCTTATGCGCAAGCAAATACTCAAAGTGCTCGAGAAGGAGAGCGAGTCGTTCGAGGTCTGGGATGGAGAGTTTGTCGGTCACCTCACGAAGGAGGCTGGGATTGGAAAGTGCATCTTTGGAAATCCCATGAGCTTTTGTAAAATCAATAATCTCTTGTCGGAGAGTGTCAAAGTGCCCATGATGTTCTTTGGGCAAAGAATCACGGACACTTGAAACTGAAGAGAGGATGGCTTCATTTAAGATTTCCGAAGTACGTTGGACCCCCACCTCCGTGGGGGTGGCTTCGTGAAAAGTAATAGATGGGACGGATTCGGGAGATGAGCGAGAAAAAGAAGACATAAAATCAAACATCAAATCTGCACTAAAAAACGAGCGCCTATATTTTCATATGATTCAGCGGGCATAGTCCCCTTCGACATTCCCGGTTTGCCGAAATGGTTATCCCAACGCGCATAAGGCATAAAACAATAATTCGCCGGAAAAAAGGAACCCAAAAGATAAGCTTCAGATTCCCCAGGACCTAGAAAATCATCAAGTGGTCTTCCTGTTTCTTCAAGGTGCACCATAAAAGCGGTTATCCAATCTTCGGGAGTCATCCCCGTTTCGCCATGATAAGGAGAATCAGGATTTGCTTTAGCATCTTCGAGCAAGGAAAGATATTCGTGTGGAGGACGACCGACGCTTAAACAAGGACGGAGGCACTCTTTGCCTTGGGTATAATCATGCCTGCTAATGGAAGCAAACCCTTTGGAGTAAAGGTCATCAGGTTCAAGCGGTTGAAAAAGACTGATATTCCATCCGGGACAAGAGACACCTTGTGCTACTCGTTCTCTTAAAATCTGAGGTTTTGTTTTTCCTTGATGATCCGTTTCTCGAAAAAACCTTGGGTAATAAAAAAGACGGGGATTACTTCCTCTGTCCACATGGACAAAATCGTCATATCCGCTCATAAGTCCATCTCCTTTGAGACCGAAATTCGGATGAGCCTCTTGATACCCGGTTAAAAATTTTCTGAAATAAATAGAGAATAAATCTTCAAGTCTCATGCCAAAAGGAACAAGGAGGAGTTTGGTAAAACCTTGATCGCGCTTGATATGCAAACGTTCTTGTTGACGATAAAGACGCTCCGCCACTTCTTCCAAGGTGGGAAACGTATATTGTTTTCCATCTATTCCGTAGACAAAGAAAAATTCTTTGCCTTTTTTTGGAGGCTCTTTGCGCACCCTTTTCTTTTTCCCAAAAGGCAACAGGGAGCGAAAAAGAGCGGACAATCCT
Organism: Candidatus Uhrbacteria bacterium GW2011_GWE2_46_68; assembly: GCA_001002765.1. Taxonomy (GTDB): domain Bacteria; phylum Patescibacteriota; class Patescibacteriia; order UBA9934; family GWF2-40-263; genus UBA12393. The sequence goes on along the minus strand of LCMS01000004.1, from coordinate 131,512 downwards.
TGTGTGCGCTCCGTGTCTACAGGTTCTGACAAATACCCTACCTGTAAAAGCTTCAGACGTTTGAACAAATCACATTGGAGTGTGTATTGTTCTCTCAAGTTATAAAATGTTTCCGCGTATTCCAAAATTTCAGCCTGTGTTTCTCTGTAGGGTTCACGATGAACGATGAGGTGTTTAAAACGCTCAAGAAGAACAGCTAGTCGCTCGAGGTCTGGGGTGGGGAGTTTGTTTGCAGCCTCGCGGAGAAGATCGGGTTTGGCAAGCGCCTCTCTTGGAATCCCGTGAGATGCTGCAAAATCAATGATCTCCTGACGAAGAAAATCAAATTGATCACGATAAGGCTCGGGAAGAGAGGATCGTGAAAAAGAAGCCATGCGCATTTCAATGGGAAAGGAGGGAGCGGACTCTAAAGACAAACGTTTCATAGATCAACACCATCATAGCGCACCCTCCTATTGGAAGCGACCTGTTTATACACAAAAGAAGCCCCATACGGGGCGTTCTTTTATTCTTCGGTAATAAGTTCGACTACGGACTTGTCGTATAAAATCGGATACCCTTCCTCCACCTCGCGCAACACTTCCTCCGCAAGCGGAACAACAACTGCATCTTGCCAAACCTCGGCTCCTTCGGGCACTTCAATCACCGGAAAATACAAAGCCGGCAAATATAAATACTCAGTCTTTCCGTCCTGATATAAAAAGTAGTGGGCAAGTCCATACACCGGATCCCCCACCTTCACTGTGTAGATCGTATCTGCGGAGGGATCACTCCAACCGTAAAGTCCCCCGCGTTCGATCACTCCACGCACCAACGCTTCGTCTGTGACCATGGGGTAGGAAGAAGACGCAAACTGCCCATCCAATCCCACACTCAAGCGTGTCGCTTGCAATGTACGCAAATTTACGCCCACCATCATTCCTTGCGGAGTACCGTACAAATCCCAAACCGTGTAGCCTTCCAAATTTTTTGGATACACCACGGTGGCCTCATCGGGGATATACAATGAGTTTTCCGTAAAAAGATCCGCATCTGTAATCACTCCGCTGCCATACCCCGTGCGATCCAATCCAAAGTCGGCAAGAAATGCATCCGCGACAGCGATCACTTGTTCAAAAGGCGGAAGATCGGAAAAAGCAAGCGGCGTATACACATCCTCGGTCCATGTATTCCAATTTTGATTAATATACAAACTGCCATAAGTGAAATCCACGCCCACGGCATACCCCTTATCTCCTTCCTGTGCCAAATACATATTTTGTAACGTGAGATTGCCGAGGCGAGAAAAATCAAAAGAACCGATGGTGGATGAACTCACGGCTCGCGCAATCGATTCGGGAGCTTCGATCATGGATGAACGTTTATACACAAAACTTGGGAACGTGGAAAAATCGGGCAAGGTTCCTTCATACACATAACGATACGAAATGGTCGGATAGTACTCCGCAGGCAAAAGACCATTCGATAACACGGCCTCTTCACTTGTTATTTCCTTTCCTCCTCCCATGCCAAGGGTGTCACCGGTTTGTGGTTCGTCGGTTGCCACCAAACTGCCGAATGCCGAACTCCCCAAAGTAATAACTGAACGATCAGAAGAATAAAACAGGGAAGAAAAAAAGGAAGGAAAGGTTTGATAAAGTCTCACAGGCAAAAAAAGGAGAAGCGTGGCAAAAACCCCGATCATGATCAAACCAAGACGCGTGCTGAAAAGTGGACGCATAATCGTTGTATTATGTTCAAGTGATTTTAAAAGCGGGTAGAAAATTCTATTTTTTTAGAGATCGAGGTCGATGATCGGATCGCCACCGATAAATGATGGGGAGGAAAAATACAGATCAAATGCCATTTGATAAAGCGCTCCGAGTTCTCGCACGCGAAACCAAAGATCTTTAAGATAGGGTTGCAAGGTGGCAGAGACCCCCTGGCTTTCGATCCCCAAGGTTGTGCATGTCCACAATGCGCGCGGAAGATGATAAGCCTGGGTGACAAGAAGCGCATGGTCCACACCCCAAATACTTTTTGCTCGCGCACACGTGTCGTAGGTACGACGTCCGGCATAATCAATCTTCACATCTTCGATAGGAATGTAAAAATCTTCCGTCAAGGTTTCAAACATCACCTGTGGTTCATTGTACCCTTCCACACGATTATCTCCAGAAACCAAAATCGTTTGTATTTTTCCTTGATAATATAAATCTGCGGCCACGGTGAGACGATCTTGTAAAACATCTGAAGGGCCACCTAGTGCATTAAGTCCGGCGCCAAAGACAATGGCAACCGTCGTTATGGGTGCGGAAACCACTTCGGTGAAAATGTGGCGAGAAGTTTTGAAAAGAACAAAACAGGGAAAAAATAAAATCAGAAGCACAAAGGCTCCGGAAATAACGAGAAAACTATTTTTCCACGCACGAGAAATCATACGTTAACGATAACGAATGGGGATCTCGATTGCCTTATCATAGGCGGGAAGACCGGAGGGATTATCATTTTGTAAAATGAGCGAACCGATGTCTCCATAGGATGGAGTTTCAAACGTGAGGGTTCCCTCAAAGGGAACAAACTCGGTGGTCATCCAATCTTCGGTTGTATGGATCGTGCCTTCGGCAATGATACGTCCATCCCAATCAGTAAGGACGACCGGAGCAGATGCTTCAAAAAACCAAGAACCGCGTGCGCGTCCGGTGAGAAGAAGTGGGGAAGAAATAATTTCTCCCGGATGAATATTTTCTAAAATAATTTCGTCCTCCGACGTATTGGAATAATAAATTTCTCCGGAAATTTCTGAAACGTCTAGCGGGAACTCTTTTGTAGACAGGCTGTGCCAAGCGAAAAAAATCCCCAACAAAAAAATCAATGTGAAAAAAAAGAAAAGACGTTTCATACCCCTTTTTGAGAAGACGTTTTTGGCATACGCATGTACGGACGAATCGGAAAAATCAAAAGCACACCAAGGATACTGAAGAAAACAACCCCAATGATCAGAGGCTGAAAGCCAACTAATTCCGCAACAATTCCGCCAATCGAAGCCGCGATCGCCGCGGAAAAATCATTCAAAGTAAAATACATGCCCCAGGAGGTCGCTTCTTTTTCCTTATCAATATGACGGGTGTAAATGGCCATGTATGAAGGAAAGGTAAAGGCGATGACGAGTCCGTAAAAAGCCTCCACCAGATAGAGTTGCACGGGGGTGTGAATGACCAAATACAAAAGAGGAATAAAAGCGCCGAGAATTGAGCCTATAAACAATATCCAAAAATCATCTTTTTCTCCGCGAATTTTATCAATAATGGATGCCGCCGGAATTTGCATCACGCTTTTAATGACCAGATAGATGGCCGTGGCGACGCCAGCGACAGCCGCATTTCCCCCTTCGATAAAGTCCACAATAAAAATGGCAAAGATGGGCCCCAACAGTCCGATCGCCCCGCCCCAAATCACATCAGAAAGGATGAGCATTCGAATGACGAAATTGATGTTCAAAAGAAAATAATGGCGAAACGGAACGTGATGGGATTTCATAGGTTCTTCGTCACATTGCGTTCTAGTTCAGCAACGTTCATCGGATTTTTTAAACGCTCGAGCTCGGGGTCATTGGGAAAAACAAACTTCATGCGATTTTGCATTTCTTGCAATTCCTCAAGCACTTTGGCGATTTGTTTTTCGGATTGGATATTGATTTGCAGATCCACCTCGGATCGAATGTCTGCGGTTTTCGCTGCACGCCTTTGACTGATAAGCACAATGGTGGAAAGGGTGATCGCTTCAAGAGAAACAACCGTGATGAGCAAGACAAAGGGATAAGGATCAAATAAGGGGAATCCGGGGATCCACCCCATATTCCAAACGATCCAAATGAGAAAAAATGCAAGATTGAAATTCAGAAAAAAAATCGTTCCAAAAGAATCGGTCAGCCTATCTGCACAACGTTCGGTCAAAGTGCGTTGTCGCTTCATACGAGACGTAAAAATACTTTCTGTCAAACTTTCCCGTAAGGGCTCTGCCATTTTTTTTGATGTTTTTTTTCTCATATAGGAATAGTATAGCACGGACTAGAACAGCTGATCGATAAAAACGATTGCGCTGAAGACGCCAAAAAAAAGAAAAATGCCGGCCAAGAGTATTTTTCTCCACACACGAGGACGAAAAACTTTAGGAAGCGCATGATGATTAAGCACTTGAACAAGTCCCACATGGACAAACATGGCAACGGCATTGAGACAAGCACCAAGCACAATCAAGGTTTTAGGTTCGGAAATACCCAGAAGGAAAAGCAAAATACCAAAAGCTATTTGCGCCCACAGAAATGAAAAATAGATTTTAGAAAGAGCGATTGTCTGTGTGCGCTTATGTTTCATGATGAGAAGCGCCGCATTCTCGGCCATAATACGAGAAGTGGAATCCATCACTCCCAGTTGAGTCTGAAAGAGCATGATAGAAACGACCAGAAGGAAGAGTGTGCCGACCCAGGGAAAAATTCGGCTTCCAATGGCAGCTCCTTCGGTGATCACAAAACTGATCCCTTGTGCATTTTCCGGATTACCAAACGAGGTCACGAAAGAAAGGAGCATGAGAAGAAAAATTGAGAGTGCTCCCACAAACCAAAACACCAATGCATGTTCTAGGGAAATTTTTCTCCACCATCCGAAAAAATTTTTCTTTGCTTCGGCATTCATTGGAAAGGTCTCTCCTTCCAGTTTCATTTCTTGCACTGTCTGGTGTTTGAAAAGTCCGGAAATTTTTTGCGCATACTTCCCCATGCCATAGCCTTCTTCTTTTACGTAGATGGATTGGGTGAGATTAAGATTTCCACCCGCACCGGAATAAGCAAACGCCCCAAAGAAGGTGGCGAGAATAATTCCTTCCGGAAGAAAACGATATCCCTCCCCTATTCCCAAAATTCCTCTTCCAAGGATGAACCAATCCTGTGGATCGCTCAACACGATCGCCAATAAAAAAATAAATGGGACACCGCAAAGAATAACGATCTTTGTGAGCCGTTCCATAAGTCCGTACACGGTTTTACCCGCGCTCAAAATGAAACCGATCAAGAGGAGAAAAAGAATGGCGATGAAACGAAAATCTTCAACCCCGACCATCGCACTGAACACCTTTGCCGAAGCGGCGATAATCCCCGGCAATCCAAATCCAACAAAAGTGGAAAGAATGAACCAATAGGGTGTCCAGCTCCATTTTTTTGTAAATCCCACAAACACGCTTTCGCCTTTCACAAGCGCATAGCGTTCGATTTCCATATTGATGAAATACTGAAACGTGATGCCGATGAGCGCCCCCCAAGCGATGCCCAGCCCATAGTTGGAGGCAAGATAAGGCCAGAGGATCACTTCGCCCGATCCAAGCCCGAGCGCGAGAATCAAAAAACTAGGGCCAATGAGTTTGCGAAGTGATAACGGAGGAGGAAAAAGTTTAGACATAAAAAGGGGTCAGGTCGTGAATCGTAGCATTCATGTTTTATCGTTAAAAATTTTACTGACGGTTGTTCTGTGTAAACCTAAATGATTCGCGATTTCTGTAACGGAATAAAAGGCTTTTATTCTAGCTAATTTTATCATCTTGTTCCGTTCTTCTTGATTATCTATCTGAAAAAATAAATCTTCTAAACTTGGACGACTGATCACTCTTTCAGAAATGACAACTTCTTTTGAACTTTTCTTATTTTTAAACTCTCTCCGAATCTGATCTGCAAATTCTTGGCTACCCAAAATCACACCCCCCTTTCCTTTCTCGTAAAGAAAAGGTTCATTTTCACCTTCATATACAAATCGACGATAGTACTTTTGTGCTCTTTTTTTATTTGATGTAAAAAGAGCAAGAATAACACTTGAGTCAAACCAAGTTGGAGACTCTCTAAGACCAGCTGTAATGGAATAGCTGCTCCACCTCCATTTTTTTGGATGATTGACTATACCGGCTTTTAGTGGATTGAGGACAATATAACGAGCAATTTGTAAAAGATAAGCGTCCTTTTCAACAAGGAAAGCTTTGTAACGCCCTTGAAGAACATGGCCAATACGTTTATGTCTCTTGTTAAATTTTTGAGTGTAGAGACCGTTGATGTCACGCATGGCTTGAGATAAATTCCCTCTAGGCGTTTCTAAAAGTAAATGATAGTGATTGTTCATCAAACAATAAGCATGACATCGGAGAGAGTGCGACCGGAGGCAATGCTGAAGATTCATTAAAAAATTTTGTCGATCTTTATTGTCAAGATAAATATCTTGATGCGCGTTTCCGCGGGAGATGATGTGATAAAATGCTCCAGGATATTCAATGCGAAGTGGTCTTGTCATAGAAAAATAAATGTTGAACACTACGATTCACGACCTGACCCCCTAGCCAGGAAAATATTCTCGCACTTCCCATAAAAGAATTTCTGTCTTCTGATGTGTTTTTCGTTGTTGAGCCTTTCTTTTTGACACTGTTGGAAAAATCTCACAAGAGAAAGATCCAAGCGAGCTTTCGTGATCCACCGTTGTTTTTTTCCAGTGAAAAATTTCATTCCCGTGCGTGTTTGCCCAAGCAATCAATTTTTCATTTTCCGTGACAAACGTATAGGATAAAGCTTCTCCCAGACGATTCGCCACCCCACGCAATACATGATACAACGCACGGTAAAGAAGAGAGGTTTCTCCCTCTTTTTTTTCTTTCGTTTGTTCGCTTTCGATCATGGCTCCGGCCACTTTTGTGTCTTTAAGCACATAACAATCAAGTCGCTTGCTTCCATATGCAAGATGCACACGAAATATACGCGGATTATTCTCATCATGTTCAAAAACAGCCGTTGATAAAATAGCGGCTACTGTTTTCTCCTGCACAGATTCACGTTCTGTGACCTCTTGATGTCGCTCTGCACCTTCCATATTTTAAAATTTCGTAAAAAAAGATAAGCGTTGTGTGTCTACGGCTTATGCAAAAGATCTTCGGGCAGCACCCACTCGGCGCCTTCCAAAATATCGCAGGATTGAGATTCATAATATAAATCCTCTCCTGTGATCGGCTGACCACCATAGTTGTATGACCAAATCATATTTTCCGCGATTGTTTCCGCCCCTGTGCGGCAACCACCATTTTCGCTATAGGGACATGCATCAAAACTAAATGTCCCTGTCCCACCGCAATGCAATTGCATTTGCTGATCTGTCCAAATGGATCCGATATAATCCTCGCAATGACTCGCTGTTGCGATCACATTGCAGCTTCCACGCACCTTGGTTGTGGGATGTGTCTCTTCAATAAGTGGTTTCACATCTTCCTCGTAATCAATCTGTTGATCTTCGGGAAGATCTTCGGTGCACCCGACGCCAAGAAAAATCAGAGGGAGAAGGAGGAAAAAAGAAAAAGGAAGTTTCATAATGGACTTGATTACTATTTTTTTGATTGCTCAAGAATTTCCCGCACGTGTGCCATGCGGGATCCAAGTTTTTTTCCGAATTGTCTTCCGATTTGACTTGCGTCCATCAAGGCCAGTTCGGTTAATGTGATCGCGTCTTCTTGTGTAAAGGCGCCTTCCACAAGAGTCAAAAAACCATGTTTCAATCGTTCTCGATCAAAAGAAGGAAGCGTACACTCTTTGTTCCATCGTTCTATGAACAATGGAACTTCTTCCATTCGGACGGGCTGATCACCAAAAAACCAATCATCAAACGTCTTGATAAGTTTATTTGCATCAAAACGTCCTTGTGCCAATGCTTTCAGCAATTGTGTGATAGGTTCACGAGGATTATTACGCTTCTCCAAACGATTTTTTACAAAAATACGAAAAGCTTCTTCAATCATTTGAGTGGAAGCATCTAACCCTTCCAGTACACGCATAAAAGCACCAACTTTTTCTTTTGACGCGGAGAGCGCTAAAAAATTCAAAAGGTCGGGCTGTCCATCGGAACGAAAAGAGGAAGCCGTGTCTACATAACTTGCCAGGAGAGCAAAATCGCGCTCCTCTTTATTCATAGCCTCATACATCAACAGATATCGTTCGGTGTCCACTTTTTGAAATTGAAACGCATCCTCATGATGCTCGATAGCTATGAGTGTGGTTGCCTCAACCCCTGGGTACAACTCTCGGAGCATCTGTGATCCGGCATCCCCATGTTTACGATCTGGATGATAGTAAGAAATGCCCATGACTTCTTTGGAATCGAGGTAGTCTTGCATAGCGCGTTCGTCTTCTTCCATCACTTTCGCCTCCACTTCATCCTGACCCAAAAAGTCCTTCCATTGCGCCCATGTCATACACACTTCCTGCGTTTCCGTTGTTCTCTCTGCTTCTTGAGCCGCCTGAAGAGACGCAAATTTCACAGTGAGACAATCCGCTTTGGCGATATCATGTAAAAAAACATAACGCTCTACCATATCCGGATCTTGCACAAGCGCTTTTTGCAACGATGTGGCCGTTGCTTCAGATACTGTATCGGGAATATTTCCTTGTCGCACGGCCTCTATCGTATGAAAGATAAGTCGCAAATGACTATCCATGAACAAACCTTCCTTGTGGTACTCCCCATATTGCGGAACCGAAAATGAGCGTTCTATCTGCTGACGCAATTCGCTATTTTTTTCTCCTTCAAAAAGTCTTTCCATTTTTTCTCGCAAAAATGCAAGACGTTTTTGGCGAGTGTCTCCATCAGCTCTCTCGGGTAAATTTCCTCTTCCTTCGTGTGATTGTTCCGTCATATTGATTTTTGATCTTGTTTTAATTCTATCACGCCAAAACAAAAGCAGGGACGCTTCTGTCCCCACCTTTGATTTTTGATTTTACACGCTAATGCCCAGCGCTTTTAGTTGATCTTTCAAGAGGCTGGTGTTTTGAAAAAGAATGGGAATGTATCCGATCTCCTCTGCTGTGGAAAGACTGTAGGTTGAGTCATCGATAAAAACAAGTTCAGGTGATGGAACGCCAAGCGCGGAAGTGAACTTTTGAAACGCCTCGGGTTCCGGTTTCATACAATCCATCTCTGCGGAAAAAAGTGCGACATCAAATAAAGCAAGACATGCGTGATTTCTTATGCGTTGTGCACCTTCAGAGGAAGCATTGCTTAAAAGTCCCAGCTTCCACCCTTGATTCTTCAATTGTTGAATCAATGCGATCATTTCCTGACTGACGTCACCTTTAGGCCGACTTTGAACAAATGTCATAAAAGCATCCAACTGATCAACCCGATCAAGTTCCAACAAAATCTTTTGCCACATTTCCGTCGCTTGATCAAACGCTTTGCTCTGGGCTCCTTTATTGATCATGTGATTATGAAGAAAATAGGCGCGTCGAAAACACTCATGATCCACATGGAGATACTCAGCGGCCACATGGGCAAAACTTCCGTCAATGTGTTGAAGAATCACCCCACCCCAATCAAATCCGATCGCACTTATTTTTTTCATAGAGAGGACATGGATCAAAAATATTTTAAAAAAACTTTTTCCCAATGTTTTTTTTAAAAAGCAACAAAAAACGTTCGGCATCAGGCGCCTCACATATTCCCATTGCCAAACTATTGAGATCATTCTGCCCATCTGAAGATCCTGCATCAGAGACAAAACCATCATGCTGATTTTTTTGATAATCTTGATGATACATCTGATACCGAACGAGAACGTCTTGTTTGGAAAGTTCGGGATGAAATTGTACTCCATAGAGACACCCCTCCGATAATCTAAACGCTTGATATTTTGATAGCGCACTGGAAGCTAAATGAATAGCTCCTTTTGGAAGACGCACCACATGATCTTTGTGTCCTTCTTGAGCCCAAAACTTTTTTGGTAATTGAGAAAATAATGTATCGCTTGTCGCAATGGTTGTACTCGTTATTTCAAAAGTGCCCACTTCCTGTCGAAAAGAATCCATCTGTACTTCTCCCCCGAATATGTGAGCAAGCAAATGACATCCAAAACAAATACCCAGCACCGGTATCCCTCGCGCATAAGCTATCCGCACAACTTGAGTAATCGCCTCGAGCTCCTGTGGAATATTCCACAGCGAAACGCAATAAGCGCCACTCCCCCCTATGAGAATGGCTTGAAATGTTTCGATCGGTTCCGGAGGAGTCAATGACATAAAAATATTCCACGAAATCAACTCGGAAGATCGCAACTGCATTTTTTCCATAATCGCCTTATATTCGTGCTGTAAAATTGCATCTTGTCTAATTTGTATCAGTAAAATGCGCATAAAAATGAGATAATGGCAGTCTATCATAAAAAATCTCCTCGTGTTGACCGAGGAGATTTTTTGAATCTGCTTCTGAAGTTCCTCACGCAAACATCTTATTTCTTTTTATCCTTCTTTGGTTTCTTTACTTCCTTCCGCGCATCTTTTCCTTTGGCCATAAAAACGCATTAAGACTAAATTATTTTAAAATCATGGAATCGTCGTTCGTCTTGTTTAACTTTATTATTCTATCACAAAAAATAAATGCGCTTGGTTGGATAGGTGTTTCTCCAAGTGTGTTCTCGTCTTTTTTACGTTTATATGATAGATTTTGGGCCTTCTATGACATCAAACAATGTGGTGATTCGTTTTGAAGAAGTTTCTTTCGGTTACTCTGCGGAAAATCTTATGTTAGATGAGGCGAGTTTTTCCATGCGAGAAAATACAAAATTCGCCCTCATGGGACAAAACGGCGCAGGGAAAAGTACCATCTTTAAACTGATGACCCAAGAGCTCAAACCTCATCATGGAAAAATCCATCTTTTACCAGGAGCGACACTCGCGACTGCAAAACAAGTCATGGCCCGTGAACATCTTCCCGAAACCATACGAGATTATTTTGCCCATGCGTTTGCACAGGTTCCCTACAATCTTGACAAGCGCATTCATGATGTTTTGGAAGCTGTCAATTTTTCCACACCTCTTGATAAAACCGTCGGTAGTTTATCTGGCGGTCAACAAGCCAGGCTTCTTCTTGCCTATGCGCTTATTCAAGAGCCGGATATTTTGCTTCTGGATGAACCGACAAACAACCTTGATAGCGATGGCATCGAGCATCTCACCGCCTTTCTTATCTTGTATCCTAAAACCGCATTGGTCATTTCTCATGATGCGGATTTTTTAAACTGTTTTACCGAAGGTGTCTTACATCTCGATATCTTTACGGGCAAGGTGGAAAAGTATGATGGAAATTATTGTGATGCAGTGGAAGAAATATCCGCTCGGGTGGAGCGTGATCGTGCAAAAAATGCACAACTGCTCAAAACCATTCAAGATCGCAAAGACAAAGTAAACTTTTTTGCTCACAAAGGAGGAAAGATGCGAAAACTGGCAAGCAAATTAAAAGAGGAAGTGGCGGAAGCGGAAGAAAATATGGTGGATGTACGACGCGATGACCGTACGATTGATGATTTTACCATTCCTGCCGAACCCTTCATTGAACCTATCGTGCGTCTTACCTCGGTCAAAGTAATTCGTCATCACGAAGCCCATTGTGTAAACGTTGATCTTATACTCCGACGCGGTCATCATCTCCTCATTACCGGTCCAAACGGAATTGGAAAAAGCACGCTTCTTCGCGCGCTTGCCGAAGAAAAAAATCCCGGAGCTCTTATCACAGAAGGTGTAAAGACGGGTTATTATAAACAGGATTTTTCAGGACTCGATTTTACACAAACCGCTTATGACTCGCTGTGTACCGCGATGGATGTGCCGGACAATGAAACCATTCGCCGAACAGGAGCAAAATTTCTTCTCAATGGTGATGTCCTTGCAACCCCCATTGGTGCCTTATCTGAAGGACAAAAAGGGTTGCTTTGTTTTGCACGATTCGTTTTACAAAAACCACATCTCCTTATTTTTGATGAGCCAACCAATCACATTAACTTTCGCCATTTACCTGTCATCGCTCGTGCGCTCAATGACTACAAAGGCTGCATGATTGTTGTAAGTCACAGCGAAGACTTCGTAAAACAAATTCACTTTGATAGCGTCCTTGATCTCGGCACCCTCATCAAAGACGAGGTGTCATCATGAATGGATCCGCGTCTTTGTATCGCTTTGGAAAAAGAAATTTGCAAAGCAAAAGGAATTCCCTTTATTGAAGATATCTCCCGCACCGCATAAATCATTTTCGGATCCTTACGTAAAAACACCGACTAGTTCGGTGTTTTTACCATTCGGATAATAAAACAAAAAAATTATAATTCGGTTGGCCCCTGGACTTCTCGTGGATTCAATAAACTGTCAAGCGGCATAATATTTCCTCGTTTGAGTTCAAGGACTATTGATTCTGCATTTTTCAAAGACTTATCTAATCCGGCAATAAGTCGCAAAATCTCATCTACGTGCTCTGCACCGGGCTTTGCATGATAATCAGGATTTTTGTTGATATCTTCTTCTCCCTTTTGAGTATCACTGAAATTATTATAGATCTGAATCAATTCTCTTATTCGTCTGATTGCGTTATCGTCTCCTCCCCCACACTCTAAATTTCTATCGACCACATCATGGTGTGGTATCTCTGAGCCCAAATCCTGTGTGACCATTCTTTCTCTAAACATAAAATTCATCATTATGATTTATAATACATTTTCAATGCTTTTAGCATAGAGCATAGATACTATGAACTCAACAATACCCCCTTCAGCTTTTTCCACAGTCCTTTTTTCCACACCAAGAGAACCTCATGTGGTGTCCTGTCTCGTAAAACTTATTTTCTCGTGATAATCAGATCGCTCAAGAGATCATGAAATGCTTCACTTGATTTCATATCATTGCCCTCACAATCTTCCAAACGTATTAATAAGGCTTCGTTCAACCCTTTGATAGCACCGTATTGAACGATACATGCAGGGTTCCAATCAACTGGTTGGGAGAAAAAATAAACGGGATTATTCATACCGGCTTCTGAGGGAACGACTTCAGATAACCAAATTTTTTCTCGATCCCCCTCATAATACATATCATTGATAAAGGTGGACATTTGATATTCGGGCGAATCCATGAGGCCTGTGACCACCGTAATGTTTCCGCCGCCGACAACGGCAAAAGAAGGGGCATGCTCTGAAGCTTCGGTAGAGACTTTTTCAGATAAAGAAAGAAGGCCTGTGTTCCACGTAAGTGTATAAGAAAAATCTCCCTGTTCACTTTCAAATGTTTCTGATGTGATTCCCAGAGTTGTTTCGGTGTCGCTATCATCTTGAATGGTGTTTGTCTGGCATCCGGCACCGATCAAAACTAAAACCAGGAGCGGAATAAAGAAGATGCGTTTAGACATAGGAAAAATGGGTTAAAAATACTTACGGTCATTCTATCACGGACAATGAAAATCTCCAGACGAATCTGAAAAATTTTCCTGGACCCACATCGCAAGTGATTTGAAAACAGTGACTCGGGAGTGCTAAAAAATATTTTTTCATACAATTCATCATTTTCCTTTCACAACTCCGACAAGCGTCTTAAGAATGTCTTGATGTATTTCTTGCGGATTGAGCAAAGCGACGACCCTTTTTCTTTCTTTTTCTGAAAGTTTTATTTTAGCCAATCGTTTTATCGCTAATACAACTTTTTCAGGACAATCAAACGAATCAATCACCATACGTTTAAGTCCAGCCTTGATGAGTATTTCGGCAAAACCCACATTTTTAGAAACCAGAACGGAACTTCCATTCACCAATGCTTCGGCCGCAACATTACAAAAAGTTTCAAAAAGTGAAGGAACAATCAGAAGATCAACTGATCGATAAAACTTTTGAAGATCTTCTTGACTCATGGGATCTTTACATTCAATGGTTTCTGGAATACCGAACTTTTTGTCCCAATACGAAGTAACCATGATTGCTTGGTGTGGAAACTTCTTTTCTAACAACGATTGATGAAGCGTGATAAAAGCCTGAAAGTTTTTTATTCGTGACCAACGACCGACTGCGGCTATAACATAACGACTGTTTGGTTTTTGATGGCGCAATAAACCTGATGTGGCTGGATTTGGTATTACGACACTGTGTCTCACAGCATGTCCTACTATTTCCTTTTCTACGACCATCTGACAAAGAGTTGAGGGAAAAATGATAGAGTTGGCCGCTGATGCCAACCATCTTTCATAAGACAAAAGACGTCTTTTAATAAAAAAAGGTCTATGACCTACTTCTCTTTGTAACACACCCGCATATCGTAAAACAATGGGAATACCGAGCTCGTGTGCTGCAATAGCGAGTATCCAAGGGGCAAAATATGTCCCATTAATCAAAACGATATCTGGTGCTTCTTGTCGTAAAACATTTTTTGTTGTCTCGACTAAGATATTCCAACGTTTTCTGAGATTGCCACTTTTCTCCCAAGAAAAACGGGGAATAATATCTATACCGTTAATAATGTGATGACTGAAAAACGAGGGAAGGTAACGACGAAAGATTACCGCCCCTAAAAAATGTCTTGAAGTTACGTATTCAATACCAACAATAGTATCCTCTTTGTCTTCGAGCCAATCAAAAAGGGCAAGGTTGGAAATAGTGATTCCACCAAAAGCATCACGTCCAATGTTTGTTGCAATTTTCATAAAACTATTATGACTTTTTGTTCGTTCGTCCCATGCGGCTTGCCGCGCGCAATGAACGCATCGAACCTATGATGCCAATAATAACCGCCGCCAATCCTATCAATTGGCCACCGGGGCTATCATCAAATTCCCCATAGAGGAACGTGAATGCACCAAACAATATGGTGAAGACAAAATAAAATATTTTTCCATGAAATTTTTTCATAATGAGACCAAAGGAAAACGGTGGAGGACAGGGTCAGGTCCGGACATCGGACTTTTCTGTTTGTACACACGGAAACTTCACGATCATTCTATCACGGATAACAAAAATCCCCAGCCTTCGCTGAAGAATTTTGCCGATTCCCTGTTATGAGTCATTCAAAAACAGCCATTCGAGCGCTAAATTTTTTTCATTTGACTTTAAAGAGAAATGTCCCCGTGATCTATCATTGCTTTTGTTTTTTCATCCATGGTCCAAAAAACTTTGTGTTCAAAATAATGATCATCTAATTCGGAAAGTGTCCTTTTAAAATTTTCTCCAACACTCGGCATGCCTGTCAGTTTACCTTCCGCCATAAGAGCGTTAATTTTAGCGACATCAGCATCGTTGCTGATCACAAGGCAAGGAATTCTTACACCTAATATCGTTGCTGCAGCCGAACGATGTTTGCCACCGAGCATAAAGTATGTGGCTCGTGGGTGTGTATTAAGAAACAGCTCAAGTTCTTGTCTGTACGTATGAGCACGAACTTCATTCTTCTTTAAATATTCAATAACAATTCGAGATGGAATAACAACAATGGGTTCAACTCTCTCACCTGCTACAAATTTCTTGCGATACACCGTAAAAGCTTCGGGACTGTGCAGAGGAGGGTAATCTCTCAAAGCAATAAGTTGTGTTGGTTCGAGAAAAATAATATCCACTTCCTCATATTCCCGAAAGTCTGGGTCAGAAAAAAGTTCCGTCCTGTTCTGATTTATGTGGACATCAACTTCTTGTTTTGTCGGAAATTTTATTTCTTTCTTCATACCTGAACAGTATACAGTTTCAACCCTCATCACGAATAGTTTAAAACTGTATAACGAAGATGAAGGAATGAATGTTTCAATACGTCACAGGATGTAAGTTCGAGTGCCTTTAACTTGTTCAAATCATTAACGGAATGGATTGCCTCACCGTCGATAAGTGTTGATACTCCCTTTCCTCCAACAGCAAGTGGGGCTACGATGATTGATAATTCGTCAATGAGTCCCTGACGCAATAAAAGACCATTCAATGTACCGCCGGTTTGGATGGTGACTCGGTCAACGTCAAAATTCTCTTTTAACTCTGTCAGTAAAGCGGAGAAATCAATCGTGTTGTTGTATTGAATGACCTGTACGTTTCCTCCAAAAGTATGTGCGGAATGGTTTGGATTTGTTGTGGCGATAATCACTCGGTCTAACCAGGTTGAAAGATGGCGCAGGCCTTTTGCATTGAGATGCGGCTTGTTGTCTATGACTACCCCGGTCACAGGGATCTTTTCAACTGATGGTCCTCGATTATTCATGCCAATTTTTTCGAAAACGCGACCGCTTTGTAGAAAACAAAAATCGGTTTGTTTCTCTAGATCATAATATTGATAAAGCCCTTCCTTCACGCCACAAATACGCTTCCAATCACGATCTGAGTCAAGACTGTCCGAATCTCCGCTTGTAATTTTGCCATCTATCGACATGAGCATGAAAAGTGTTGTATGTGGACGATTTTGCATAGTGGAATTGTTATGGTTCTCGTTTGAGGCAATGGAAAACAGGGTCAAGTCCGGACATCGGACTTTTCTGTTTGTACACACGGAAACTTCACGATCATTCTATCACGGATAACAAAAATCCCTAGCAAATTGCTAGGGATCTTTGTGGCTCCGGGGGTGGGACTTGAACCCACGACCTACTGGTTACACATCATCCTTTGGTTTCCCAAAGGGGTGGACTATATCATCATCCTGCATATTGCGAGGATGTAGGGCGCTTCCCCCGCCTTTTGGCGAGGTACTCCTCCCCTCTCTTTTGAGGGTCATAACGGATAGTCTCTGAACCTTCCCCACTTGTCTTAAACTTCGTGGGGCTTGGCTTCTGATTACCATATCCTTTCGGATGTAGGCTTCCAGAAGTTCACCCTATGATCATTCTGACATCTCTGTCAGAAGCTGCGTATACCCTGCGTGAATTTCTCGATGACAATTTGCACAAAGAAAGACACAACCTTTTAGTTCTTCTTTTACTCTTTCCCAAGATCTTGTATATCCTTTTTGGGAAATGCCGAATGTTTTTTCCTTATGGTTGCGGTGATGAAAATCGAGAGCCTGCTCACAACGTTTATAACCACATATCTGACATTGACCACCTAAGTGAGCAATCGCCTTCTCTCGAACTTCACGCCTTCTGCGTACAACTGCTTTTTTGAGATATTCCGCGCGTCGGGCATAGGATCGCTTGTTGGATTCCATAGAATTCTATAATACCTATAAGCGTGTGCCACAGCCAGCCGCTCTAACCACTGAGCTACCCCGGAATAATTCTTTTTTCCAAAGAACGTGGCAAAAGCATAACAAAGAAATCTATGCCGTGCAAGGCACCAATGGTCATGTTACAATCAACCCGTCCTTAACAATATCCCCTATGATCGAGATCGAGAAAAAGTTTCACTTTACTCCAGAGCAAGAAGCAAAAATCATCGCAAGCGCCACGTTTCTTGGGGAAAAAATTCAAACCGATACCTACTACGACACTTTGGATTTTGTTCTCACTTGCAAAGACATATGGCTGCGCAATCGTAACGGTCGATTTGAAATCAAAACTCCTCTCCATGTTCTGGGAAACAAAATGGCTCTCACCCAATATCGTGAAATCGAGACGGACGAAGAGACTTGTGAGGTTCTTCACCTTCCTCCCTGCACGCTCACAAACGAGATTCTCGCGCAAGCCGGATACGCCCCCTTTAGCACCATCACGACCACACGAAAACGCTATCAGGATGAACCTTATTCCATTGATCTTGATTCCTGTGACCTTGGAGATGGTCATCCTTATTTAGTGGCGGAAATAGAGATTATGACCGAAGAAAATCAAAAAGAAGAAGCCGCAAAAAAACTCGTGGACTACGCCGTAGGTAAAGGATTTTCGATTGATTATATTCGCGGAAAACTTTTGGAGTATCTGTATCGCCATTCGCCAGAGCACTATAAAGCACTCGTAGACGCTGGTGTCATTTATGTCCCCACGATTGAGTAGCACGCTTTTACGATGGTACCGTCAACACGGACGTGATTTGCCTTGGCGCCAAACTCGTGATCCTTACCGAATTTTGGTAAGCGAAATCATGCTTCAACAAACCCAAGTCTCGCGCGTCATGATTTTTTACAAACGCTGGCTTACACAATTTCCAACCTGGGAATCTCTCGCCGAAGCCACCAATGGGCAGGTGATCATGGTCTGGTCAGGACTTGGCTATAATCGTCGATCTTTAGTCTTGCGAGATATTGCAAAACACATCATAGCGCACGGTGTTCCTTCTACTCCTGAAGCTTGGGAAAAAATCAAAGGGGTTGGTCCTTACACGGCCGCGGCCATCTGTGCTTTTGCTCTACATCAACGAACGCTCCCTATTGATACCAATATTCGACGCGTTCTTGGACGAGTCTTATTTGGAATTCCCTACCCAACTTTAAAGATGGATAAAAAAATTGTTCAATCTGCCGATTTTGTCTTGCCAAAACGCGGAGCATTTTATGATGTACCTCAAGCCCTCTTTGATCTGGCAACATCCACCTGCACAAAAGTTCCGGCCTGTGCATCCTGCCCGCTGAAGGCCATCTGTAAATCGGCTCCTCGATTTCTCTCCGGTCACGTCCGCATCCCAAAAATCATGATCAAAAAAGCAAAAGAATCTCGACATAGAAATAAACCTTATCCTGATCGTATCTACCGCGGGAAAATTCTAAAATTTGTTCGCGAACATCCGGAGACATTTCTCAAAACAATCGGCCCCATGATTGATCCCCATTTTGATCTGTCTCTGGATCAAGCTTGGATCAAAGCCATGATAGTGCGTCTGCAAAAGGAGGGATTGATCGCTCTAAAACATCATCGTCTCTTTCTTCCGACCTAACCATTATGGACCTCTTTTCTCACAAACAAGAAGAACATCGCTTTCGATCTTCTCCTCTGGCGGATCGGGTGAGGCCTAAGGATTTTGGGGATTACCTAGGCCAAGATCAGATTATCGGTCCTGGAACGGTTTTACGAAAAGCCATTGAAAAAGACGAAGTGCCTTCGATGATTTTATGGGGGCCACCCGGGACAGGCAAAACAACACTGGCTCATCTCATTGCTCAAAAAACCCATGCGCATTTTGTCCATTTCTCCGCGGTGCACAACGGTGTCAAAGAAGTGCGCGAGATTATTAAGGAAGCGGAGGAACAACAAAAATTTTATCAAAAACGCACCATTCTTTTTGTCGATGAGATTCATCGATTTGATAAACGTCAGCAAGATGCGTTTCTTTCCTCGGTCGAAAACGGCACCATTATTTTAATTGGTGCCACCACGGAAAATCCTTCGTTTGAAATCAATGCAGCTCTTCTTTCTCGTTGTCGCGTTTTTGTTCTGATGGCTCTTACTTCTGATCATATTGAAACCATCTTGAAGCACGCGCTCAAAAATGAAAAAAAAGGTTTGGGAAATCTGTCGGTTTCCATCAGCGATGAGCTGATCACATTTCTTGCTCAAGCGGCCAATGGCGATGTGCGCACAGCACTCAATGCACTGGAACTTGCGGTCCAATCATCCGAAGCGAGCGCTAATGGGCAGGTGTGTGTTGATGAAGAAACCATCAAACAAGCGCTCCAGCGCACGCACCTCGTCTACGATCGTGCGGGCGAGGAACATTACAATATTATTTCTGCTCTTCATAAATCCATGCGCGGATCGGATGCCAATGCTGCGCTTTATTGGTTGGGACGCATGCTCGAAGCTGGAGAAGATCCGCTCTATATCGCCCGTCGTCTTGTACGCTTTGCCAGCGAAGATATAGGTCTTGCCGATCCCCAAGCGCTTGTTCAAACCATCGCTTCTTATCAAGCCGCCCATTTCCTTGGCATGCCTGAATGTAATGTCTGTCTGGCTCAAAGCGTTCTCTATCTTGCAAAAGCGCCAAAATCCAATGCTCTCTATACTGCCTACATGGCTGTACAAAAAGACATTCAAGAAACGCCAACCGAGCCTGTTCCTCTTCATCTGCGAAACGCTCCCACTAACCTCATGAAAAATCTTGGCTATAGCAAAGGCTATAAATACACGCCGGACTTTGAAAATACAAACGATGCCAAACAAGAGTATCTTCCCCCGTCTCTCAAAAATAGGAAATATTTTTCTTAACTCCTCACCTGTCACGTGCGTGCAAACGAATCGCAAGGTGGGTATAATAAAGGACAAAATACTAAACACGCTCTTCTTATCAAAGAAGAAGCCT
The DNA here is from genome assembly GCA_001002765.1 of Candidatus Uhrbacteria bacterium GW2011_GWE2_46_68. Taxonomy (GTDB): domain Bacteria; phylum Patescibacteriota; class Patescibacteriia; order UBA9934; family GWF2-40-263; genus UBA12393. The sequence goes on along the minus strand of LCMS01000004.1, from coordinate 111,520 downwards.
TCACAAATCATGTATGGGATTTTTTGAAAAATTCAGCGCAACCCTTGGGTTTGGAAAAACTCCAAAGCAAGCCGCTCCTGATGTGCAAACAAGACTGCCCGATCGCGTGGATCGTTCACAACCTTTTGACAAAGCGGAAGGGACGTCTCCTGCTAGCGTCACAAAGAAAGAATGGTTTGGGTCTTCTCAATCTGATCCTCGCCATAGCGCATATGAAACCTATTTGGAAAGATATGGATCCTTAAAAAATTCCCCAGGATCTGCGGGAGAAAAACGGAAATTTTTGGAAACAAAAATCAATGTCATGCGTGACGGCATATTGAGCGGACACCTAAGCGCAGGACAAACCATCGAGGCGCTTGTGAATTTGGAACGTCAATGGGAAACGTTCGTGGATGCCGCAACCTTGCAAAGAGCGGTTAATCTCATTGGTGAAATTGTGGAAATCGGTCGAACAATTGATGAAATTGCACAGAAAACCGAAGGAAAACTCAAAGAAAGTGAAACGATTTCTTTTGAAAATCGCTTGCGCGTGTATCTGGCAAAAGATACGGAAACACAACAATTCAATGACGCTTTAGGTGCTACCCATTATGTCGTAGACAGCGAAGCCTATCGCGCTTGGTTTCAATCAACTGATACGCAAAAAAAACTTTGGGAACAGTTTTCCAAAATTGAACAAGAACAACTGCTCAATGCGGGGATTCGCTTTCAAAAAGGAGCGGATATGCTGCGAGAGTGTCTGGCAAGTCTCCTTCCTCAAAATCAAAAAAAATTCACAAAAAGAAAAATCGCCTAATCCCTTTACTCACACAAAGATCACCGAGTTACCCACATAAAAAATTGTAATTTTACAGGGGGGGGTAAGATGGATTTGGAAAAATTTTAATCTCAAAAATATGTACGCAAAAAGATTTGGTCCAGAGATGGCAATAGCAACGACGGTGGCCGCTTTGACTATTGGATGCGAAAATCTACCAAAGGTAAGGGTCGATTTTAGTGCTCATCCGGATCCTGAAAAAATTGCTTTGCTTGCAGAACAACTGGATACTGATTTACGTATTGCCGGATCAGGTGTAGAAACCGTTTCTGTACTCGGAAAAGAAAGATTAGTTGATTTTCAAATTTTGGAAGCATACATGCAAGTGATGGCCGACAAAGAAGCTCGAGAAAAGTATAGAAATTCTATTTTAAAAACCGCTGAGACGCTACACGAAGACGGTAAAAAAGATCTGTCTTGGAGACTTCTTCAAGCCTTGGAAACATCTGATCATTACTATATTTCTGCTTTAGAAAGTAGATGATTTGCTTTTTTGAAGTTATTATAAATAGTAAAGATCGTCCCAAAACCATCGGTGATTTTTTCCTCCCCCTCTTTCCTTTTCTCATCCCTCTTTCCCATGCTATGATAAAGATGCTCCACGGCGATTCGAATTTGGGCTAACGAACGATTTGGGCTTAGAACCGCGTTCACCGAGGTGAGCGCGTAAAAGCCCCGCGGTAACCTCTTTGCGTAAGCGAAGAATGCACAAGGCCGATACGGCGATCCGGTTTCGACTAGATGACCGTATAGGCTCATGCGGGTCACATAGAAGGGACCTCCCAACTATCACGAGAGCCAGATCATTCGTCTCGCCGACGGAGCAAAAAAAATACCCCGATCAAAAGATGGGGTGTTTTTTATTTTTTCCTTCTACGACTAAAACGTATGATTGGTTGTTGTGTTTCCTTGATCCGAATTCGTCATCATTCAGCTGTTATTTTCTCCCTGTCATTCTCCTGATGAACTTCCAAAAAGTGAGGAAAAATCTCAACAAAATTATTCGTACCGCAATGCATCAATCGGATTCAATTTTGCCGCGCGACGAGCGGGATAGATACCGAAAACCAACCCAACCGTGGTGGAAACCACGATTCCCCATACAATCGCATCGATCGGGATCACGGTATCCCACCCTTCTACAAAATGAGACATCACCACTGCTGTCAGTAAAGACATCACCACCCCAATCAAAACCCCCAATAATCCCCCAAGCATGGTGATCATCACGGCCTCCATCAAAAATTGAATTAAAATCTCTCGTCGCGTAGCGCCAATGGCTTTACGCAGTCCGATCTCGCGCGTGCGCTCGGTCACAGACACAAGCATGATATTCATGATCCCAATACCTCCAACAACCAAAGAAATCGCCGCGATTGAAGAAAGTAAAATGGTGAGCACCCCTCCCACAACCCCGATGATTTCTACAGCATCATCTTGAGAGGAAACAAAAAAATCATCTTTTTCCTGCACCTGCTCGGGATTATCAATGTGATGTGTGGCACGCAAAGCAAAGCGTACCTCCTCTTTTGCCTCATCCACATCTCCTTTGGCACGCATCACAATATAGGTGACATGATCCACTCCCATAAGATCCCTTTGCAACACGGTAATGGGAACGGAAATAAACTTGTCGATATTTTGAAAAAAACGCGTCCCCTGTTCATCCAACACTCCCACGACGCGAAAAGACATTTTATTGATCTTGATCGTTTGATCAATGGGGTATTGATCCCCAAATAAATCTTCCGCAATTTCATTTCCCAGGACTGCCACGCGTGCATAAGAATCCACCTCGGCCTCGGTGTAATAACGTCCATACAAAAAATCCGCAGGAAAAATATAAGGATACCCTTCATTGGATCCTTCCACTTGCACAAATTGGCTCTCATCTCCCCAAGTGACGGCATAGGTGGTCATCAAAATAGGACTCACCACAGAAAAATAATCTGTCTTCTCAATCGCCCCCACATCATCCAAAGTGATGGTTTGTTCGATATACGGATTGGGTGGACCTGATGTCGGATCTCCGGAACTTGGTTCCACAAATACGAGATCAGATCCCAAATCCGCGACCTGACTCAAAATAATTCCCTGGGCTCCTTGTCCGATCGCCAACATCAAAATCACCGAAGCGATCCCAATCACGATTCCCAAAATCGTCAATAACGTGCGCGATTTGTTGCGCAACAACGATTCCGAACTGGTTTTGAGAAGATCGCGAGCTTTCATATTATTTGTGATATTCCCCGTGGCGCGGCTGACCGTTTTGGATATCACTTAAAATTTCTCCGTCACGTACGCGCAAAATACGCCGACTATAATGTGCCGCTTCCTCCTCATGCGTCACCATCACAATAGTGTGACCTTGCTCGTTCATTTCTTGAAGCTTCTGCAAAATCAACGTCCCAGATTTTGTATCCAAATTTCCCGTAGGCTCGTCAGCAAATACAACCGACGGTTTATTAATAAACGCGCGGGCGATCGCTACGCGTTGTCGTTCTCCCCCTGAAAGTTGATTGGAAAAATGAGAGAGACGATGTCCAAGTCCAACCTCTTCAAGTGCGGCTTTTGCTTTTCGCATTCGTTCTGTTTTGGAAACACCGACATACACCATGGGCAAAATAACATTATCAATCACCGTGGATTTTGCGAGCAAATTAAATGTCTGAAAAATAAATCCCACTTCCTTGCGGCGCATAAGTGCAAGCTCGTCCTCGCTCAAGCGACTCACATCTTTTCCTCCAAACAAATACATACCGCTTGAAAGCACATCCAAAAAACCCATGATATGCATAAGGGTCGACTTTCCCGATCCCGAAGGTCCCATGATAGAAATAAATTCTCCTTTGTCTATGGAAAAAGTGACGCCACGAATTGCGGGCGTCACCACTTCCCCATTCACAAATTCCTTTGTGACATTTTGAAATTGAATGAGAGGTACAGACATGTATTATTTTCCATTGAGCTTGAGGATGATTTCTTCTCCTGCGGATAGACCAAACAAAACGCGAATCATTCCCGCATCTCCCAAAGAACCTGTTGTAACCACGCGCTCTTCATAGGATCCCGATCCTATCACCACGCGTACATATTTTTCTCCTGTCGTCTTTGTTAAAACCGCGCGCTGAGGAACAGCAATCGCATCGGTTTCTTCCAAAGTACGAATATCCATATCCACCGACATACCCGGTTTTAATGCAAACGCAGAGGCATCGTCGTTGAGGTACAAAGTCACCTCATAATAGACCACCCCCTCGATCATCGTCTCTGCAGGATCAATTTCGGTCACGGTTGCGGAAGAAAAAATATCATTTCCCAGCGCATCAAACGTTACCTGTGCCCGATCTCCTATTTCAATTTTTGAAATATCAGATTCCGTCACTGAAGCCACCACACGGTATTGATCGCCCACCGTCTGCACGGTCACGACCCCCGAAGCGGCGAGAACTTGCTCGCCATTTTTATACGCAATATCGCTTACTTTTCCATCAATAGGAGAACGAATCTCGGCTTTAGCCAAACGTGCTTCGGCCGCCTGATAGGTTGCCTGTGCGCGCTCCACTTCAGACCCCAAGGCAGCCAGATCAATCGAGCGAGGAAGTGCCTCAGTTTGTGCCAAAGACGCTTTTGCGGAAAGCACATCTGCTGTGCGTATCGCAAGCGTTGCCTCGGATGTTCGCACAGCGGCCTCGGCTGTCGCCACTGCGCCTTCTTGCGTAACACGCACGCTTTCTTCATTACGCTTCGCCTCGGTTAATGCGTTTTGTGAAGCCTCCCTATCAGACTCTTGTGCGATCAGCGCGCTTTGCAAAGCTTGATCCGCAACAAGAAGTGCGGATTGATCGGTTTGAATCGCATTGCGACTGGCATCAATCGTATCTTTAAGAGCGGAAAGTTCGGCAGCTGTAAAATCCGCGGTCGGTACGGTGGCCTCTAAAACCTGACGGGTGTGCCAAAGCAAAAGCCCGGCATCCTCAAGCGCTTCTTGCACAGAAAAAATCATGGAATCGATCAACACTCGATCACTGTCAAACGTCAAAGAAAAAACCGTAGACTCAATCGCATCGCGACTTTCCTGCGCATAATAAAACGCTGTTTCCGCATCCCCCACGGTTTGCAAATCAAGAACACCAAGCGCCAATTCATAATCATCATTGCCTGTAGAGTTTTGCACCCCCAACACTTCATCGGCATCCGAGATGGCATTACGCACCTCAATCATCGAAGACCAGAGCGCATTCACCATATCCTCATAGGATTGATCCACATCTTCTTCCAAAGAGTCTACCGTGTTTGTGTAAGTATCGGTCGCTGTCTGAAGCGCAGCCTCTGCGCTCGCGATCGTAGCTGCGGCTTTCGCTTGCGCATGAATCAAATCCACCAGTGCATTTTCTAAAGCGACTTGCGCGGCTTGTTGCACGGCTTCCGCAGAAACCACATTTGCCTGTGCCAAGGCAATAGCCTCTGATGTGGAACCGGCTTGTTTTTGTGTAAGGTTTGCTTGCGCCACCAGCACGGCTTGATAAGCGCTTTGCACATCTGCAATCAACTCATCGCTTTCCAAATACGCCAAAAGATCTCCGGCTTGGACTTCATCACCCACCCGCACCACAGCCTGATCGAGCGTACCGGATAAATCAAAAGAGAGCTCAACTTCATCAATGGATTCAAGCTCTCCGGAAACTTCCACGGTTTGAGTGAATGTGCTCAAAGTGATGCGATGTGTTTGCCAAGAAACATCTTGCGGTTTTACAAATGCGTACACGATACCAACGCTCACAAGAGCGATCGCAACGATCATGGTCCAAAACCACCAATGACGCATCCAAGAACGTATAAACATACGTCACTATTATACGCTAATGTTCGATCGGAAGAAATCGCATCATCCAAACAATGGCGATCCCTAAAAGAAACGTCAAAAAATAAGCAAACACTTTCTTTCCTTCTTGATGTTCATGCTTGATTTCGGGTATCAAATCAGATGCCGCCAGATATAAGAATCCTCCGGCAGCCACAGGAAGAAGATAGAGCATGAAAGCTTCTGATCGTCCGGCAAAAAAATAACCGATCACTCCACCCAAGACCGCGGTCAAACCGGAAAGAAGATTAAAAAATAACGCGCGCGAACGTTTGAATCCTCCATACACCAATACACCAAAATCTCCCATTTCTTGAGGAATTTCGTGCAAAGCGACCGCGACGGTTGTGATCCATCCGGTCAAAGGACTCACTAAAAAAGAAGCGGCAATGACAAGCCCGTCAATCAAATTGTGTACCCCGTCTCCAAACAAAATAAGATAAGAAAGCGGTTTTTTATCACACGTATGTCCTTCATGGACGCGACCATGTTGATGGTGCCAATGCAGGCCTTGTTCCAAAAAAAGAAATAAACAAAACCCGCCGATTAAAAAAAGAAACACTTGCTCGAGTGCAGCATGAGAGTTTCCTGTCATCTCCTCTGCGAGTTCTATGGATTCGGGAATCAAATGAAGAAACGCGCCACCCATGAGTCCTCCGGCCGCAAGTGCGATCAAAAAAAGCAAAAGACGATCCAGAGATGTTTTGGAAACCACCAAAGTCAAAACGCCGATCAAAGAAAGAAAGCTGATCGCAAGCGTAGCCAAAAGAATGGAGATGAGCATAGATTAAGACCAAAATAAAAACATGGATATCACAAGCAAAAAACCCATGAGGAATAAAGAGGCGAATGTGTAGGCAGTAACCAAGACAGCTTCCTTCCACTGCTTTTGCAAAGCAAGATAGACAGGATATCCAAAGACAAGGGTTCCCGTGATTCCTGCGGAGAAAACGAGCAGCAATAACATCAACATGATACCGATAAAGGCGGGAGGGGTCTGTGATACGTTGGTGGATTCTAAAAGATGTATAAAACTACCTACAAGCGCGATATAACCAACCACACCCAATGCCTGCAAAAACCCCGTCAGAGGAAAAGAAAGTTTTTTCATAAAAATTGAATATTAAAAATTGAAAATTTTATTTCTCCCATTCTCTCAACTCTCCCCCATCTCTCCCATAATCGTTTTGAGATAAGCGGACTCGGGAAAATACAGTGAAGCGGGATGATCTGCAGGTTGAGGAAAGGAAGAAAAAATATGAAACGTGCGTTTATTTTGAAGCGAAGCGCGACGAAGAGTTGTAAACATATCTTCAAAAGAAAAATAATAGGAACAACTCGAGGAAAGAAAGATGCCTCCGGGTTTGACCAAGCGCATAGCCGCGCGATTGAGAAAGTGATAGGCCTTACGTCCTTCCTCCATATCTTTACGTGATTTGATGAGCGCCGGCGGATCCAAAACGACCATATCAAAAAGCTCGTCTGTGGTTTTTCCGAGGTATTGGAACACGTCCGCTTCTTCAGTTTGAAAAACGTCCGGATCAATTTTGTGGAGCTTCGCCTGTTTTTTACAGAGTTCCAAAGCCGAAGCACTGACATCAACGTTCAACACAGACGCTGCTCCACCTTTGATCGCGGCAATGCCTAACGCGCCGGAATAACTGAAAAGATTAAGCACACGACCATGAGCGTTTTGAAGAAGCCAGGTGCGTAAAGGTCGTTGATCTAAAAAAAATCCTGTTTTTTGTCCTTCCAAGGGATCGGCCAGATATTCAATTCCCTCTTCAGAAAAAAGAATTTTCTTGGGAAGTGTCCCGTGGAGAACGGAAACAACGGGTTCCAGTCGTTCCTCTTTACGCGAAGGCATATCACTGCGCTCTACGATCGCTGCGGGATGAAATATTTTCTCAAGTGCTTGCACGATCATCTCGCGCAAACGATCCGCTCCGGCAGTTGAAAGTTGCAACACACACACCGTGCGATACCGGTCAATAACGATTCCCGGAAGATCGTCGGCCTCTCCAAATACCACACGATATCCGTCGGTGTGTTCACCCGTCACCCCTGCTTTTTTGCGCCGCGCATCCGCTTCCAAAATCTTTTCCTCCATCCACGTTTCATCGATCGTACAGGGAGTAAAAGAAAAAATCCTCACGACAATCGAAGAGGATTCGGAAAATGTTCCCACTCCAATCACTTCTCCTTCCCAGGATTCCACTTGTACAAGATCGCCGTGTCTCACTTCGGTATCCAAAGAATGGACGGCTTGTGAAAAAATCCATGGGTGCCTGGCCAAGGTGCTGCGTTCGCGCTCTGCGCGCAGCCTGATCGTTGGATACGTTTGTGTATTCATACGCTGCCAGCATAGCGAACTGGGAGGAATAATTCCATAGTCCTCACATTATGAAACGGGACTTTAGACGCCAGAGGAATGGATGGGATGCGCCGTCTTGGAGCGTAGAAAAACCGCAGATGTATCCGTAGATACATTGAGAATTTTTCTACGCGAAAGACAAGCAGACCGCCATCCCTCTGGATGGATAAATCCTGTTTCATGATGTGAGGACTATAGAGCAAAACTTACGCTCCGTTTTTCATTCACCGTTCTCTGCGATATAATTCTGTTTATGCGCCACACCTCTTGGATTCTTTGTTTGGCTTTTACTCTGCATCTTGCAGGATGGTTTTTAGTGATTCCCGCCTCTGCCCCGGCAGATACACAAACCCCTCCTCCCATTTCTTCTTGCCACCAAACATCAAACACCCCTCCACCTCCTTCTCCGGCGACGAATTGTCTCTTTCATTGTCTTTCTCAAGACTATCAAAATCCTCCTCAAGCGGATGTCCTCCTCCACCTCTTCCAAAGAACTTCGATATTTTCTGTCGTATTCCACCATGCGTTTCTTCCTTTGCTCGATCCTCTTTTTACCGATGCCGTCCCCCCGCCACTTTCAACTCTCTCTCGTCATTTAGCGATTCAAAAACGTGAATAGAAAAAAGGGCGCATCTTTATTTTTTTCTATTCATTTTTATGTCCAAACAAATCTTTCATGTCCAAGGCATGCATTGTTCCAGCTGCGAGATTACCATCGCGCAAACCTTGCGTGCACTTTCAAGCGTTCAAGAAATTACGGTCAATCTTCACACTCAGCAAATTCATCTCACAGCAGATCGTGTGTACACATCAAAGGAGATTGAATCTCTCTTGTCCCCTCTTGGGTATCGTCTCTCAAACGCGCCCGTAAAATTTCGCGTATCGCCAAAACGAATTCTTTTTGTTCTGGCTTTGATCGTTCTTTGGTTTCTCCTTCCGTTTACTTCCTCTCCTTCTCTTGATCCATCACGGACTCTTCCGTTATTAAGCATTCTTGGTATAGGAATCCTCGCTTCTTTCTCCACCTGTTCCGCCTTGCTTGCAGGGATTCTTGCCAGTCTCTCGAGTGCCATGGGATCCGCCTCAAAGTTCAATCATCCGTGGAAATTCCATCTTAAATTTCATGCAGGCCGTCTGACAAGCTTTGTCTTTTTTGGATTTTTGATTGGCACGTTGGGATCTACCGTGCATCTCTCTCCAACGATCAACGGCTTTCTTCTCATTGGAATCGCCATTCTTTTGTTCTTTCTCGGTTTGCGCTTGGTACAGTGGTTGCCTCCGTCTTTTCACCTCAAAACTCCTGCATCCTTCCCTATGTTTATCAAACGCCTCTTTCCTTTGGGGCATCCAAAAGGAGCATGGATGGCCGGAGCGCTCACTTTTTTCCTTCCTTGCGGATTCACTCAAGCCATGCAGCTCTATGCGTTATCACTTGGGAATCCGTGGCTCTCAGCTCTTGCTCTTGGGCTTTTTGTCTTGGGAACGCTTCCGGCACTCCTTGGAATTGGGATCTTTTTTACCTCTATCAAGGGAAGTGTGCGCGTGTGGGCAACGTTAGGAGCCGGAGCAATCGCGCTGGCATTGAGCATTCAAACTGCGCAAAACGGTTTATTGCTCCTAAGCGCTTGGCCCACATGGGGAGAAACGACAACAGCGATACAAACGGAAGAGACACAAACCATTCGTATGAAAGTGACTCCGTATGGCAGCTATGACCCCGATGTATTCACCGTGAAAAAAAATATTCCCGTGGTATGGGAAATTGATCGCGCGGATCGCGTAGGGTGTGCAGATTCTCTTATCCTCTCTGCCTTCGATATCTTTATGCCCCTGCAAAAAGGAGTAAACACTATCACCTTTACTCCGGATCGTACCGGAACATTTACCTTTAGTTGCTCTATGGGCATGGTGCGCGGGACGCTTATCGTCGAAGATTAAAACATAAACGCTACGATTCACGACCTGACCCCTTTTTATGAAAACTTACAACTTTCCCATTGAAGGTATGCACTGCGCTTCTTGTGCTGTGCGCATTCAACAACAACTCTCCAAACATCCTGGTATAAAAGAAGCACGTGTAAATTATGCCTTGCAACAAGCTCAAGTCAACGCAGACGATAACGTAGACATTCATGCATTACACAAAATAGTCGAGCAAGAAGGATATCAAGTTCCTTCTCATTCCGCTTCGCAAGAAAAACATACGGGCATGGAAGGACATGATCATGGAGCCGTCCCGTTTGCACGCGAGCGCAGACAAGCCGATCGCCGCGCTTTACTCTCGGGAATACTCGCTCTCCCCGTTTTTCTTTCTGCTATGGGGTTTCTTCCTCTCCCCTCAATGATCCTTCCTTGGTTTGAAGGAATACTCGCTTCTGTTGCGGTTCTTGGAACGGGATTTATCTTTCATAAAGTCGCTTTCCAACAAGCGCGACGATTCACGGCCGGCATGGATGCTCTGATTTCGCTGGGCACCCTTGTTTCTCTTGTCTCAAGTTGGTGGGCGGTTTTTGTGGAGACACATCGCTATTTTGAAACCGCGGCCATCATCACTTTTTTCATCTTACTGGGAAAAGCCCTGGAGGCCCGCAGCAAAGGAAAGGCTGGCGAAGCCTTGCAAGGTCTCCTTTCTTTGGGAGCCAAGCAAGCACATCTACTTGAACAGGATGGTAGCACACGAGATATTCCACCCGAACAAATTCGTGTGGGAGATCGTGTGTTGGTCAAACCCGGAGAGAAAATTCCTTCCGATGCTGTGGTGCAATCCGGAGTCTCAAACGTGGATGAATCTGCTCTCACTGGCGAAAGTATTCCCGTAACAAAACAGATCGGGGATACTGTTTTTGCATCCACAATCAATCAAGACGGAAGTCTGACCTTAGAAGTGACAAAACCCGCAGGAGAAACCCTGATGGCGCGCATTGTAAAACTCATGCAAGACGCGCAAATGAAACGCGCGCCCATTCAAGCACTCGCAGATCGTGTGTCTGCTGTCTTTGTCCCCGTGGTTTTAGGTCTTGCGTTTTCGACATTTATTGTTTGGTTTTTTATCACAAAAGATGTGACCACATCTTTGATTCCTGCCATTGCCGTCTTGGTTATCGCTTGTCCTTGTGCCTTGGGTCTTGCCACCCCCACAGCCATCTTGGTTGGAACCGGACATGGAGCGCGACAAGGAATACTTATCAAAAGCGGCGAGGCGCTTGAACGCGCGCGAAACATTTCAAAAGTGTTCTTTGATAAAACGGGCACACTTACCCAAGGAAAACCCACAATCGTACACGTGCAAACCCTCCGGGGATCTGACTCTGATCTTCTGCAGCACGCTGCAAGTCTTGCACATTTCTCCTCTCATCCGCTTTCTTTGGCATTGGCCTCTCATGCACAAAAAGAGAAAATTTCACTGCTTCCTGTCGACCATTTCTTGTCTGTCACAGCCAAGGGCGTGCAGGGAAATATACAAAATAATCTCTATCACTTAGGGCAACGCGCATGGATGGAAGAAATGGGAATCCCGATCCTTCCCGCTTTGGAAAAAACCATACGCGCCTGGCACAAAGAAGGATGCACCGTTCTTATTTTTGCAAAAGAACAAGAAATTGCCGGTCTCTTTGCGCTTCGCGATCAGATCAGGGACACCGCGATAAAAACGGTGCAAGAATTACACACGCGTCATATCGAGACAGCTATGTTGACAGGCGACAAAAAAGAAGTCGCGGAAGCGATTGCACAACCATTGGGTATGACGCATATTTTCGCTCAAGTTTTTCCCGAACAAAAACTTGATCTGGTAAAGCAAGCGCAGGCACAGGGAAAACATGTGGCCTTCGTGGGAGATGGAATCAATGATGCGCCTGCGCTCACACAAGCGGATTTGGGGATCGCCATGGGAAGTGGAACCGATATCGCGCTTGAAGCCGGACACATGGTGATTATCGGAAGCGATCCTTTAAAAGTTCCGCAAGCAATCGTTCTGGCGCAACGCACTTATCGCATCATCAAACAAAATCTTTTTTGGGCGTTTCTCTATAATGTGTTGGCGATTCCCTTTGCAGCGCTTGGATTTTTGACCCCGATCATCGCCTCCGCAGCCATGGCATTTTCTTCGGTCTCCGTTGTGCTTAATTCGCTGCGACTACGAAGATAAAAAAGTGTTGTTCGTCTTGGAAAACAAAAAAAACACTCCGACTTATCAATCGGGGTGTTTTTTTATTGAAGGGAAATGATCTGCAATCCCTTTTCTTCAATCTCCTCTTTGGGCCAGAACAAATCGTCTATACGGAATTTCCCCACATAAGTCACGACTTTTTCCAAAGTGCGACCAGTATATGTTTTTGTTTGCGGATCCCATTCTTCCAAGACCAAGGTGTCACCTTCTTCGATTTCAAAATCATTCAACCGTAACTCAAACGTTTTTTTACCGGACAAAAGGCTTTCAAAATAAACAGGCCAAACTTTTTTATGGACTACACGCATAGGGAAGATAGTATGCCATTTAAAATAATGGGCTTCATGCCTAATAGTTCTTCTTTACTGTCCATCTCCGGGATCGGATGAAGCAAATAAATGGGTTTATCAAGATACATGGCAAGTCCCATTTCAATGAGTGTATTAGCACCCACATAACCCGGAATTCCTTTCTTTTCATGGTTAAGCACAAGAACGGCATCAGCCCACATTATTTTTTCAAAGTGCCACTTCATGGCTTCACACTTGCGCTCCCAAATCCAATCAGCAGGATGATCGGCTTTACGGAGGCGATAGTATTCAGCAATGGGAATCAGAGAACCGTTTTCATCCGCCACATGAGTGGGTGGCATTTTCACTTCATGTCCGCTTGTTTCGAGTTGCGCTTTGGCAACTAACATCTCCTCAAAAAAAGCGATGCTCCCGCAAATCGTAATTTTCATAGACCTTGATAAGACGCGATGAGCTGAAGATCAACTTTATCTTTATCGGAATTTCTCATCTGCTTCCATCGTTTCACTTCTTCCAATCGCACAAATGGCAACCCTTCCAATAGATCAGCCTCGGCAATGAGTTTTGCCACATCCCACTCCCCCGGCCACCATCCATGAAACATCTCGAGCGATCCTTGACGCAAACATTCTGATCCGTTTGGCTTTATTTCAAAAACCCAATCTGGCTTTTTTTTAAAATCTTCAAATACTTCGGGAATCACAACTATGTCAACGCCCTTTATTTCCCTCATACCCCGCACCCCCATAGGTGCGCTACCAAACAAGACATACGATCCCAAAGGAATCTGCAAATTGCGCACTTGTTCTAATAATGCTCGGGTCATATTGTTTCTTTGATCTTCAAGAAAAATTCTTTGTCTTTGGGATGAGTGAGGAGAACAACCACATCTTCTTTATTCACCCATCGCGCTTCAGGATTTTCAGGATCCACAGGAACGAGGTTTTGTTCTGATGTACGAAATAAAAAGAAGGTGATCGTTTTCCATTCGCTTTGATCTTCCCCTACTCCATCTTTGCCGATTTTGAAACGCTGATACGTTCCGAGTTCTCGTATCATCACCAGATCGCAAAGACCGGACTCTTCGTAAATTTCCCGCTTCGCTGCAGCTATGAGAGTTTCTCCTGGATCAATGTGACCTTTGGGCAAAGACCAAGAATTATGTTTTTGATTCACCACTAAAATCTGCCCTTGCACATTAAGAACCACTCCTCCGGCGGAAAATGTTGCGTGAGAATCAGACATAGTTACACTCCGCGTCCGACCCATTGAAATCTTGGCACACGCTTTCCATTCCATTCCACCTGTTCTTCAAACATCGCCGATGGACGCACCCACATCTCCTCGCTGCCGTAGAGCGCCTGATACACCACTAATTCCTCAAGCGTCTCGGAATGTTTCGCCACCCCAAGGACTTGATATTCATTGCCTTTGTAATGTTTGTAAATCCCTGGCTCGATCATAAAAAAAGAATAAGGAGTCTTGAGAATAGTATAGCAGAAAAGCTTATCTCATTCTTACAGCAATTCCAGATAATCCAAACCCAGCATCGCCGCATCAATGTCTGTCATTTGGCCAGAACGGACGAGTTTTTTAAAATCCTCCAAAGATAAAAGAGTCACGTCAATACATTCATGCGGATCAAGTTGTTGTGCGGAAACTTTTTTACAATCTGTAGCGACAAAACAATAGGAGATCCAGTTTGAATATCCGTCGCGCAAAGATTCTGCCACAAAGTGAAGGTTTCCCTCATAACCCGTCTCTTGCAAAAGCTCGTGATGAATGGCTTGCTCCGGTGTTTGTCCTTCCTCGATACTACCACCGGGAAGCTCCAATAAAACTCTCTTTTTCCCCGGACGAAATTGTTTGGCCAAAACAACCTGATGATCCGTGGTAAGCGCCAGGACAACGACCGTATTTTTTACGCGACGAAGATAAAAATCTGATACCTTACCGTTGGGAAGTTCGTACATCACTTTCTCAATAATTTTTTCTCGAGGCCCACTATAGGCAATCTCGCGTGACAATTCTTTCCATGAAAGTGGATCCATAAAAAATTGGTGTTGTTATTTCGGCCAGGTGTAGTCGCCGACAAGTTTTTGTAAATGGATCTGTTCCAGAACTTCCCCCTTCTCCACAATCAAAATTTCCATATCCAATCCTGAATGCAAATGACTTTCCCACAAAAGTTGCTTGCACATGTGACAGGGATATATGGACTCCCCTTCGCTTTTTGAAGCGGCCTTTTCGTTCCACGTCACCGCAAGCGCAACAATGCCATATTCTCCATGTGCAGAGGCATGGGCAAGCGCACATTGCTCAGCATGAAGGGTGAGTGATCCGCTATCCGATCGATATTGACCCGAGGAAAAAATATGACCTTTCTCTGTAAGAACAGCAGCGCCAATACGAAAATCATCCGGGCTTTGATGCTCGGTATACGCATGTCGCACGCCTTCCTCTGCCGCAGCAATCAGTGCGAGTTTTTGATCTGAAGTAAGAGACATATCATGAATTCCTCTATGATTTTTATCTGCATCTTAAAATTTTCTATCTGTCAGCTACCATGACTTCATAAATTTTGGCCTGACTGGCCCATTGAAGAACTCCGCTGTTTTGTAATTTTTGAGCTTCTTTGAAAAAAAGCTCTAAAACTTTTTTATTTTCCGGGACAAAAAGATTCGCCGGAAAGTACACATTAAATTTTGCGATTCTCGCCGTATCACGACCGTTGGCAAAATCGGTAATTTCTCTGACAAAAATTTCGACGTCGTCCGTCGTTAGAGGGCATTCGTTGCCACACTCCGGGTGGACACCGTTACGATCACCGATCTCGGCATACATGGCAAGACTAAAAGTTTCTCCGGAACCCAAAAGTAAATCACCGTCTTCGTCTGGAACAAAATCTTCGCATGAATTTATCCAAAAAGGATAAAAGCGTTCGTCACCAAGCGGGGCCATGGGCATGGAAAGATAAGCGAAAGCCACCGTCCCATCAACAAAACTACAACCGGCTTGAAGACTGGCGGTATACCAATCGGATTTTGCACTAACCCCAGAACAACCGATAATATCAGTGTCAACCAGATTTTTTAAGGCGTCGATCCGTTTTTTAATAAAATCGGTCGCTAATTCGATTGGTAAAACTTTTTTAGCCGGCAAATCAGGATGAACACCAACTCCATGACCTCGTTCTAAAACTTCGGCCATAACATTATCATTAAAATTAACACACCCTTCGGCAAACGGCAGACCGGTTTCAATAGTCAAAATAGCGTCATAGTCTTCGGCCAAATCCATTCCATAACGCACTTCCTCGGCCACCCTCTTAAAATACATTTCTTGCGTGGCCGCCTCTCCCCAAGCGTCTTCTAAATGGGTCATAGTGGTTAAATAAAGAATGGCCGGAACTGTCTGGATGTCGGCCTGAGAAGCGGACGGTAAAAAATAAGCCGAACCGACAAAAAACAAACAACCTAAAACCACTAAACCGCTAAAAATAATCAAAATTTTATTATAAGAATTTTTCATAAAAGTTGCTTACACATGTGACAAGGATATATGGACTCCCCTTCGCTTTTTGAAGCGGCCTTTTCGTTCCACGTCACTGCAAGCGCAACGATACCATATTCTCCATGTGCAGAGGCATAGGCAAGCGCACATTGCTCGGCATGAAGGGTGAGTGATCCGCTATCCGATCGATATTGACCCGAGGAAAAAATATGACCTTTCTCTGCAAGAACAGCAGCGCCAATACGAAAATCATCCGGGCTTTGATGCTCGGTATACGCATGTCGCACGCCTTCCTCTGCTGCGGCGATCAACGCGCATTCTTGATCTGGAGTAAGGGACATATTATGAATGATCTCTTAAAATCTCGTGTATAAAATATTGTTCTTGAAACGCGACCGCTTTTTCTATTTCTTCGTCCGTCATGGTAACCCCTTCGGGAAAAACAACCAGTTTATCGTCATCATCTTCCAAACGATGAATGATCGCTCTGACAATCCCTTTCCCTTTTTCTATCGGTTGGTCCACTCCCAAATAATACGCATCCAAATCTTCACCATCCGGAGCCTTTACCCCCTGAAGATATCCATAGTTCGCCTCATACACAAAACCGTATTTTGGGTGAAGACTGCCCAAAGGCCTATCCATCAAAACCTCTACCTCTTTTCCCAAAAATTGTTTAGCTAATTGAAACGATGCGGATTCTTCCATAGATCATTTTCCATTTTCTTTCTATAAAAATTACGGCGTAAAAATCATGGCCCCTCCAAGGGTCGTGGGCAAAATTTTTATCAAAATTTCTTCCAAAAGAGTAAGCCTTTTAAAAGAGCAACCGAAAACATTAAGTGAATCGCTACCAGGCCAAAAAGTTAATTCCAGCGGCGAAGGTACATCCATTGCATCCAAAGTAAGGACATAGGTGGAAGGTCCTTCCTTCTCTTCTGATTGAGAATTGAGGACATAAGGAATGGCTAATGGATTTGTTGACAAAAAACTGCAAGGGCTTGTTCCGCCATCTGACACACGATAAAAAAATGTTTCATCTCTAAAAGAAAGATAGATGCGATCTCCCGAACAATAACGATTCTCACTTGCATCGTAGCGCCAAGCTCCTTCAAAAGAATATGTGCCCGGCCATGGAAAAAATGCGGCCAGTACAACAAGAATGAGTGCTGCTAAAAAAATAAATAAACACCGTGATAATATTTTTCTCATATTTTCTTCTGACTTATTTGTTTGATTCCGTAGGCAATAAGAGAGATAACCGTGTGGACAACGCAAACAAAAAGGATAAAATTTGCAACAAATGCCCATTCGGAAAAAAACCATGAAACCGAATTAAGACCGTCGGGGTGAAAAACAACAAAAGGAAATCCCAGCTTTGTCATCTTTTCAAAACATCCATCGTCACAAAATCCTGTCAGTGCCCATTCTGTTCCAACAGGAACGAACGAGGCAAAAAGAGTGAACAAAAAACCGCACACAAGAACAAACACAACATGATAAACTGTGGAAGAATGTGTTTTGAGCATACGAAGATGAAAAATTGACAAAAGTCGGTACAACTTGATATTATTCAGATATCACCAATGGAAAACAAGCCCTCTAAGGTTCCGTCCTTATAGGGCCTTTTCTTTTTTTGAGAGTCTTCCTTGTAAATCATTCATGTATCGAAGGTTGGGACGGAATTGCTTAAGCTTTAACAATCCTGAAAATCGATTTCGATCTGGAATCAAGACACATTTGAGTTTCTCTTGTTTTAACAGATAATCGATGAGGCAATGGAAATCGCCATCGCCCGTGACGATCACCGCTTTTTCATATTGAAAAAAATCGATCATGGACCAAAGAACAAGTTCTGCATCACAATTCCCTTTGGTCGTCCCGTCCTTGTATTGTAATGTTGGCTTGAATATACAAGTAAAACCTGCGTCTTGCAGCGTTGCATACAGCGCCTGATTTCCACTAATATAACCAATAAAGAGATATGCCTTTTTCACGTTATATTTATCGAGTAAATATGTTCGGAAACGTTTGAAATCTAATTTCCAACCTTGAGCGCGAATACTAAGATTCAAATTCTGACTATCAATGAAAGCGAAATTATTTTCCTTTTTTCGCATATTCCTTATTATGCTTCCCCGCAACACTTCTTATACTTCTTCCCAGATCCACAGGGGCAGGGGTCGTTGCGGCCAATTTTGGGTTCGGCAGACACGCCGGCAGAACCGGGCACTGACGGTTCGCCGACTTTTTTCACGGCTCCACTCATTTGCATCCCGATACGCCGCAACAATGATCGGTTCACCATTTCTTGTTGAATCTTATAGTTCAGCGCGTGTTTGGCTTGCTTAAAAAAGAAATAAACAATCTCATGGTCAATGCTCGTGAGCAAATGTTGGAACATGAAATACGATTCTTTCTTGTACTCTACAAGCGGATCTTGTTGACCATATCCGCGAAGCCCAATCCCTTGGCGCAACTGACTCATAGCATCCAGATGATCAATCCATAATGTATCAATTGAATGAAGCATCACCGCGCGCGTAATGTTCGGCAACATGGTGGGCTCAGAAAATCCTTGTTCCACCTTGGTGTATTCCTCACGCACAAGTTCCATCACACGTTCAATGATCGCCGTACGCTGTTCAATCGTGTTTAACTTATCTTTGGAAAGTGCAAAACTCATTTGCATAAGAGCATCACGCTGTGCATCGGTCAATGTCACAATGGAATGCACGACCTCCACAATTTCTTTGGGGTTCCAATCCCCCACCTTCTTTTCCTTTCCTTCCTGCATCTCCTCTCCTGTGTGAAACAACACCACTTGTTCCACCTCGTTTTCGATCAAACGCAAAAGATGATCTTTAAGTTCCATCGGTTGATCACGATACAACTCAAGTAACTGACGACGACGACCATACACAACTTCGCGATGTTTATTGAGCACATCATCATACTCAAGCAGGTGTTTACGAATATCAAAGTAATGCCCTTCCACACGCTGCTGTGCTTTTTCGATCGAACCAGTGACCATGCTGTTTTCAATGGGCATATCATCGGGAATCCCAAGCTTATCCATAATGCCTTTGACACGATCGGATCCAAAAATACGCATCACATCATCTTCCATGGACACATAAAATTGAGTAGAACCGGAATCACCCTGACGGGCAGAACGTCCGCGTAATTGATTATCGATACGACGCGACTCATGACGTTCGGTGCCGATCACATGTAACCCCCCAAGCGCTTTGACTTCTTCCGCCTCTTTGGGATCTACAGGGTTTCCTCCAAGGACAATGTCCACTCCACGACCGGCCATATTGGTGGCGATCGTGACTGATCCTCGATGCCCGGCTTGTGCAATAATCTCGGCTTCACGCGCGTGATTTTTCGCATTCAAAATTTCATGTTTCACTCCGGCTTGCAACAATAGCGCACTCAACAATTCATTCTTTTCCACGGAAATTGTTCCTACAAGCACAGGTTGTCCTTTTGTTTGGCGTTCTTTAATCTCACGAATCACAGCTTTGAATTTTCCTGTTTCGTTTTTATACACACGATCAGGAAGATCCAAACGCGTGGATGGTTTGTGCGTGGGAATGGCGGTCACCTCAAGTCCATAGGTTTTTCCAAACTCTTCCGCTTCGGTCACGGCCGTACCGGTCATACCCGCGAGCTTCTCGTACATACGAAAATAGTTTTGAAATGTGATCGTGGCGAGCGTTTGACTTTCGCGTTTAACTTGCACGCCTTCTTTAGCCTCAATCGCTTGATGGATACCTTCGGAAAATCGTCGGCCAGGCATCAGGCGTCCGGTAAACTCATCGACAATCATGATCTCTCCCTCGCGAATCACATAATGTACATCACGTTGATAGAGAGCGCGCGCGCGAAGCGCTGACTCGGCAAAGTGTTGTAAATTATTTCCTCCAACCGCATACAAATTTTCAATCCCCAGTGCTTTTTCTATTTTGGCGATGCCGGATTCGGTAAACGTTGCCGCACGCATTTTCTCATCAATATTATAATCTTCATTTTCGGTGAGTGATCGAACGATTTGCGCAAATTGCTGATAAAGCTGATTGGACGCTTCCGCCGGAGCGGAAATGATAAGCGGAGTGCGTGCCTCATCAATCAAAATGGAATCCACTTCATCGATAATCGCGTAGGCAAGATGTTCACGCATGACACGCTCTTCCATAACCGGTGCCATGTTGTCACGAAGATAATCAAAACCGAATTCATTGTTTGTGCCATACGTGACATCTGTCTCGTAGGCTTCACGACGAGAAACCGGACGTAAAAAATCTGTCTGAACACGGAAGGAACCCGTGGTGTCGCGCTCTGTATCTTTTTCCTCTTCGGTTTTTTGTACATGTAAAAACGTCGGGTCATAGACAAACCCGCCTTCATGCTGAATACATCCCACGGTAAGTCCGAGGGCATGATAAATCTGACCCATCCAGACGGTATCGCGACGAGCGAGGTAATCGTTGACGGTTACGACATGAACGCCTTTCCCTGTCAGCGCGTTCACATAAATAGGTGCGGTGGAAGTCAGAGTTTTTCCTTCTCCTGTGCGCATTTCGGCAATGCCTCCTCGATGCAAAACCAACCCTCCCATAAGCTGTACATCAAAATGCCTTTGCCCCAAGGTACGACGAGCCGCTTCGCGCACAACTGCAAACGCCTCATGGACCATGGATTCCTTATCTTCTTTTTGACTAAGACGTGATTGAAACTCCTTTGTTTTATCCCTCAATCCCTCATCGGAAAGCGATTGAATGTATGGTTCGAGGGCATTAATTCGCTCAACTTCCTCACGCAATTGTGTAAGCACTTTTGCGTTTGGATCTCCGAAAAGACGTTGAAGTAAAGATGCCATATGCCAAAAAGTATGCCTTTTTTTATGCGAAAAAGCAATAAAAACGATCAAAAGCTGTTGACAAAAAAAACCTGGAAGACTACTGTTTTGGCACGTTCATTTCCTTGTTTTCCGTTTTGGTGGGCGTGTAGCTCAATTAGGTGGAGCAGCGGATTCCAAATCCGAAGGCTGCGGGTTCGATTCCTGTCACGCCCGCCACCCCCATCCCCTCACCGCACGCTGGGTTTCACACCCTCTTCCCCCAAGCTCAACTGCGGTGAGAGGATCTCTTCCCATCCTCTCGTTCCTCTACGGACCATTTTGGTCCTTGTGCCCCTGTTCCTTCCCTTCCTGCCATGAGCCTTCCTGCCACTGAGCTTTTTTGTCCTTTTTCCCATCGCCCCTTCGCTCGTCTCGAGCCACGCGGCCTTCTCCTTTGAGAAGGCTTTTTCTTTTTCAACAAAAAAATCCCCGGATCTCACCGAGGATATCGTTTCTGTTTTAACCGATTCTTTTGGCCACAAAAAACATGCGATGACCGGGAATCATTTTCTCCGGCGCGCGCTGCAAGATGAGCATACCATCTTCTTTTGCAAAAACCTCTTGTCCATCCTGATATACTCCTACCCGTGTCCCTTTGGTAATCGGCACCCATCCTTGATTCATTCCCTGGTCATAACTAAATGGACAATCTCTGGTAATTTCTCCCGTAGTAAGAGCATGGACTTTGGGCATCACAGGTGGATTATGTGAAGGAGTCTCATGAATCGCTTCCAAAAATTCCGAAGTGATCGCTCCTACTTGCAACATAAGCTGAAGCATGGTTCGAAGTGCGGCTTCCACACGGCTCAAATCTTGTTGCTGTCCTGTTTCATAACACAGCCCCACTCCACGCTTGCGTCCGAATTTTTTCTCGCCCCAAGCGCTTCCTCCAAAGGTATCTACAAAATAATCTGTGGTCGCAAGTTCCGTGAGTCCCATGTCTGCGGATAGTCGTGTATCTGGATCGGTCAACACAAAGGGTACAGGAATATGCTGATAGAGTTCGCGATGTTCTGGATCATCATGTCCAAAACACACAAAAGGTGGGGAATCAAAATTGGTAGCGTGAATATCGAAAAGATAATCCGTATGCACGAAAAGTGGAACCAGTTCACGCGCACGCTCAAGATCTTCCCAAATTTGGGACGAATCGAAAAGATCGGTTGTTTGAAAAGAGCGATTCAAATCTCGTCGATCCGAAGCCATACGATTCTCAATGTCCATGGCTTTTGGATTTCCAAAACCCAGATAGAGATTTCCGATGATATCTGCACGAAGATGTTCGCCACTTGGTATTTCGGTGGAAAGATCAAGATCGCTTAAAAGACGTTTGACAAGCACAACTCCCGTTCGTTCATCACCATGGGTGCCACCCAAAATGACCACCGTAGGACCATCTTGATTTACACCTTTGAGATGACAGATATGGGAAGGGAGAGAAAATGAAGACATAGAACTCCTCCAAGAATAGTTTACGATTTTTATAACCTCATTGACAAATGATCACTTAACATTTACAAAGACCTTGGTGTTCTTTCCAAAAAAAGGTGACTTCATGAAAACGAATCTTTTTGTTTCCAACCGTTTACGTGGTGTTGGATTGGCTCTTCTGGCTGTCGCATTCTTCAGCAGCGCCTATCTTGTCTTTGCCAATGAAACACGGCGACTTCCTGCAAGTGTGAGCTTCTTCTGGTTTTCCTGTTTTGCTTGCCTTGCCAGCTGGGCATTCTTCCACCCGAAACAGAAATGGACAGAGTCTCTGCACCAAGGTGGCTATAGGTGGCTTCTAACCGACATTCTACTCTATTGCTGTTCATTCTCCTGTACGCTCACCGCACTCAAGCAACAACAGACAGGAGTAGCTCTTACTGTTATCGCTATCATGATTCTCCGTGCTCCCCTCACAACAATAGTGGGATATTTCATTGCTGGAGATTCCTGCCAAAGATGGTCAGCCTATTGGATAGGAACGACACTCGCTTTGTTTGGCCTCATCCTTTATCGTCTTGACTTGTTGCGGGAATGGAAAGGAAATTCTCTGGATGCCGTGACAATGTTTAGCCTTTGTGCAACCGTTCTTAGTTCTATAGATGCAACGGTGCGTAAACGTTATCGCAATACGTTTCATGTCGATCCGGCAAATGCTGTTCGCAGTACCTTCACTGCCGCGGTTATCTTCTCACTGTGTTGGGTGCTTATCGATATATCAATGCATCGTGTTTCTCCATGGCTCACCACAAGGGAATGGATCGCTGTGATATACCTTGGAATCGTGCCAACGGCTATTGCAAATATCCTTTTTAACAAGGCAGAAGATTCGCTCTCCATTCCTATCACACAAAGTATCAATTGTCTGGGACCATTTTTCACTTTAGGCATAGGAATGATTCCCCTTTCCTTCTTTACGATGTCACACCAACATCTTGTATCAAGACACTACATTGGTCTTGTTCTGACCGTAGTCGGCGCCATCATCGTCACGCTCTTTGCTGGAGTCAAACGACGACTCCCGACTCCCCCCTTACTCTAGGGGGATTTTTTGTGTGCAGCCTCCACAAACTTCTGGATCTTTCGCTCATCATACCGCACTTCTGGACCTACAATATTCGGACCTTGATGATCGGTAATGAAAGTATCTTCTTTAAATGCTGTTCCAACAATACATCCGTTCAAATATGGACGAAAAGAAAAAATGTTTTCCGGCGTCATTCCACTTCCTGTCAAAATAGCGACACGTCCTTGAACTGTTTCGTACGCTTCCTTGCATTGTTCAATACAGGGAGGATCGCCTGTCCAATTTCCCGTCACAATCACTCCATCGGCTCCTTGGGTCATAGCATCTGTCACTGATTCAATAAACGGACGCGGATGAAGCATTTTCGCATGTTTTACTTGCACGTCTGCCCATAATTGAATCTCTTTTGCATTTTCTTCTTCTCTAGCTTTGAGAACAGACTGCGGATCTGCTTCAAATACTCCATACACGGTTTCCACAGAATCCACGAACACAGGAACACGTACCATCTGCCCACCATATTTTTTACACAAACGAAATCCCAAACGATAATCATTCCATAAAGGAGAAAGTCCCCAAGGAACGGTTGTCTGTGGTGCCAAAGCTGCCACCAGCTCTTCGAAATGAAGAGCGTTCGATGCGGGCAGCTGTGCAAATTTAGGAGTATCAAAATTATTCTCAAACATAACCGCGTCAACTCCTCCTTGTAAAAGAGCGTTCAAATCTTGAGTCGCTCTTTTAAACACATTATCGCGGTCAGTATACCCCTGTGCTCCTTCCAAAGGAGAAAAATGAATCATGCCTATGACAGAAAAAGTGGGAGCATGAAATACCATACAATAAATTTTTTGTTTTTATGAAAAAAGGGCGTCACATGGACACGCCCCTTGCGAAATCTCGCGTGCGTCTGGCATAAGCCTCCAGGTAAGTAAATACCCTTCCGCTTGCCACTTGATCGAGACAGCGTTGATAACAATCCTTAAGCGCATCACGATCAGGTCCCTGATCCTCGAGCGTCGTATCATCGTCCATGTATTGTACGAGATACAATCCCAGGGCAGCATTCATAGACAGGAGTTCTACCAGTTGTCGATTATCCATTTCCCCCCGAAGCGTTTGCTCATTTGCTTCACGGATCGCCTCTCTCTCATTGGGAATATAGGGGGCATGGGGATGCCAAAATTCAAGACCAAAATCACCGGGGATAAGCAAGTGGGTTCCGAGAAAACGGCTCCCGTGGACAAATGACACTGCTGAAGCGACGGGCGACAATTCATCCAGGCGGATGTTGTCACGCAACCATTCGCGAGATTCGATGATCCCTTCCTCATGAGGACGATCAATGAGTCCAGCGACCACGGCAACATTTCCAACATTGAAGACACCGATATTTGCAAGAATGACGTAGGCTTCAGCCACAATCCACGGAGGCAACTTGTCATTCACTCCCAAAATCTTGTCCAAACGTGTGCTTGGAGAGATCGGCGGAGTCATAGGACCCACTACGTGGTTGATCGTCTCGCGACGCGGCTGCAGATGAGAGAGATCATGAACCGTCTTCCATGCATGCGCATCCGTAAAATGAAATCCCTCCTCTGTCAATCGTTGCTGAATAAGCACATCTGGAATATCTACGACCACTCCCAAATCTTCAATCGCATTGGTAGACCCTACAGGCGAAGTGTTTCCATAAGATCCGTGTTTGGCTGTCACCACTCCAAGGCTTGCCAGAACAAGAGCGGAAAGAGTGGAACCATTGATGGTCTTGCGAGCCTTGCCTTCCCCATCAACAATAACTCCTCGATCACCTCCCATTCCGCACGTTTCAATCACGCGCTTGCCATATTCAGGAAACCGCATGATATCAAGCATCGTGGCTGTCACCATGCCTGCCACTTCTTTGGGGGTAATCCCGGCCCATGCTTCCTTCACGGCATAGCCGGAGAGAAATTCTCTGGCTGCCATACGATCACCCTCTGCTCCGAAAGACTCCAGATCAGAAAGAAGACCATCTGCCAAACGACCATTGGTTGCTCGAAGGGCATAACACATAAGAATGAACGCTTCTTTGACCTTGAGGGATCTCTGCAGAGAAGCTGCCGTAAGACCACGATAAGTATAGGCTCGCCCTTCATCGAAAAATCGCCGATGAGCATCGGTCAAAATGGGTTCGGTGTACAGCGCCTCGCGCATACGAATCTTCCCCGAATACCCTTCGCCCAAATGAACCTGCGTGAGTGGACGCCCCATGGTGTGAAACTCCTGTGTAGATGGAAAGAACGGCTTCAAGACCCTAACAAAAAGGCCTCGTCTTCACAAGTCTGTATACAAAACAGACTTGAGAGGACGAGGACTCATGCTCGCGGTACCACCTCTCTTCCTATCTTCAAAGATAGGCGCTTGTGCGCACTCCCAAAGGATATGCGTTTGCCCATGATGACGGAGGCTCTCCGGCTTGCCACGTAGTGCAGCAAGCATCTCACCAGGCCCAATTTCGCTTCGGTGCCGTACAGGGCTTTCACGATCCCCTGCTCGCTTCTACCGGTTTTGCCAAAGGTACTTCTTCCTGGATCAACGATGTTGTGCCTTTACTCTATCGAGATATTTTTTTGCGGTCAACCGGGGGTGTTGATAAACAGAAAACCTGCCGTTGTGGGGCAGGTTCGTTAGGAGCCGAATTTTCCGGCCGCGCGGACAACCGTCTCGAGGTCATCCACGAAACGATCAAGAAAGCCGAAAGTGTGCGGCATGATGCACAACTTGTAGGCAATCATGGGACAGCTTAGTGGATCCATCCGTTCGGTGGGAATTCCATCACTACGCAGATGATAGGGAGCCAGTGGCCCATGCTCAATCTGATCTTCGGGCACACTTCCGTCCACAAGGTCGATGACCAAAGGAAGGAAGTTCACGAAAGGAGAACATGAAAGCGGATACACATGATTGTTTCTCTCAAATCGTTCCAAAATTTTCCGGAGCAGATGGTCACGAGCTTCCAAACACGCATTCACATACCGTGTCTGACCATCCACACCCAAACGTTGGTAATAGTCCCACGCGAGAACAGGAGCAATCGCACTGCGTGAACCAGAAATGGTGTAATCTCCATGCCCGCGGATATAGGCGACTTCCAGTCCGACATGCTCCTGCAACCCCTTACGGCACAGGAAAACACCAGCCGGGTATGGAAGATGGCCCATCTTGTCCGCGTCCACGGTTACAGACATGACTTCTGGAACATCAAATCCGATATGTTCTTTACCTTCACTTGCAAAAGGAATGGTAAAACCGCCAAATGAGGCGTCCACATGAAAATAGAATTCTACGTGATATTCACGCTTCGTGCGTTTCATCCACTGGCCGATCTCGGAAATGGGGTCAATCGAACCCATGAGGCAGGTACCCGCTGTCGCTACCAGAAGAAACTGACGATACCCTTCCTCGTAGGCCTTGAGAAAAATCTGTTCCAAAGATGGCAAATGCATCTTGCCATTGATATCTACCCCCACCAAACGCAGATGCTCGGTGTTTTCGTTTTTGGGCAATTTGTGGGCTCGATGACACTTGGGACACTCGGTCCATCGGAACTGATTGGTCAGTCCCAGGATATTGGTCCCCTTAAAAAAGATGGAATAGTGTGCAAGAGGGGTGCAGAGAACGGCGATTCCCTTTTTTTGTGGATCAGCGAAGCAACGAAGCCATTGACGGCCGATATACAGCCCTTCCAAATTTGCCTCAGTTCCGCCGCCGCAGAAGTAGCCATCCACGGTTTGGGGTGTGCCCCCAAGCATGCCGGCGACCATGTGAACGGCGGCGCTTTCCATCTTCTGAGTCGAATCAAACCCGCCTTCCCCGATGCCATTGGGAGTGTGAAACCCGATGCCATTCAACTGCTTTCGCATGAGTTCGGGAACCATCGCGATCATCTCGCGATCAAGCGGGGTGCCTGGGTAGCAGATGGGCGGAGGACTGCTCTCATAGGGGGAAGTGATGTGTTCGATGCGCGCGATGCGCGCTTGGTCACAAGAACCTTCAAGGGGCCAACGCCACGCATCACCTTGAGCTTCGGACATGATGGACTCCTTCCTTAAGGAGAGAGGTTGAAAGGAACTGGCTAGATGGTACGACGCGAGATGAAAAAGTCAATCGAGCTATCCCCAACGATCCTATCTTGAAACCAAAATGTGTTCAGAAAATAGCGTACAAAAAAGCTCGCAAAAGCGAGCTAGAACGCAGGGATCCCCACCATTTCCTTGGCACGGGTCACGATCTCTTGGACACGACCGCGCGCCTTCTTGCCACCCTCGTGCAAGATCTCAACCGCTTGTGCGCGGCCGATATCGGTCTCGAGGGACAATCGACGTTCGCGAATTGGAGCCATGATCTCGTTGACCAAGACAGCCACACGTGCCTTGCACTCTCCACAGGAAATAGTGGCACCACGACATCCGGCCTCTGCCCACGACTTGTCTTCAGATGACCCTACGAGGTCAAAAAAAGAAAAGACATTGCAAGTGGCTGGATCTCCTGGATCATTCCTCCAATCGCTTTGTGTGCGCGGAGGATTCGCTGTAGCCTTCACGGCCCTACTGAACTTCTGACGAATCACCTTTTCGGAATCCGTGTAGAACACTGATCCTTCGGGATGACTCTTCCCCATCTTTCCTGAGCAGTCGATCGAAGGGACACGCAGAGCCTTTGTCTGCCACACATCTGGCACAGGAAAAAGATCGCCATACTCGCGGTTGAACGCGCGGGCCATGTCACGCGCATACTCAACATGTGCATTTTGATCTTCCCCCACGGGAATGATGTCTGCTTGCACACCCAGGATATCCGCGGCCATGAGAACCGGATAGGTCAAAAGAGCTGCATTGGCACCGACACCTTCTTCTTCGAGCTTGCCTTTCTTTTCCTTGAAGTGATGCATGCCCTCGAGTCTGGAAACAGGCGTAAACGTAGCCAGAAGCCACATGAGTTCGGTCAGCTCCGGAATCGTGCTTTGCGCATAGATGAGCGCCTTGTTGGGATCAATCCCGGCAGCCATGAGGTCAAGAACCAATCCGACCTGATCATCATAGAGCTCCTTGGGATCCACACCGCTCTTCTTTCCTTCGGTATGCAAGGCGGCAGAACGTGTGGTGAGCATATGCAGATTGGCAAGAAAGAAGTAGCAATCATACTCTCCGCGATTGGTGAGATCCACCCAATCCCTGACCGCACCCAGGTGATTCCCGAGATGCAAAGGACCTGTGGGACGAATGCCGGAGAGGACAATGAGACGGCGAACAGAGTCTTGTGCTTGAGATTCCATGAAAAGTCTCCTTGGACACTGGTGATGGAAAGAGCTACTGAAACCCTACGGAAGTTTGTCCCGAGTGTCAATCAAGCTTTCCACTTTTTGCACACTTTTCCTTTACTTTTTCAGAGGTTTATGTAGAAATATGATCTTGTTCCTTCCAAAAAAACGAGGTGCTACATGCGTCCAAACCATGAGCTTCGGTTGGCACTTGCAGTTCTTGAGAGAGCTTCACAAGCAGTAAAGGATATCGAAAACGGACTTGCGGAAAATCAGGGGAGATGTGGCGCCGCACCTGCTTGGGGTGTTATCTTTTATTACCGCGTGCAAAAAACCCCTAATACAGATGCGCAAATCGCTGGGCCACATGAGCGCCGCCCTCTTTTATTCCCTCTTTCCAAGGACTACTGGTACCACATCCGTGGTATTTCTTTGTTGATCAGACAAGATGGAAGAAAAGTATTTACTCGATGGATTGAAGCCTCACAGAAAGACTCTCCTCTCAATAGCTATCGGCAAGAATGGTTTGATATTCCTGTTAGGGAAAATGATCGTCCTATCGCGCACTATCCGCAATTTCCGTTTCGAGAAGGATCAATTTCAACGCACGTTCTTGCCATCGCATTCTTCCGCTCCAAAGCAGAAGCAAAAAATTTTTTTCGTATCATTCGAGATGCGGCAAGTTCTCCTATCAAAGAAAATCCGGAGTAAAAAGCACATCACCAAAAGACCCCTACGCCAAGGGTCTTTTTCTTTTGTGGAGTTTTGGGGTCATAGGGTCAGATAGTTTTATAAAAAGCACGAAGCACGACCTGACCCTACCATGACATACATGCAAAAAAAAACGCCAATCTTGGACTGGACGTTCATTTATCATTGATCAAACAATGTTCGCAAGGCTTCCCGAACCGGACGGAGTTCCAACCATTCTTCCTCCAAAGTCTGCTCACATACATATTTCCCTGTCGGCTCCACAATATACAAAGATCGTAATGGAAAATAAGGATTCATCTCTCCACGAATCTCGTCGGTAAGAATCACCGGGCGTTTCGCCTGTGCCTCACGAATCGTCCCGTCTGGAAAAACGAGAGCAAACGCGTCATCCCAATACGCTGACATGCGTCCACCACGTTCTCTTACCAATGCCCGATAAAAATTCAAAATGGCTTGCGCGATTTCTCCTTGTGACATCAAAAACTCATCATGATTCCCCAGCGCATTTCTTTTGACTTGTGCGGGATCTAAATCCACCCCGGGAATCACGAAAGCCGCATCTTGTCCCAAGATGGGAAGTTTGGTTTTCCCAAAATAAGCCAAGGCTTTTACCCACGCATTGTGCGCAATATCACTTCCCTCTTTCGTTTCATCAACAATCAAACCCTCCTCGGTCGGAGAAAGAAAAATAATGGTCGTGTCCCGCATCAAAGCACGCATGCGCCCCAACTTTGCTTTGTTCGTTGTTGCAAAAAGAACATGCATAGCGTTTCCTCCAAATGAACATGAGAAGAGCTCTCCCTAACACTCCACGGTTCATCTATCCATAGGGTGATCTTTTTATTCTTTATCCGGACGGCCTCCACGCTGACTGCGATCTTGTTGACGCTCTTGATATTCTTTGAGTTGCCGTCGCAAACTATCACGCACCTTATCTATTGATTCATACAAATCTTCCGCTTCTTCCACGGCTCGCAATACTTCCCCCGGAATACTCAGCTGCATCTCGGCTTTAAAATACGGCCCCTTGGCATGATGATTGGTGGTCTTTCCCACTTCGATTCGCAATTCCGCCGGCTCCCAATTTCCTGTCATTTTTTCCAAGACCTGTACCTTTTCTTCCACAAAACTTCTGATCGCATCTGTAATCTCCATATTGGATCCAAGAAACGAGATGATACGCATAAATTCAAAGATTAGTGATTCTTGTTTTTATTGTAACACGAACTCCTATGTAAACCCCTACAAATCGTCAACCCTCAAACCCAATCAACTGAATTTCTTCCTCAAGCGCGATCTCATATTTCTCTTGCGCTTTTATTTTGATAAAAGAGATGAGTTGCATCACTTCCTCTGCCGTGGCCTTTCCCATATTCAACAAAAAATTTCCATGTTGCTCGCTGATTTGAGCGTCTCCAATCCGTAACCCCTTAAGTCCCATTTGATCAATAAGCCATCCGGTCGAGATCAAACGTTTCTCGATCGTCACGGGCGGAAGCTCTAAAACTTTTTGCAAACGCACAAGCTCTCCCTCATTTTTGATCTGATAATTTTTGAACAAACATCCGGCAGATCCTCCAGAGGTTGGTTGAGACTCGCGACGCTTTTGCAAACACACTTGCATCTTCTCCAAAATCTTCTCATGATCCCCGGGCACAAGCTCAAACGTCACATCCAAAAGAATATCTTTTCTGTGTTTTAAAACAGAATCCCGATATCCAAAATAAAAATCTTCCTTCCCTATCTCCACCATCTCTCCCTCTCGCAACAAGGTCGCGGAAACCAAAACATCCTTGATCTCTCCGCCAAAACATCCTGCATTTCCTCGCACGGCGCCGCCAATGGTTCCGGGCAAAGTCACAGCCCATTCAAGTCCGGTAAGTCTTGCTTCCCCTGCGGCACGGGCAACCGCAACCGTAGGCAACCCAGCCTGTGCCCATATTTTATTCCCTTTGATTTTATAATTACGTAACAATACACGAATCACGATCCCCTCAAATCCCCGATCGCTGACAAGCATGTTGGATCCTCCCCCCAAAATAACGTACGGAGTTTGTTCTTGTGTTGCTATCACCAAGACAGCTTGCAATTCTTCTGCATCCTCGACTTCCACCATCCATGTTGCCGGACCGCCAATGCGAAAATTTGTATAAGGAGCCAATGGCTCCTGCTCTTTGATCGGACGCTTCACAACAGATTGAAGGGTAAGAGTATTCATACAAGGGATCGTGCAAGGTCATCAATGTCCCCAGCACCTTGAATAATCACTATGTCATCTTTTTGGATATTGGCTTCGAGCAAACGTCGCGCTTCCACAAAATCTTGCGCAAATAAAAACTTTTTTTTCGGAGCAATCTTTTGAGCCAATTTCACCAAATCTTTACTTGAAACAGTTTCGCTTTCAGTACGCCCGGCGACCTCATAAATCTCGGGAACGATGACGAAATCAAATCCTGAGATCGCTTGAGCGAGTTCTTTTTTAAGTGCGCGTGTGCGTGCATGTTGATGGGGTTGAAAACAAAGAACTAAACGTCGTCCAGGGTAAAATTCATGTGCCGCTTGCAAGGTTGCTTTGATCTCGGTGGGATGATGACCGTAATCGGAAATAACCATGGCCTCCCTCCATGTCCCAAGAATCTCAAACCTGCGCCAAATTCCACGAAAATCCACCAACGTTCTTACACACACATCAAAAGACACTCCCACCTCCATGGCGGCTGCAGTCGCCGCCAGCGCGTTTGCCATATTATGCGCCCCTGGAATACGCAACCGGATCTCTCCAAGCTTCTGTTCTCCTTTCCACACCTCGGCTTTTTGTATTCCTTGATCTGTCTGTCGATTCCTTACCTTATACTTTGCTCCATCTCCAAAACCATAACTGACGCCATGGGCCATGATAAGTTTTTTCGACTCCTGATCATCCGCATTCCACACAACCATTCCCTCTCCAACTTGATCCACAAAGGTCTGAAACGTTTCACGAATATGATCAAGATCACGATAATAATCCAAATGATCTTCTTCAATATTGGTAAGCACTATCATTGCGGGGTGAAGGGAAAGCATATTGGCACGATACTCACACCCTTCCACCACAAAATATTTCCCCTTTCCCACGCGAAGATTTTTTTCCACAAACGTTGGCACACGAGATCCCACAATCACGGTAGGGTCCAAATCTGCGGCCTCCAGTATCAGTCCCAACATGGCGGTCGTCGTACTCTTTCCATGGGTGCCGGACACGGCCAAGGTTTTGTATTGTTTTGAAATTTCTCCAAGCGCTTGAGCATAGGTCATTTCGGGAATCCCCAATGCACGTGCCTTCAAACGCTCAACATTCTCTTCTGGCACAGCAGAAGAATAGACAAGCAAATCCACATCTTCGCTTACATGATCTTCCCCTTGCCCTTCAGAAACATGCGCGCCACGATCCATCAGCTCTTGAGTGATTGCGGACAAAACAAAATCAGATCCGCTCACGTGTTTTCCTTGTGTCAAAAACCATTTTGCAAGCGCGGACATTCCAATCCCTCCGATTCCGACCAAATGAACGTTGTTAATGGAATCAAACATAATGAATTCCTTGATAAAGAGGAAAGCAATCCGTCATCTCTTTTACACGACTGCGAATCAATACAAGACGATCCGCATCTTCCCAATGCTCCACAACTTCTAATATAAAATCCCCAATTTGCTTCATTTCTTCTTCCTTCATTCCACGACTGGTGAGAGCGGGAGTTCCCAATCGAATCCCCGAAGGATCAAACGGTTGGCGCGGATCAAAAGGAATGGTGTTTTTATTGCATGTGATCCCGGATGCATCCAATGCTTTTTCCGCTTGTGTACCCGTCACACCTTTACGTCGTAAATCCACAAGAAGCAAATGATTGTCCGTGCCGCCGGTCACAAGGTCAAACCCATGTTCAAGCAGGCGATCGGCAAGTGCTTTCGCATTGAGAACAATCTGATGAGCGTATGTTTTAAACTCGGGTAAAGCAGCTTCTTTGAGCGCAACGGCAATCGCTGCGGTTTGATGATTATGCGGCCCACCTTGAAGACCAGGAATAATCGCGCGATCAATCAAGGTGGGAAAATTTTCTCGTGTGCGCTCCACTTTTTTAAGCGGAGTAGACGGATTGCCGTTACATAAAATCATGGCACCACGAGGTCCGCGCAAGGTTTTGTGCGTAGTTGTGGTGATCACATCGGCAAAACCCACGGGAGAAGGATGCTCGCCTCCCACAATAAGTCCGGCAATATGAGAAATATCCGCAAGCAAAAATGCTCCTGCACGATCGGCGATATTTTTGAGCGCCTTCCAATCAAATTGTCGCGGATACGCCGTTGCCCCCACCACAATCATTTTTGGTTTTTCCGTTTGAGCAAGTATATCCATGGCATCCAAATCCAAATAGCCGTCCGGGCGCGTTTGATATTGAACAGAACGATACAATGTTCCGGAAAAATTCACCTTGAGCCCATGGGTCATGTGACCGCCAAAATATAAGTGCATGCCCATGACCGTGTCACCAGGATTTAAAAGCGCATAATACACAGCCAGATTTGCCGGAGATCCGGAATAGGGTTGCACATTGGCATGATCCACACCAAAAAGTTTTTTAGCGCGATCAATCGCCGTTTGTTCAATGCGATCGACATACTGGCATCCGCCATAATAGCGTCGGCCGGGATAGCCTTCGGAATATTTATTGGTGCCAATGGATCCCAAAGCTTCGAGCACAGCCGGCGAGACAAAGTTCTCGGAAGGAATCATTTCCAAACCTTCTCGCTGACGCGTAAGTTCGCTTTGTAAATCCGCGGCAATCTCCGGATCAATAGTGTGAAGGGTCATAGAGGAATTGAAAATTTGGGAATTTATTTCCCATGCCGTTCTATTGTACGTTTTTCCAAGGGGGTTTGACAATCAGTCTTCTTTCACGTAAAAAATTAAGTCCGTTCTTTCCAAAGCAGGAGGTCCCCGTGACCAAAACCGAAAGATGTGAAACTCTCACTGACGCTGCCCTTGGTCTCATCATCCGTGAAGCCACCAATCGCGCGGCAAATTTTGTGCGACTGGAACGTTTTGTTTTTGAACGTGAGCCAAAGTGTTCGTATGATGGCACCCTCACTGATCTTGTGACGTCTGCGGACAGAGCTGCGCAAGCGGCTATTCTCGGAGTGCTCCAGACCACCACCCCAAGCTATGGTATTGTCGCTGAAGAAGAAGACTTGCGCATTGAACCCAAAGAGAGCAGCTGGCCTAAGCGTTACTGGATCGTGGATCCGCTTGATGGCACCAAAGCGTTTGGACGCATGCAATCGCATGGCATCGGAACCATGATCGCACTTCTGGAAGAAAAACACGTCATTAGCGTTTGTATCGAAGATGTGATGACAGGAGAGATTTATTATTTCCGTCCGGGTTCTTATAAAGTGCATCGTATGGATCGTGTAGGAGCACGTCTGCGTTTGGATCTTCTCGATCCCACACGCCCGCTTTCGGATCAATATCTCCTCGTACGTAAAAATCCGTGGGAATTCGCTCCCGCGATCCGCCAAAAGTTCATCCCGCGTGCCGACCGCAAACAGAATCTCTTCAAAGACTTTGAGATCGAAGGTGGAAGCATCGGACTGAGCTTTGCTCGACTGTGGAAAGGTGAGATTGGCGGTGTCCTGCTTCTTGGTAATAACCCCAATCAACCATGGGACTGGGCGCCGGTCATGGGTATCAGCGAGCGACTGGGGTATGTTCCACTACGTCTGGAGATCCAAGATGACCGCATCCTCAAGGCTCTCCCCTACACGATTGACATCTATGATGTGCAAGCGCCCGGATGTCCGATCCTCATCGTACACCAGACGCATATCCAAACGGTTTCAGATTGGTTCCACTGTTCCCAAGATCACGACGCATAAACGAAACAAGGGCTCTCACCCTTGTTTTTTCATCTCTACATAATGGTCACCCATCAAACCTCTACGACAAAACGCGCACCAATCTGTTCATCTTTGTGATGAGGAGAATGGCAATAAAAAAAGATATCTTGGTGTGCATACTTTACAGCTATCACCATTTGAGATCCGGTAAAATCCCCAGGAAGTGATACTCCTGTCAAATAAGAAGCTGCATTTCCCCCGGATTCCATATCGTCAAGACAAGATCGTGTTTCCATATAATGAATCATAAAAGCACAAATCCAATCTTCAAGAACCATACTCGATTCTCCATCATAAGGCGATGTTTCGTCTCTCTGGAGAGAAAGGTATTCCGAAGGCGTCTTCCCCACTTCCAATTCCGGACGGGTGAATGATTTCTTTTGGTCTCCATCCTTTGAGATACCGCGGAATCCTCTTTTTTGACCATGAGGAGTTTGAAGAAGAAGGATCCTCCACCCGAGAAAAGAGCTTGCCTGTTCAGATAATTCCTTCAAAATGTCCATCTTGTCTTTACCTCTATCACCTCCTTTCGCGTCAAAAGATTGCGGAAAATATCGTAAGCGTGACATCACCGAACGAGTGGTACTTGCATAAGCTACCGGGGACACTAACGTTTTCTCCATATCGCGATCTTGAAGAAATTTTCCAAAAGCAAGCATGAAAAGATCAGTCTCAACGGCAAAAGGAACAAAAAGAAGATGAGTAAAACCTTGATCGTGTTTGGTTTCAAGTTCCTCGCGACGTTCAAAAAGACGCGCGGCGATTTGTTCCAAGGTGGGAACAGAATACTTTCTTCCCAATACATCCAAAAGGAAAAAATCTTCCATGGATTCAGACGCCGAAGGCACCTCGCGTTTTTTCTTTCCAAAAGGCAATAAGGATCCAAGCAAGTTCTTTAAATTTGCTATGCGTTCATTGAATGTCTTGTTTCTCTCATGCAGGAAGTATATGCCTAGTGTTTTTAAAAAATTCATTTGAAACGCGTATCGTTCGGAAAGGTTATACCACTCATCGGCATACTCAAGCGCTTCCGATTTTTCCCGACGAGGCTCTTTGTGAGTAAGTAGATGCTCAAAGCGTTCAAGAAGGAGAGCAAGTCGCTCAAGGTCTTGGGTAGAAAGTTTTTTTGTAGCCTCGCGCAGGAGGTCGGGACTGCCAAGAGATTCTTTTGGAATCCCATGAGCTTTTGTAAAATCAATGATCTCTTGTCGCAGAGTTTCAAAGTGTGTGCGGTGTTCTTTTGGCAAAGAATCACGGACACTTGAAACCGAATCCATGATGGCCTCGCTTAGGTTTGCTGAAGTACGTTGGCCCCCTACCTCCGCAGGGATAGCAGACGGAGAAGATTCTAAACTTGATCGAAAAAGAGACATATTACCTCTCCTCCTCAAACCATTCAGCTGCGGTAGAAGGGGCGGCAATCAACTCTAAGATAAAAGACAAACCGTAAGAGGTAAAATAGGATGGACTTTCAGAGACCGTAGGAATGTCGTCATCAGTTTCATAGGTTGCATTCACTGCCCCGTCATTGACGCGCACCCAAGGAATATTTCCCACCGAGGCAGATACCATTTCCAACGTGTGCCCATAGGTGGATTGCACATGGTCTTTGATGGATTGAACGCGCAGATAATATTCTATGTCGGCGGTCGCAATCATCAAAGCGGCTTCACGTTCCCTCCAAAAAGATTCATCCTCACAAGAAATAGATGTGAGACGATTATCTTCCTCGCCCTCGGGCATGGGCTTATGCTCCTTGCATCCGACGGTCGTATATTCTCGACTCGATGGCCCTTCCCAATCCACTAAAAACTTCACTCCCAAATCAGGATAGCGTGAGAGAACGCCCGCGGCACCGGTAATGCCATAAGAAAAACTTGCCACACCGATTTGTTCCAAATCAACATTGGTAAGTTGTTTAGCGGCTGTGATGATGGCAGCGAGCCCATCTTGATCAGCAAAACCTTCATAATCCAAAGGCTCGGGGTCATCTTCCTCGGTTCCCAAAGGAGAATAAGTGATCACAATCACACCTTCGGCAGCCAAATAATCCGCGTCGGAATAATCTCCATCCTGACCCTGATCAAACGAACGACCATTGTTCCAACCTCCAGGAACAAAAATCACCACTGGATAGGTTTCGGATTCCAGATTCATGGGCTCGTGAATGCGCACGCTTTGTCTCACACTGCGTGTGGGATTTTCGATCCATCCGGTGCGCATGCGAACACTCACGTCAGACACTTCGGAAACAGAAACGACTTTGAGATTTAAAAAACGAGATGTGGAAAGATCAGTAACACTTGCTGCTGTTTCTTCCACGATATCTTCCACCTGTGTTTCTATGACCGGTGTCTGTTCCGCTTCCCTATCTTGAACAAACTGATCCGCAATCATCGGATACCAGAACACCAAAAAATAGGCAAACACGGCAACAATACCGCAAACAATAGCAAATAGGACGAATGAAGAATGTGATTTCATAAAAAAATAACTCAAGATGCTTCCAGCATACAGGAAAAGAGGAAAGATATTCAAACCAGTGGGTGTCTGCGAGGGCCATCGTCACACGCTATGGTGTCAGGTCGGACTTTGGACTTTTTTGAAAAAATCAAAAAATATTGTCCTACAATTGATGAAAAATATATTTTGTGTACAAGGGTTATTTTGATATGTTTGAAATCAAAAAAGGAATTTAAAAAAGTGCGAATCTTCCTTCTTTTTTTTAGAAATAATTTTCTCTCTTTCTGTTTACTGAGAAACAAAAAGTCCAAAGTCCGACCTGACACCAATTTAATCTGTTTCATTGAGATGAACGAAAAGTCATGTTATGATGACCACACTTTATGGGTATACTCCTTGACGGAAAATCGTTGGCTCAGCAAGAACGGCAACGTGTGATGGAAAAAATAAAATCATGCAAGACACAACCAAAACTTGCCGTGATTTTAGTTGGTACAGATCCGGCGTCACACACCTATGTGCACCTCAAACAACTGGCATGCCAAGAAGTGGGAATTGGTTTTGAACTGTTTGCCTATCCAACTTTTGTCAGTGAGCAAGAACTCATGGATCGTATACAACGGTTAAACGCGCGTCCTGATATCACAGGTATCTTGGTGCAACTTCCTCTCCCCGGACAAAATCCAAATCCGCTCATCACTGCCATTGATCCCAAAAAAGATGTAGATGGTTTTCATCCCGAAAATCTGGAACGTTTGCGCCAAGGGAAACCCACCCTCGCTCCGGCTGTAGCCTTGGGAATTTTGAAACTCATCGAAGCTACACATCTTGATCTCCCAAAAAAACACGCGGTAATTATCGGAAGCCATCTGTTTGGCGAACCACTGGCACATCTTCTCAGTACTTATGGAATAGAAAGTTTCGTTATCTCCGCTAGTGATTCCGACCTCTCTCAAAAAACGATCACCGCTGACATTCTTATTTCTGCCGTCGGTCACCCAGGCCTCATCACCAAAGAAATGGTCAAAGCAGGAGCTGTTGTGATTGATGTGGGAACCACCAAGGTGGAACAAAAAATTGTGGGCGATGTGATGCCCGATGTCCTCGAAGTTGCGGGATGGATGACCCCTGTCCCCGGAGGAGTTGGACCCATGACCGTCGCTCTCCTTCTCATCAATGTCCTTGCCGCCTATCAGCAACAAAAAATTTCGGAATAATGCTCCGAGATTTTTTATCGCACAAGATTTGTAATTTCCATCACCATCCCCGATAAAAATACGAGGATCAATAACACACTCACCCACTTGGGAACACAAAAACACTGATGATGTTCTTTTTTTAATTTTTGTCGCATCCGTTCATAAATCCCCACACTCATGATTCCAAGGATGCCACCAAAAACCGCTCCGACAAATCCAATGATGGCAATAAACTCGCGCAGTCCGGCCAGATACAACAAAAAAGGAGGGAAGAGCGCCAGTGCCCATGACCAACCATTGGGCATGGAAAAATCGTATCGGAACAAATGTTTAATCTCTACGCCGATCATCATAAAAATAGACAAGGTGATCAAAGAACCTATCAAGGACACGAGAAAATGAAATGCACTACCCAATAGTGGAATAAGCCCATCAAAAGCAATGGGTGTGGTCAAAGATCCTGTCACCCCAACAACCGCAAAACTGAAAAGCGCATATAAAAGAATGATGGTTCCCATCCCGCTGAGAATCACAAAACCCATGAGACTTTTGGCTTTTTTCCCCAATACATCTTTGATCTCCGGAATAGCTCCGCTTCCGGAAAGAGCAAAAAGCAATACACCGTAAGGGAAAAAAACTTGAGACCAATGGGTGGTAAAAAGATGAGGGGCTTGAACGAAAGGAGCGGAAGCGAGTACGACGAAAAGGAAAAGGAAAAGAATAAGTCCGATGACCACCACTTCCGCTTTGGAAGCAAAACGAAGACCCCGAAAAATGGCGTACCCTGCGCAAATCGCAAGAATCCATGCGCACCAAAAAGGAGAAACTTGCCATCCACCCAAAGAAAAAAGAGAAGACAAAAAATCCCCCCCCACCAGCAAATAAGCCAACATCGCCCCCCACGCAGTGGCAACCAATCCACAAAACGCCAATATCCACCAACGACCTTTGAGATAAATCTTGGAATAACCGACGATACGATGACGACCGGGGGTCTGAAGAATCACTTCACTGTTCATGAGAAGCAATACAGTCATGAGAACACCCATAACAAACAAAAGAAGAAGGCCTAAAGAAAGTCCGCTTTGCGCCAAAGCATAAGGAACCCCAAAAACACCGGCCCCCACGATAGAACCAATCAAAATAAAAACGGCTCGAATGGTAGAAAAAGAATACGGCGACATACTTCTCCCCAATTATATCACAGGTCATCCCCTCTTTTTGGTTGAAGCGCGCGAGCGCCGTGATAAGATGAGGGCACTATGAGCACACAGCGCATTCCTCCCCATAATCTTGAAGCTGAACAATCTCTTCTTGGAAGTATTTTGATTGATAAAGAGAGCATGATGAATATCGCCGACCGTTTGCATCCCGAAGATTTTTATCGTGATGCGCACCGGTTGATTTTTGATTGCATGCTTGATCTATTCGAACGTCATGAGCCCTTGGATATTCTGGCCATGGGAAATCGATTGGAGGAAAAAGGAATTTTGCAAAAAATCGGTGGGCGCGCGTATTTGGTCGAGTTGAGCAATATGGTTCCCACATCAGCACATGTGGCACACTACGCGGACATCGTGCAAAAAAAATCAACTTTACGGCGACTGTTGGGCGCGGCAGCGGAAATCACACGACTGGGATTTCAAGAAGAAGATGATATCGAACAAACCATGGATGCGGCCGAGCATACGCTCTTTAACGTCTCTGAAAAGTTCAATAAAAATTCTTTTGTTCCTTTGCGCAGTGTATTGTCTGGTGCGTTTGAACGTATTGACGAGCTTCATCGCGAACGAGGAAAATTACGCGGCGTTCCCACGGGATACACCGAACTCGATCATCTCCTCGGTGGTATGCAACGATCCGATTTGTTAATTCTAGCTGCGCGTCCTTCGGTTGGAAAAACAAGTTTAGCCCTTGATATCGCCCGTCATGTCGGTGTGAAAAGTAAAATACCCGTAGCGGTTTTTTCTCTTGAAATGTCCAAGGAACAATTGGTGGATCGTATGATCTGCGCCCAAGCCAATGTGGATTTGTGGAAGCTGCGCACCGGGCGGCTTTCCGACCGCGATGATGATTTCCCCCGCATCGGAAAAGCCCTTGGCGATTTATCTGAAGCCCCGATCTTTATTGACGATAGTGGCATGCTCAATATCATGCAATTACGCACCAAGGCGCGACGACTCAAGGCAGAACACAAACTCGGTCTCATTGTGATTGATTATCTTCAACTCATGGAAGGTCGCTCGCGATCTTCGTCCGTGGAAAACCGCGTACAAGAAGTTTCCGAAATTTCTCGCGGCCTTAAACAAATCGCGCGTGAGCTCGATCTTCCCATTCTTGCGCTTGCTCAACTTTCACGCGCCGTGGAAATGACCAAGCCCGCCATCCCCCGTCTCTCCCACCTTCGCGACTCCGGTTCCATTGAGCAAGATGCCGACGTGGTCATGTTCATCTACCGCAAATCTTCGGATCGCAATTATCAAATAGACGATCTCTCGCCCGAGGAACGCAATATCGCCGAAATTCATGTAGCCAAACATCGTAACGGCCCTACGGGCATGGTGCGTATGTTTTTTGATTCTCGCCGCACTTCGTTTCTTAATCTTGATCGTTCTCCTGCGCCACAACAACGCGGCCCTTCACAAACCATTCCAGCCCCTCCCATGGGTCCCATCTCTCCCCCGCCTGTGGATCCCCATCCAAGCGGCGAGCCATCACCTGCCGATTTTGGCCCGCCCACCGAAGAAATCGGATTCTAAAATCCTCCGGTTTCCTGTACGATAAGAGGCGAATCACCCTCTGTATGTTCAATTTTTCTTCTCGAGAACACCAAGCGTCTCCCCCTTTTCAACCAGATGTTTTTTTTGCCGAATATGCCATGAGTTATCGCCAAGACATGCCAAAAGATGTTCTTTCTTTTTTTAATGCGTATGTGGAAGAAGTGCTTGAAATTTGCAAAGCGCATGGAGTGAAGCACCCCAAAGAATTAGGAACCGCACAACCGACCCCTACGATAGAGATCCTCGAACGTGTCTGTGTCCTCATGGACAAAATAAAATATCTGCTCGAACATAAAGAACTTCCCATCGAATCTGTGGATGAAAAAGAATATACGCTCCCCGTTCCGTCTGATTTGATTTACGTAAGAGTACAAGATCTCCAAGGAAAATTCGCGGCAGTCTTTGAGGATCAAGATCATGCAAAAATAGTGGATCAAAATGGGCAGCTTATCGAATCCTTTCCAGAAACGAATATGGAGATAGATAAACTGCAAAATATCAATGGACGACTTGGGTACCGTCTTGCTTTACACCCGCTTGAAAATGATCGCACTCTTTTCTTCCGCTATCACGGGCGTGTATTGGGGAGTCCGAAAGGATATTCCCAAGGACAAATATTGAATATCGGGGGTAAACCTATTCTTTTTGCGGAAATGCCCGGGGAAAACAGTAAACTTTTACGCGCCGACGGATCTATTATGGGCAAAGAAGATGGCTATGGAGCCATTATAAAAAACACCTTTTTTGACGTGGCGGGAAAACTTTTTTTCCTTTGGAAAGATGCGCATCAGACGGTTCATCTTTGTTTGGAAGGAAACGAGGTGGGAGACCCGCGAGGCTACGTCCTGTTTGATATCTTGAGTGATACCACTTGGAAAAAACCTGTGGTCGCCGTTTCTCCTTCTGACCTTGCTTGTGTTGTGAAAGACCAAAAAAACGGTCGCTGGCACCCCTTTCGTTTCAATGGAGAAACGTTTGGGGACCCGGAAGGATATGATACGGTCACAAACAACGGTTCCTTCTTTGAGCTTCAATCATGGACAGTGCATAAAGGTCATCAGACTTTTTACGTGGGTATGGATGGAAACGTCCACGAAGACTTGGAAAAAGTTCCCAAAAAAACTCCGGAAGAAAAATGTGCGCAGGTATGGGAAGATCTGGATGAAGAAGGTTGGACTATGATCGTTGAAGGAAAACGTTTTTTTGTCCCCGAGGATTTCATACATATTTGTTCAACCCAAGACACTTCCATCTTCTTGATGCAAAATAAGCCTGTCTACGCAGCTTCTTATGAACAAGAGGGGGATGTTTATTCCATCTGGCATGGACACAAAAGAATCACGGAACCTTTTGAACGTATCTTTGCACTTCAAAAACTGGATGATCATCGATTCTATGTCCTGGCGCTTGAAAAAAACGGAAAGAAAAAAACGATTGTAAAACGAGTCATTGACCTCGATATGCTATAATCATGCTTATCATTTTTAACACCTTGTATGTTCAACAAAATCAAAGCCATCAAAGAATTGCGCGATCAAGCCAAAACCATGAAAAATGAGTTTGATCAAATTATCGAAAAAGGAGAAGGCTCTCATGGAAAAATCCGTGTGACCATGAATGGAAATCAGGAAATTTTGGATTTGTACATTGACGATGAGCTCCTGGGAAACAAAGAGCGGCTCACAAACGGACTCAAAGAAGCGTTCAAAGACGTCATCAAAAAAATCCAACACAAGATGGCCTCACGTATGAAAGATATGGGTGGACTTGATGCATTCAAAAATCTTGGGCTCTAGGTATGCGTCGGTTTCCCGAACCGATCCAGCATCTCATGGCCGCCTTTGCGAGGCTCCCCGGTGTAGGGCCTAAAACGGCCCTGCGTTATGTGTATTATGTTTTGAAACAACCGACGGCTGATGCGGAACTTATGGCTCATGCCTTGCAACATCTTCACGGACACATTCATATCTGTCCGGAATGTTTTACCTACACGGAAACCGAGATCTGTGACATTTGTAAAAATTCCTCGCGTGACCACAACTTCTTGTGTGTGGTGGAAGAATCACGCGACATTGCGACGATCGAA
The DNA here is from genome assembly GCA_001002765.1 of Candidatus Uhrbacteria bacterium GW2011_GWE2_46_68. GTDB lineage: Bacteria > Patescibacteriota > Patescibacteriia > UBA9934 > GWF2-40-263 > UBA12393. Next base: position 67,568 of record LCMS01000004.1, on the reverse strand, counting down.
TCCACAGACGTGTACAAAGGGTGTTACCATGTGCTGGGTGGTTTGCTTAATCCCATGGATGGAATCACGGCGGAAACGCTTCACATACGGGAACTCATAGATCGTCTTCGTTCCTCATCCACGATCACCGAAGTCATCTTAGCCCTCCCTTCCACGATTCAGGGAGAAACCACCATGCTTTATTTGGCAAAACGTTTATCAGAATTTCCGATCAAAATAACTCGTTTAGCGCGCGGGCTTCCTGCAGGAGCCAGTCTCGAATACGCTGATGATATCACTCTGGGCAGTGCCATTTGCGGAAGACAACAAACCTAAAAGCTCCCGAAATCGGGAGCTTTTTTGAAACCAATCCTTTGAATTTACTTCGGGAGATACTCGGCCAACATCCGCATGTTCACGACTGTTATCGTGTTTGCATGATCTTGTGCGTATTGAAGGGCCTCTTCATACCGACGCCATTGCTCGGTTTGCTGATCTTCGGTTTTCATAAGAACACCCTCCCCCGCCCGTGATAAATCAAACGGCGGTTCAAAATCTCCATTTTTACTTTCCGGATCTTCCCAATACACAGCCCCCCATGTTGTTCCTGACGTATAAAAATTATTTTCATGCCATTTGAGATTGACAAAGGCCGGACGATACGAAGGAAGATCTTTCAGCGCTTCTTCTATAAGCGTTTGCGCGGACATATACGTCTTGCGCTCATACATCTTCACTTCCACATCTTCAGGGCGCTGCCAAAGATCTTCATATTGATCCCTCCATTCGATCAGACGATTATGTGAAACCCAAAACGTAGCCCCCATGTGCGCATACACATCGGCAAGCGCTTTTGCGACACGCACGTTTGCGGAATTACCACCAACCGCATAGGGCGCATAGCCCATCACTTCTTTGAGATACGCGTATCCGCCAGGATCATCGGTGGGCTCGCCTGTTTCCAAATCTACACGAGAAGTTTCATAATCGTATAAAAGATCTTCCAAAACTTCTTGACTCAACGTGTCCATTCCAACGAAATCAAATGAATGATACGGAGCGGGTGGACGCACATGATAGGACACGGCAACAAGAGGAGAGGTTTTCAAACGCTCGATAAGTTCGGGCGCCTCATTCACATAGAGTTGTACAAGAGGATCATCCACATACATATCCACGGGGATTTGGTATTGCTCATGAAGATCCAAGACACGATTCACCGTTGCTATGCTTTCTTTCGGATACACCCAATCATGCACATTGATGATAAAGGTCATGTAAGTCCCGGTGGGAAGATCTTCCATTTCCGACGAAGTATCGGGGGAAACGAGATTTGGCACCTCCTCTGTAACAGAACTGTCGGACGTTTGTACTATAGGTTTTTGGAAAAAAAATGTAACAACGGCAACGCCAATCGCAAAGCAAAGGACTCCTAAGATTAAAATCCATTTTTTTGTATGGGTCATAGAGGACTCTAGTATAACAAATCTCCACGATTGCTCCCCCTTCCACCTGTGGATGCCGACCTTGACCAAATCCTCAAAAAAAGCTATTATTTAAGGGCAAAAAGCGTCTGACAACCGACGTTTTTTGTTCGCCCTTCTTTGGATGTGGGAACCCAAAAAGAAGCGATAAAAGGTCGAACCCACACGCCCATTTTATTCTAACCGCCTGTCCTATGATCCTCTTTTTTGTCGGCATCCTCGAGATGATCGTCATCTCTGCTTGGACACATATGGTCTCCGAGACCAGGGTCATTGCCAGCGGTCTCACGACTGTTCTCAACATTTTGATTTGGTACTACGTGCTTCAGTCCGTGATGGACAATATCGGGAACGTACAAAACATTCTTTTGTACGCGATCGGTTGTGCCGTCGGGACGATGTTGACCACAGCTTGGCTCCGCTATAAGAGTGCTCGGGAAGAACCAAGCCCCGTCGCCCTCGACTAATATGACACAAGAAGAATCTCCTTACCCTGGGTCGTACCTTGGGTCTCCGGAGACTTAAAAAACCGCTTCACAAAATAATGAGAAGCGGTTTTTGTTTTTCTGTTTTTTCAAAATTGAGGAAATGGGTGCAGGGATAATAACGTATGAGCTTCCTGTTCATCAATCACTTATTTATGTTTGAGAAGGTCAATCAAGGCAACTAATTTTTTATCTTCCCCCCGCATCATCACCGTGAGATCTCCCTTGAGTGTGCTGATCTTTTCGTCCAAGGAATCAAGAAAATCAAGTCGAAGCTTTTGCAGCTCCTCTTTCAACTCCTGTTTTGTTACCATGTTTTTAAGCTCCTCTTTCAACTCCTGTTTTGTTACCATGTGTTCTTGCAAAAACTCCATGATCTCATTTGTTGTGGTTTGATCTGATTCCATATAGAAAAATTATAACAGGATATTATGTGAGGGACAATGTGAGTAAATATCCGACAATAAAAATCGCGAGGTCGGCACATGCGTGACTTATCCACGCGCCCAACAGTGATCCTGTCTTGCGATACATAAGCGACCATAGACATCCACCAATCCCAACGCACGTTCCAAGAAGAAACGTCAAAGGCAAAGAAACAAACTGGGAAAGGATAAGATAATGATGCAAGGTAAAAAGCACGTTCCCTATCAACAGAGACGGAAGAAAATCTAAATAGGTCTCAAGTCCTTTCACGATATACCAACGCCAATAATATTCCTCCAAAAGCGAATGAACCAAACTGATCCCAATGGCGACCATCCAATAATGTTCTTGGATGCCGACCTCAACGATCTTTGCAAACAAAGCGGGAGCATAGGGTGCAAACACGAAGGAAAAAAGTCGGTAAACAATCAAGATAAAAATGAAGATGATCGCCCCTGACCCTATTCCCCACAAAAGAGAACGAACGTGTTTTCCTCCTTTTGTCAGAATCGGGATTTTAAATCCACACAAAAGAAGTGTGAGCGGAGCAAGCACCATGACAGCCTTTGTGGCCGCATATGTGAGCTGAATCGCTATCTCATTTTCCAACAAAACAAAATACAAAAAATTGCCAACAGCCTGGACTAATGCTGTGGCAAGAAAAACGCGCCAGAGAAAAGCGGAAGACATGTTATTGATACAAGAACTCTTCTTTGCCTGTGGAGGTGGGTGGGTACAGCTCCGGATCTATCGTACGGGTAAAGCAAGCGTGACCGCTCTCATGCGTCCAATTTTGACCATAGGCACTGCCATAATATGGATACGAAGCCTGTTGACCCTCGACCGATGTCGTGGAAAATATGGCACACAATTCAAAATCAATATCAGACATTGCCGCATATTCATACACCACCTGTGCATCTGGATCCATGGGCGCGACAAAACCGGAAATGGAATTATTGAGATCGTCCAAGGTGGCGGGCAAAGTTCTTTTGAGCGAATAATAATTAATGACTTCGTTTTGGATGATGGATAAATCCGTCACACGTTGTGCGTCCAGACGCACTAATCTCTGCTCTGCCGGTGTTCCCACACATACAAATCCCAACACGATTGTACCTGCGGCAAGAATCGCGGTTATGATCGCCACGTTTCGCGCCAATACTGTTTTCGTTCCGATCTCGCGTCGCAAATCCCAAAGGTAATAACCGAACACCGCAGCCGCGACAATCAACACAACAGCGACTTTCAACACAAAGCGCGTGGTGATCTCCCCGTTTAAAAAATAATTGATGAGTGTGATCAAATCCACCATGATCGTAATGGAAGCGATAAACAAGGTGAGATACAAAAGCCACTTGCGAATACCCATTCCCGTTTTCGCCGGTGTGCTGCGCAAATCTTTGTAAATCATCCAGGAAATAAAAATAAAAACCGGCCAGGCAATGATAAGTACCGACATGGACATGCGGATAATATCGAGCGCAGCAGCATAATAAAATTCCAAGACATCGGGAAACCTCACATTGATGTACTGAAAATACAACGCGATAAAACTGATGACGCCCATATACAAGGTCACGATAGCCAAGAGATGGGAAAAAACATCTTTGGCCGTACTGCGGGAAGGAATGTCCATAGAAAAAAGTTAAAGTGGTTTATTGACAGTATAACAGAGGGGCAAAAACCTTGCTGACAAAAAATATTTGTATAACAAGATACGATGCATTCTATCTGACAATCGCATTAAGAAGCCAAACTTCATCCTGCTGTTGCCCTTGATACCATTGGTTTATCCGCGTTTCTAAAACACCTCTGAATGTATAAGTTTCCCCAACAAGAACCTCGGAGGTGCAGTTTGTTGTCTCATAACTCACACTTTGGCCGTCGACTTCTTTGATGAAATATTCGACCGCATCACATTGATACCCATCAAGCCAAGTATATGCGTTCTCATTATTTACAATGGCAAGGTTTACTGAACCGACATTACACTTAATGCGATCACCGATCATTGCCTCTGTGTCGAACGTGCAAGCTTTTTCAGTCCCACCGAATCTACCTGCTCTCACAACACCACTGATGGAATCTACGTTGGATGGTAATTCATACTGAGTAACTTGTGTGCAACCGATACCAAGAGACAAAAGAGTGAACAAAACGATTGCAAAAATTTTCATAAAGTATGAGGAAATTATTTACTCACACGCCCCTGTTTCTTTATTATAGATCATCTCATTCGGACATTGGCAGGATGCGCCGGAGACAGATCCGCCGCTTTGTTCACACAAACCGAAGATAGTGTTTCTCCAATAGCCATAATCACCGTAAGGAAGACCGATGGAAGCAAAAAATGCATCACCCATAGGACCGCCCGCTTCGGAAATGCAATATCCCGTCTTGCCATCAAACAAATATTCTCCTGTTACAAAATCTGTATTTGGACAGACACATGTTTCACTGGCAAAGCTTCCGCCGCTTAGTTCACAATTATATTGTGCTGCACCCAGAAGATCTGACTTGTTTTTATCCAAATCTGTTGGTCCGATTGTCATCAAAATCGTGCCATCTTCCATGTTGATTTGCTCGATTCTATCCATGCGTGTCGTATGTGAAAAACCGACATAGATGATCCAAGCGACGTGTAATGTTTTTTCTCCAAGCATGTTTGGTTCATACACCGAGACATTTGCGGAAGAGCCATAACTGTTTTGTTCTGAAGAAAGATGAGCAACACCTTCTTTGAGATTCACCATCCAGCTTTGGATAGGACAAATATTTTGCTCCGCACAGGGATTTACTACCGGGGGGTCACCTTTCTCGAAAATAGGACGGGTAAGAAGCCAGACGTTCCCATTGGAAAGCACCTGTCCTTGTGTCACTTCACGCCAAGGGTCTTCGGGTAGTAACACAGAGGCTCTGACTATAGGTTCTGATGCGGGTGTGATGGATTCTGTGGTGGTGGAAATAACGGCAGTGGGGACAGCGTCAGAAAAAGATGCTTGTTCTTTTTCTGCCGTCCATACAGTAAAAAGTCCGAAACCAAACAGAGAAAGAATCACACCTCCTACGATGCCGAAAAAAAATGTTTTTGATTGCATAAAAATAGTTTTTCGTTTTATGTTGTGATGGATATGCGATGTCACTATTCTACCAGACATTCAGCCCTTCCGTCGCTTCACAAAAAAGCTGACATGAGCTATGCAAGGATGTCGGAACCGTTGTGTTAGATGAAACCGTCTTTGTCTGCTAGAATTATTTCGTATGAGAAAAATTATCTTCATTATTGGACTAACCGCCATTATTGCCTTATTTCTTGGGATGTATTTCCAAAAATTTCTGAACTCATCGATAGTCACCATTATCGAAACCACTGATGAAAATGAGGCGGAAGGAGTATTGATCACATTCCTTGATTCGCTCTACGAAAAAGATTATGACGCGGCTACTGCCGTTTATGGTGGCGATTACGACCAACTGCGAGATTGGAACCCTGATGTTGAGCCTACCGATCTTGCCTTGCTCTGGAAACGAGGATGCGAGCAAAACGGTCTTCAATGTATGGAAATCCGAAACACAGATTTTGCTTCACAACCTGATAAAAATATGTTCTTCTTTAACGTCTGGTTCAATAATCCGGACAGAATTTCAGAGTTCACACAACTAGGTGGCACGTCGATGTTTTCATTCGCCGTTATCAAAACTGATCAAAAAAAGTATCTGGTCATAACGATGCCGGTATATACACCGTGATCCGTTAACAAAAAATTCCTTCGCTCATTTAGCGAAGGAATTTTGGCAGGGGCTGGCGAGGGAGGTTAGAACTTTGGTGTGTGTTTGAACTTACATCTTAGCCCCCCCACCCAAGAATCTACAAACGATTGATTTTTATAAGATCGTCCGACAAATTTTTACATGTTTTGAAAACTGATTTAGTGGGTTGGTTTGACAGAGGCTCCTGTGTAGAATAAGGTCGTCGGTTCCGATTTCGGGACTAACCACCTGGAGGTGACGAGTGAAGCATCTGACTCTGACAGTTCTTCTCCTGGCCTGCGTTGGCTGCCAACCTGAGCCATGTGTCTGTGAGCAAGGTCTGGAGGGCCCTGAAGGTCCATCGGGTCCACAAGGTGATCCTGGGCCTCAGGGGATCCAAGGGCCGCAGGGTGATCAAGGATCACAGGGAGTCGAAGGTCCGCAAGGAAACCTAGGTGTGCCTGGCTTCAGCCTGGCGATCGTGGATGGGGATGGCGCATACATCGGCAACATCGTCGATGTAACGTCAGCCGCATACTCAAGCCCAGGTGGTTCAAACTTCCTCGTCTTCAATACGGACATTGAGCTGTTCTTTTACGTCAGTCGACTCCCTCCGAAAGTTGTTGATCAAAACGAGAACATCAACTTCACGACTACGGACTGCACTGGTCAAGCCTACATTGAGAACATTCTAGATCACACGTTTCTGCGTGGGCATGAGGGTTGGCACTACAGAGTCCAAGAGGGTGCCACACCGAGCGATCTGACCGGGTACTCACGTCTGAACAACTACGTCACAGGTGAGTGGGACTGTGAGGTGACGACGACGGAACTGATCAACCAAATCGAAGTAGAGCCAGTCTCGTTCGATTTCGTCGGTCCATTCGACGTGGTGGTTCAGTAAGGTCAACGACCTGGTTCTACGCAACTGATGCCATCAGTCTAAAAAACGCAACGCCCCAAACGAGGGGCGTTTTATCTTTTTTTGTTACTTAGCACGACTCAATTTTGACTTGTGCTACCAAAATTTAACCTTAATAAAACGAATCTCGGTATTAAAAAGATCCAAAACAATATGTTCGTTTGCTCTGAAAGAATCGATCTTTTTAGATCTATTCCATCTTTGTGATCAAATCTTTATCTGATCCATCTTTCAAAAAAAATGAGTACGGTTGTTTACGAGTGTTTTCAAGTTGCTGGAACTCTTTTTCACCCATGAGATGCGCAAAAGCATCTTCGATCGCATTCAATTGCAATACCGCCTTAATGTGATCATCACGGTAATCCATTTCTGTTTCTTCATCATCAGATTCCAGTGCTAAATAATTGTCTGTGCTAGCTTCTTCAAGAAGACTCATGTAGTTAACCCAATCTTTTCGAATCTTTTGAATCATTTCATTATCATATCTATGTTTACCAGATAGGGTATAAAACCAACCACGCATTAAGTTTTCGTAAATATACATCTCTTTTTCTGAAGGTGTGTCGGGAGCATATTTCAACTCCTTCCTCCTTCTCTCAAATTTACGTTGAATCTCAAGAACTTGTTCCTCTTCTAAAATAGATGACGACTCTTCAGTAAGTGTGGGTTGATCTTCTCGCTTTTTAAGAATTAAGAAAAGCAAGAAGATAATCAGAAGTAGGATCCAAAAAGTCATAAAATTTATTCACACCTCTATATCAGTAAGGTAATAACCAAGAATGATCGCCTCTTGTGGTAAGGTCTCGTGAGGTCGGTAAGAACTCTTGTGGGTAGTTTGAGTCTACATTGTAGCTCCACTACCAGAAAATCTACAAACGATTATAGTTGATGAGATCGACCGTCAAATTTTAGAGTGTTTTGAAAACCGATTTATAGGATTGGTTGCGTAAGGACAGATACAACTTGTACACCTTAGAGGTCTCAGTGGTGCAAGATGTAGTGGCTCAACACGCATGTTTCCAATGGGCTATTCCTTCTGTACACTATCTTGGCATGAAAGAGTGGCAAACAATACTTAGGATAATTTTCAGACGCAGATGTATTTTGTATTCCGCCTTGTTAGTATTGATGTCGGTTATTTTAGTAGTTTACTGGCAAGGCTATGGAGGAGACTTGGCGAGTAACCTGCTCGCCGAAGCAATTGGAATCTGCATAACCGTCTTCATTTTGGATGTGATTATTTCGTTTGAAGGAGAACGAAGAAACTATAAATTGAGCCGTTTGGCGTTTGCCCAGATATGCGGACAACTTGAACGTCTGGCCGAATTAGTGGCAGAACAACAAAAAAGCGCCTCAGGCACAGCACTCTCGCCAGTGCGCTGGGATGAACTTTTCACGGAAGAGATTGCTAACACGATTTGCGCTAGTCTTGATCCTGATAGTCCATGTAGTACGATCTACGAACGACCAACAAACTGGCAAGCACACAATACTATGTTTGCCGACCGACTGCGCGGAGAGCTAGATGCTATCATTGATAAATACCTTGCCTACATCCCTGAAGATCTGATAAATAATCTCGAACACCTTAAAAAGTCCGCAATATTTGAGATGTATCGTGTAAGTAAATCTTTGCGTGCTTCTCAGGAGCGACGAGGCGAAAAATTTCAGTATCTTAGAGGCCTGCAGTATTTTTACATGGAAATGTTCAATCTCTGTTTTGTCATAAGACAGCAGCTTATAAAGAACGGCGTAGAGATGCCTGAGTAGGATTCTCAGTATTCATGTTTACTGTTCATCTAATCAGTTTGCATGAGTTTTGTAAGACTAACTATCTTTTAGGTACTCGCGCCAAGTCGAGTTGAAGTCAAGTTCGAGATCCCGCCAAGTTTTCTTAACTTGAAAAAGCATAGAAACAAGTGCGAAAAGCATAGCGCTTAAAAAGACTTCTTGCTGACCAGGAGAAACTTGATGGATCAGCCAGAGTAATCCAAGAGTAATCAATGCCCAAAGGATTGATGGGGCAACAAGTTGGATCAAGGGTATGCGTTTTATCAATTTGTTACTCTTGTGGAGTTGAATCGATTTTGGAATGGAATAAAAAATTGGAAAAATGATATTACTTAAGGCAAAGAATCCATATAGGTAGCCAAATATAAATGTTAGGATGACCATATGTCTATAAAGGCATTCCAAGTTCATCCATTATCGTAGCTGTAAGATCGTTTTGATTGGTGAGCGTTGCATAACCACCAGAAATATAGGCGCCGCAATACCCTAAAGCTTTCTTCATAGTATCTTCAAAATCAGAATCTTTATACAAGTTTAGTAAATAAAGCGAGAAAAATAATGTTGCACGTACAGCATAAATTTCAACGTCTTGTGAAAACAAACCAAATCCATTTGCATCCATTTTAAAATTGAGTACACCCCTCTGACCATCAAACTTAATCAATCCAACAAATCGCTTTTTCGCACTCTCTTCTGGTGCCGATAATCCTTCTCTTATATTTTCTGGAAAATAGTCGAAACCTTCTTCAGCAATTTGAGATAGTGCTCCTCCAAGGTATGATCCTGCTTCTTTACCTTTCATGTTCGATGCTTGACGGAGTGCTAAGAGAATTAACGCAAGCAGGGAATCCTTCTTCTTCTCTTCTTCATCACTGTTAGAAGTGGAATACTGAACGAAAAAATGTTCCTGATCTACACAGCTTATTTGAAAATTGATTTCGGTGGGCATATTGATTTTTAGGATGGAATAATTTCGTATTTCAAAAGAATCTCATCTAAAAATTCCTTGAGACCGGTCATGCGTGAAAAAAATACTTCTGCGGAAGTTAGAATAAAAGGCAGAGCCTCCTTAGGCGCTTCTTCGCCAAAAAAATTAGCAGCGAACTCTGCGCCCAAAAAAAATGGCACCATATCACCATCAGATGCCAAAATTACTCTGTACCGTTTGTATCGTTCATTCAGTAATTCCTCAAAATCCGTTTGATCTTTCTCATCCTCGGAGTAAACCGAATAGATATAAGCATGAAGTGCGTCCAATACAAAATTCCCCATGAGAGGAGATTTGGTGAAAGCGGACTGTATAGCATGTGTCGAGGCAAGCAATTCGAAAATAAATATCTCACCCTTCCTTCTTTTCGTGATATCTTTGGATAAACCGCATGCCTTCAAAGACTTTTTGTAAACATCTAAATCTTCATCCGAAGACACATATCCTATTCGTATTATTGAATCGATCAATTCTTGTATCGTGATTTTCTTCTTAGAAAATAGTCCCATAGTTTTAGGTGGGTTTATAACAAAAAGCGACACCCGAGTGGTGTCCAAACCCAGCCGAACACGGAAAGTGCTCGAACTGTTTTAACCGGGTGCCGTTTACTAAGCGCTTTCCGGTAAAACAGCCAAAACTTGGCCATGTAGTGGCTGGGTTTGGACATTTATAGTCTATATCATCCTGAAACGTATAGCCAGATTTGCTTTGAAAATTAGAAAAAAGAGAGGTACCCTTACAACATGGAACCAATAGATCATCTCTACAAATCGCGACAATACATTGTCTTAAAGATTAATGAATTGTTAAGGGCATCAGATGACAGTTTAATTTCTTATGAAATAGATCTCTTTTCAGAAATAAAAGGTGCTCCTGATCCTGAGAATCAATACCTCACGTTGAGAAAGTTACAAGTGTTAGGCGCTCTTGTATATCAGGAACCACCAGAGGGTGAGGTAGAAAAACTCGGTAAAAAAGTATTTTATTGGAAAGTAGACATTGAGAAATTAAAACTTGCAAAATTTGTGTTTAGACAGGAAAAAGTACGGAAAAATATTGAGATTGAATACCAGAAAGTAGATAAAACGTTATTGGTTCGTCAGATTGAAACAGCGCAAAAGCAAATTATTAGTGCTTCATCGGACGCACTTGTGTTAGAAGAAATTGCTAAGATGGTCGATCTCGTCCTCAAAACAAAGGAGCTTCGAGATATCATTGAATCTAAGGTGGATACCGAAATGGTAAAAGATCAAAAGGAGATCAATGCACTATTACCAAAAGCGGAACAAGAGGTGCGTAGTTGTGCAAAAAAAATTGCACACACATTAGATGACAAAAAAGTATCGGGAACTCTCTTAGAAAACATTAAAGGATGGAATGCATTTCGATTAAAAGGAATGGCATCTTCAGAAGGGCTGTGGCCGATTATGGAACATAATGCTCTATGCTCGATCATATCGGCAATGAACGAGACACAAGAATTTGCTGAATTTGCAAAGCCATATATTGAATACTGGCCAAATACTACTGATATCAAGGAGTATAAAATCTCACCAAACGTCATCCGACTTCAACATATCAGAGACGAATTACTAAACATAAGAACTTCAAGATCATGGGGTCAATGGCATGAGTTGTTACAAATACATGAATGCTTATTTCAGAGAGAAGAAATTATTTCCGAGTTCGAAGACCTTGGAGAATCGATGAGATCTCTAGATGCGTCGTGGGTAGCGAGCTTACTGAGAAAAATTCTGAATAGTAAAAATTCACTCAATGAACTTACATCGGGGCAATTTTCAAGAGAAAAATATCAGAACTATGCGAATTGTATTCTACGATTACTTATTCTTGAACTGAGCACAAAAAAATCCACAGACTTGCCAGAAATTATAACTGACCTTGAAATTATTAAAGACGGGCAAATTCAGATAAATGAAAGCCTGACTCGTCCGTATCTTGTAAGAAAAAGGGTGGCTTTCAAAACACTTCAATTTCTGTGGGATTATAGAAGTGAGATTAGATATGGCACAGAGATGAATAAAGAGTACCAACCGCTATCCACAGAATGGATATCCGGACAATTAAAAATTTCAAAAGACACCATGCGCCAAAGACTGAACCGATTACGTGACGCATTGCGGTGCGAGAAATTAAAGCTTCCGATATCGCTTGAAGAGGAAAAAGAAGAGTTATTTATAAAAGTTGAATTGCAATAAAACGGACAAACGGACAACCCCACCTATGAATATGAGTGGGGATTTTTGATTTAGACAGCTTTTTTTGATCATTGTATGGACAAGATGGACAAGATGGATTTGTCTAAATGTCCGAAATTTTTCGTCGGTTATTCTGGCTATACATGAAACTGCCGACACAAGCAATTGAAGAGTTCAAAAACATCTGGGAACAAGTCACAGGTGTTGTTTTGAATTCTCAAGAAGCTTCTGTGCAGGCTCAAAAGTTCCTTACTGGATTGGAAGCTATCTTTAACAATCAATCAAACTTTTATGCCGATACACAATCACGGACCCCCGTCCCAACTCCTAATTCACTTTTAAAAAATAAAGAGCCTCGTCTCGAGAACGAAGCTCTTCATAACATGAATCAATAAATATGGGGAGCATACTTACTGTTCAGCAGTATCTTAACTCAAAAAACATTGAGTTTGCAAGTCGAAATGGCGAACTTATAACCTCTTGTCTCTTCTGTGGAGGCGATGAAAAAAGAAATAAACTCACTGAGTGTCATCTCTACATTAACGAAGAATCAGGACTCTACCAATGTAAACGCTGTGGTGCGGAAGGGAATCTTGTCACTCTATCCAGACATCTTGGAGACGATCCTGCCGAACTTGGATTTATTGAACGAAAGCAGAAACAACCTATTGAACGAAAACCGGGATCAAAACAACTTGCTGAAATGATTGAAGAGTGGAGCTTAAATATACCTCCTGAAATTAAAAACTGGCTTTTGAAAGAAAGGGGTCTCTCTGAAAATGTAATTAAGGAAGCAAATATAGGTTGGAATGGTAAAGAAATTATGATTCCAATTTACGATGAAAAAAGAAATCCTTTGTTCATGAAAAAACGTAGATCCCCTTTTATTACAGATCAAAACATTCCAAAATATACGAACTCCAAAGGAGCTAAAATGTCATTATTTGGGATTGAAAATCTAAAGGACACAACTTTTATCGTAATTACTGAAGGGGAATTTGACGCCTTACTTCTACGCAATCTCAATATTCCTAGCATTTCAAGTACTGGAGGAGCTGGAGCCTTTAATGATGATTGGGGTTCGCTCTTCCAAAAAATTCAGGAAGTTTATATCACTTATGATCTTGATGATGCTGGCAGAGAAGGTGCAAGAAAAGTCGGGGCTCTTATTCCTCATGCAAAAATTGTTTCTTTACCAGAGGAAGTTGGTGAACACGGTGATATTACGGATTATTTTCTGAAGCTTGGAAAAAACTTAGCCGATTTCATGGAACTGCTAAAAACAGGACAAATTTTTTCTGATATTGAAGAAAGCGGGAATCGCTACAGAGAACTCCCAAAACCAACACAAAAAGTATCAATCCAGGAATGGCGAAATATCGTAGGGGATCTATTTCCCGAATGTTTTGCTGCAGCTGAAGCAGGTATTTCTGTTTTTACTCAATTACTTATCAAGGACGTGCGCAATCCATTTGGACTTGTCTACGTTGATGTTCCTAGTTCTGGAAAAACAATCACACTCAATTTTTTTTCTAGTTTACGTGAACTTGCTTACATGACCGACCATTTCTCCCCTGCTTCATTTGTATCTCATGCGTCAAATAAAAAGAAGGAGGATCTCGCTAAAATAGATCTATTACCTCGTATACGCCACAAGACGCTGATAGTCCGCGATTTAGCCCCTATCTTTGCTGAGCGTCAAGAAAACCTCTTAAAAAGCTTGGGAATACTTACACGTGTCTTTGATGGTGAGGGATATGAATCAGATAGTGGGGTGCACGGGTCTCGTGGTTATTTCGGAGACTACACGTTTATGTTCCTTGCTGCCTCAACTCCAATACTTCCCCGTGTGTGGAAATTCATGGGGAACCTTGGATCACGTTTATTCTTCTTAAATCTGAACTCGAGTGATAAATCAGAAGACGAACTCGCTAATCTTCTTATTCAAAAAGACTTCAAAAAGAAAGAAGGTTCCTGTAGGGAAATTACGCGTGAATTAGTACTAAATCTGTGGCAGAACTACAAGGATGGAATCGAATGGAACAAAGAAGATGATCCTGAAGAATGCCGCCGAGTGATTTCAAGATGTGCAAATCTTCTCGCCCATTTGCGTGGAACCGTGAATGTTTGGAGTGATGGAGGGAATGTTGATGAACATCATCATACAAATGTCGTTATAGAAAAACCTATACGTATCAATCAACTCCTTTATAATCTTGCCAGAGGTCACGCTCTCGTTTGTGAACGCACTCAAATCTGTAATGAAGATCTTTGGCCTGTAATTGAAGTTACATTTAACTCAGCTCAATACAATCGAATTAAACTCTTAAATGTACTTTTGGAGTATGGGGGTACGATCACAACTTCTCTGGTTGAAACAGCTATAAGTTGTAGCAATCCTACAGCATTGAAAGAAATTGAAACACTCCGCGTACTGAAAATCGTAGATATAGAAAAAGTAAATACGAGTGAACCAGGACAACCAGAAAAGATTGTAACTATTAAAAAAGAATTCGACTGGTTCTGTTCTGATGAGTGTGAGCAACTGCGTTCTTTAAGACCAGGATGGAAATATTCTAATGGAATCCCCCCTTTTGAGGCATCAAATATTAAAGTACCCCCTATCGATGGTATGAAGTCCTAATGATTTCGAGATATATGTCAAAGTACACTTGTGAATCACTTAAAAGAATTGATATTAAATTCCTCAAAAATGAAGGTTACTTGATCAAAAATACATCGAAATCTGGAATGATTGTCTGGTCCTCGTGTGGGGAAGAAACGGGAAGAGCGGATATTTATGTAGATGCCTTAAATCATACTCTTAATATATCCTATTATTATCGAGATCCTTGGATTGAACGTACTTATGTTAGTTCAGATATCCTGATAATTAGCACTCCTTGTCACTTTGGTGGTCAAAGATATTGGCTTAAGTGTGAGTGTGAAAGACATGTTGAAATCCTTTACGCAGGAGGGGTTAAATTCAAATGTAGACACTGCTATGATCTTACCTACTATTCGCAACAAGAATACACGTCCAAAATGTTTGCTGCTCTTGGAAAAGCATGGAAAAAAGAAGAGAAGTTTAAGGAAGAATGTTCCAAAATGCGGGTAAAATTTTGGAAAGGAAAACCAACTAAACGATATCGGAGATGGTTAGAAAAACTGAGTCAATACGAAGAATCCGAACCAATAGTTTTACAGCAGCTTGAGAAATTAATTCGTTGCCTTGACGCTACTGAGTAATGTAGAATAATTGTGCTACCCAACCGATAACCAAAGTTTTATTTTTTCGTTTACTGCTCTAAATGGGCGGTCCTGCCAGCAAGCGGAATACTTTGGTATAAGCGCGGTTGGGTAGCCAGGGCCGTCCATTTGGTTTATATGAAAAATTTTGTTATCTACGCTCGAAAATCTTCGGAGTCTGAAGATAGACAAGTACTCTCGATTGAAGCACAGGTGGATGAAATGACAGATATTGCTCAAAGACTAGGGTTGCGTGTTGTTAAAACATACAGAGAAGCTCAATCTGCCAGTAAGCTTGGACGTCCAAAGTTTGCTGAAATGATGCAGGAGGTTTTAGATAAAAAAATTGACGGTGTTCTTTGTTGGAAACTGGATCGTTTAGCTCGTAATCCGATTGATGGAGGCCAAGTGATTTGGGCTTTGAAAGAACAAAACCTTGTTATTCAAACTCCTGCCCAGTTGTACAGTGCAGATAATGAGAATCAGATCATGCTTTATCTTGAATTTGGAATGGCACAAAAATACACAGACGATCTTTCAAAGAATGTAAAACGAGGAAACTTACAAAAAATGAAACAAGGAGGATGGTGTGGGGTGGCCCCTATTGGATATCTCAACAAACTGGATGATCATTCCATTATTCCTGATCCGGATCGCTTTCCTATTATTCGAAAAGTCTGGGACTTGATTTTAGAAGGAAAATCAACAGAAGAAGCGCGAGATATCTTAAATAAAGAATTTGGGTTTAAAACGATTACACGGAAACGAGTAGGTGGTCGTCCCCTCTCTCGAAGTGGTATGTATCACATGCTTCGAAACCCATTTTATTATGGGTGCATACGACGTAAACACGATGGACAGGTTTCTGAATATCAAGGCGCTTATAAAGCCATGATTTCAGAGCAAGAGTTTTGGAAGGTGCAGAAACGCCTTGGTGAGCCTGTGCCACGCCCACAAACGCGAAATTTCGCTTACACGGGGCTTATCCGGTGTCAGGAGTGTGGGTGTCTCTTTACCGCCTACGGTATTTTAAAGATGTCGGGAAAACATTATGTTTACTATCGTTGCACAAAGAAAAAAGAGAATATTGATTGCAAACAAGCACAAATAAATGAAAAGGACTTGGAAGCACAAATTGTTGATTTGTTGTCTCAAATGACTATCCCTGAACAATTTGCTCAATGGGCCATAAGATGGTTGCGCTATATTCATGAAAACCAGATTGATACGCTTTCCACTACTAGGGAATCTTTACAAAAAACATACAACAATACTCAACGAAGCATTGATAACCTCACGAACGCCCTTATCGGTGAGCTAATAAGCGAGGAAGAATACAAGAAAAAGAAACAAGAACTTCTGGAAGAACGGGATAGACTAAAAGCCAAACTTGATGATCAGGAACAAACTTCTGATCATTGGATCGATCAAATGGAAAAAACGTTTCTCTTTGCCCAAGAGGCCAAAGCTCGTTTTGATTCAGGGTCACCAGACGTCAAAAAACAGATTGTTCATGCACTAGGATCTAACTTTGTTATATTCAACAAAAAACTCTCATTAGACATGGAACCCGTGTGGAAATTGTTCTCTCAAAACTCCCCACAACTTTATAAGGATCTAACTCTGGTAGAACTGGATGGAAACGGCATGTTTAAACACAAAACTGCCACGTCTGCGGCAGTTTTGTCACGCTGGCAGGGGCGATAGGAATCGAACCTATGTCAGAGGTTTTGGAGACCTCCGTCCTACCATTGAACGACGCCCCTATAAAGCAGCATCATTATAACCGATCCCCTGATTCTGAAAAGAGAAAACCAAAACCCGCCTTGAAAAGCGGGTGTTTGATTACTTGGTTTCTTTGTGTGGAGTGTGCTTTTTGCAATGCTTGCAAAACTTGCTGAGTTCCAGACGCTCCTTGAGCGTCTTTTTGTTTTTACGGCTGAAGTAGTTGATCTGCTTACACTCCGTACACTCCATTTTGATGAGATTATCCTGGGACATAATGTTTTGATAGTGGCCAAAAGCTATCAAAGATAGCGGGATTCGTCAATGATTATTGGATGGAGCCGGTGGCCGGTCTCGAACCGGCGACCTACGGTTTACAAAACCGTTGCTCTACCGCTGAGCTACACCGGCAGAAAATCTTCATTGTAATAAAGAGTTTGCAACCCTTCCTCATAAATCTTCTTGCAAACTGTGTTTGCCCTTTGCTCCTCTCGCGTGGCACGGCCAACCTTTTTTGTATCTTGAATAATAGGGGGGTGGTCTGCCACCCGAAGCTCCGAAGGAGCGAAGGATGGTGGGCAGGGAGGGATTCGAACCCCCGAAGGCGTAAGCCAGCAGATTTACAGTCTGCCCCGTTTGACCGCTTCGGTACCTACCCGTATTTCAAAAAAACACATCGGCATTCTAGCGAAAAAAGGCATATACGTCAAAGGAACTGTCCACTTTAAAACAAAAGCGACCCCGGGAGTGAGGTGCAGCGCCTAAGCGCTACACCCTTCCCGGGGTCCGTTGCCAGTTGTACCGACTGGCGGCGGGGTCGTATCAGGCCACGATGCGACGCGAGGACTCGTTTCTGAAATCCTCTTCCATCGCGTAAGCATCGTCACGCGAGATACCTGCGATCATGAGAAAATCAATAAGTCCGCTGTCACCGTACTTCTCGACCATCCGCCTCTGCACGTCCGTGGGGATATGGCCATTGTTGCGGATGCGCCAGAAGATCTCCTTCATGTCATCGTACCGCTCGCCAGAGCAGCCAATCTCCCACATAAGGCTCCGAAGGTCGGACCTCATCGTGCGGATCGTGTCGTTGTCAGGATCCATCTTGGCCTCCTCGATTTCGATCCGGGTCTCGAGAACCGCAATACGATCGTAAAAGACACGATCGAAGGTATCCATCTCCACCGAGGGGGTGGTCTGGATGACCTCCATGTTGCCGCAGCGGCGCATGGTGGGGTTCTCCCACTGCCGCGTCTGCCGCCTCTGGTGCTTCCAGGAATTCGAGCGGCTCACTACCTTTCCCCCCTCAAAGTTCGGCCAGATCGACATGTCCCGCCACTGGCACTTGGGGTGGAGGCAGTGGTTGCGCTCGCCACGGGAAAGGCTCATGAAGAACCTGTACTCCTCGCCCGTGAGCCGCGCACCCTGCCTGGATGAGTGGATACGCTCGATCGTCTCACCATACAGGGTGTTGATCCGATCAACGGTTGGGCGGCACCAGTACATCCACCCATGCGGGTTGATGAAGATTTTCCGGCCATCGGCCCAATCCTTGATCATCTCGGCACGCACGACCCGCTCACTCTCGAGGGTGAGCGCGAGCTTGACGCTCTTGAAAGGCGCTTGCCGAACGGGCCTTTCCCCTTCGGGATAGACCATCTTGCCGGTGATGTACTTCCTACCACGACCATCTGTGCGGTCATCGCTGCGGTCGGAGTGCATGCGGTTCTTGAACCGCCTGACGTCTTCCTCCTCCATCTCGTCTTGCATCTCCTCGAAGGGGTCGAAGGAAGACTCCTCCTCCCGCATCTTCCACATACGCTGACGGATCCGATCCTTGCGGCTCGGGTTGACCGGCATGGTCGGGTGGCTGAACGAATCGTACTCGTAGTCGTAGCCAGGGTCACCCTCATCGAGGAACAGATCCTCGCGGAAGGTGCTGGAACCGATGTCCCCGCACTCGTCCGTGGCGTCATCCAGATCGAAGTTGTCGTCGTAGGCACCACCCGTCCAGTCGTCGTAGTCGCCGAGGCACTCCATCCGGTCGTCGTAGCTGGAATCGTAGTCGCCCTGGGAGTCAACATCGAAGGTATCGATGGGCTCGTCCTCGGTGTTCACGCTGACCGCACCAGTGTCAGGGTTGGTGTTGATGAACACCTCGACCTTGGGGGCGGTGATGGCGGCGGCGAAGCTCAAGTCTTCTTCCTCCTCGTCGTCGTAGTCGTAGGGGGTGGAATCGTCGTTGATGTCCTCGATCGCCTCTTCCTCGTCGTCAAACGAGAAGAAGTCCGGGTCGAGGATGTCCTCGTCCGAGATCTCGTCGACCGGGATGAACTCGACCTGACCCGCGCGGCGGGCGCGGCGACGGATCGAGCTTTCCCCGAACACGTCACCTTCCATGATGCCGAGGTTTTCGCACGCGAGCTCGGAGAAGTCCGGGCTTCCGGAATCCCCGCACATGGAGAGACGTTCGTCGAAGTGGAGCCCACGGACAGAGTCGCAGTTGAGCATCCTCATGATGCTGTTCTCCTTGGAAAGAAAGTTTGTGAACGTGAAGTTGTAGAGAACGTGCTTATCTCACACCGGGATCGTAGGGTAACCCCTTTTGAATCCGGCGCGATGAAGAGGCAGAAAGTCTTCTGTTCCTTCATGGCGCAGGGTTCTGAAAACGCTGGATCCCCGTCTCCGCGGGGATGGCGGGAATGCAAAAATCCACAAAAATAACCATAAAAAATACCAGAAAATAGGCATTTTGTCAATCCAGGGCTGGACTTTTCCCCTATTTTTGGCTATGTTTTATGGCTTTATAGGGTCACTCTCCTCTGGTAAGAGGAGGGTTTCCACCCTTCAAAGAAATGCCCTTTCCAAAAAAACGCAAAACTTCTCAAACGGAGACTAACCCCATGAAACTGAGTCATCTCCCCCTTCTCGTCCTCGTGATCTGTGCCTGCGAGAAAAAAGAAGAACCCATTTTCACTATCACGCCTGAACCGATCAAAGTCGTACAAGAAACCTCCCTGTCTACAACGGAAGACATCCAGACGTGGAAAGAGATGGTACGAGACCTGGCCTCAAAAAAACCCAAGCCTGCGGATCCATCCGCTTCCCTGGCACTCCTTTCCTCTTTCACATTTGATGATACGTCACTCCAGACTCTGATCGGCCCGGACTTGTACGGCATCAGTTCAACAAATCCTTTTTTGCATTCTTACAATGGAAATGAAAATTGGTGTCCAAAAGAAGATCATCGGCAAGATCAAGATGTTATGGGTAGTCAAGCCGAAGCACAAAATCTCGAAACCCAAGATAAAGAATGGCAAGCAAGCCGAATCTACATGAACCTCGGGCATCATGAAGACGCCAAGCGTTGCATGCTTGCCCTCCAATCTGAACAAGAATGGATGGCCGCGGGTCGCTTGGCTGTGGAGCTCGGAGACTTTGATGTGTTGAATGCGGTCGTCGATACCCTACGGCAAAGCGATCAGACAACTCGCGTTCAGACCCTCATCCGCTATGCCTTTGAACTCGATCATACGGGCACAGCCAAACACATCATCAAACGAATGGAATGGAAACTTTACGATGCAGGATGGGAAACCCTTTCTTGGGCCATCCAATGCGGGGAAACCGATCTCATCCCCGAGATCTTGCCGGACTTTGTCAATGACTACATGGATGAGGATGGGGCACAAAATCATGATCATCTGATCCTCGCTTATATCGCCATGCAGGATAAAACCGATCATGCCAAGGCCATGGAATACGCCACGCGTATGCTCGAAAATCCCAGACTCAACGTGGTGGCGACTGTCGAGTGTGCTGAAGGATGTAATATCACTCCCATGGTGGGAACCGTGGCATTTTGGAACATGGTTTCCAAAGACCCGAATCTTTCCCTCGCCTATCTCGATCGGGTAAATGACTGGTTTCGCCCACTTTATTTTGATCCTTCGCGAGAGCAAACAATTCCCATTGAATCTATGGTCGAGCAAGGGCCGCAGGATGTCTATATGCTTTCTTGGGATGTGGGATATCCGCAGCGTGCGCATCTGATGTGGAACTTGTTGCGCGAGGTGGCGCAAAGTGGCGGACCGATCCTGATCCAAACGTATCTGGGAATCCTGAACCGCAAAGATTGGACAGAACCTGCTGCGCTTTCCATGCAAGATCGCGAAGTGGGCAAAAAAATCTTGGGCGCGGGTGGAAACCCGAATGCTCCGGATCTGAATCAGGCAGAACAGTATTTTGTCGGACGCCTCTTTGGTGGAACGAACTCATTGGAAGCAGTGGACTGGTATCGAACTGCGGAATATTCCGGAGGAAGCAATCTTACGCTTGTCTTTGAGGACAAATCCACTATGGCCTCTTTTGATCTTAATGATTTCTATCGCTCCGGGCACTTGTCCAGAGAAGACATCTTGCGACTGTGGGCAGAGCTCGAGATCCAGAAGGTGGAATATGAGGGGCCGGTCTATCCGCTCACCGAAGAAATGATCCTGATCGCGCAGGCACAAGATCTCTTGACACAAGGCAAAATGGAAGAAGCGGCCAATATTTGTTGGGGGCTCTTGCGTGTAAGCGGCAAGGATACCTGTGCGCTCAATTCCCTTCGCGCGGATACACCTGTTGAGGCAGGGTATCTCTACGATCTTGTGAGTCGTGGAATGCATCTTCAAGACGGACAGACGACGATTCACGAAGCCATTTTGCATCGCGCAAACGATATCTTGATGAGCAGAAACTCCTGGCGGAGACAGATGATCTCTCTTCTAGAACTCCCCGAGCAGGTACGGAAAGAAAATGAAAAACTGCAACGATCTCTTCCTGTGGATCGCAAAGGGGAAGTCACAAACTTCCCGGATGTCGAAGCACTGATGCAAGAAATAATGCCTGTGGTGGAGGAAGCTGATCCTCTCCTGGCTGCCAAGATCCGAATCGATCAGCACTAACGCAAAACGGACGCTCCCGCGCCCGTTTTTTTGTTCAGGGGTCAGGTCCGGACATCGGACTTTTTACCTTTTATGATATTTTCCGCAGGCAATTTTCCCGACGGTCGAAGGGTCTAAGTTCAAATGATTGGAAATCTCTGAGATCAGATATCTACACCTATTTCTCGCTAATTGAATGGTAGCATTACGTTCTTCCAAATTTTCTACTCCATCAAAAAGTTCATCCAATGTTGGTCGGCCAACAACCCTTTCGGTTCTGGGAATATCTTTCATATCTTCAGATCCATTGGTTTTTTCCCAAATCCAGTTCACAAATTGTGGACTTCCAAGGATCACTCCCTTTTTCAAACTTTCATAAGGATTACCAACACTGACATTTTCTACAAACTGTCGATACAGTTTTTGTGCGCAACCCCGATCAGCGGAAAAAAACTTCAACACCCAATCTATGTGAAGCCACTTCGGAACTTTTAACACACCAGAGGTCGCACCACAACTACTCCATCGCCACAAATGCGGTTGACCTACAAGTCCTGCTCGGACAGGATTAAGGACAATATATCTTGTAATTTCGAGCAAGTAAGTTTCTTTTTCAATAAGATACGCCTTATATCTTCCTTGAAGGATGTGACCGACACGTCCATGTCTCTTATTAAATCCCTGAGTATAAATGCCATTGATATCTCGCATGGCCTTGGAGAGATTGCCTTCAAGAGTTTCAAGAAGAAGGTGATAATGATTGTTCATGAGACAATAAGCGTGACAAATCAAATGATGAGTTTCAATACAATCTTCTAAATTTTTTAAAAACTTCCGACGGTCTTTATCATCAAAATAGATGTCTTGATGTGCATTTCCACGCGACATCACATGATAAAGAGCACCAGGGTATTCGATACGAAGAGGTCTTGTCATATAATTTCATTATACCAAAAGTCCGATGTCCGGACCTGGCCCCCATATACTCACGCAAAACGGACGCTTCCACGCCCGTTTTTTTGTTGCTTAGTAATCTCGCAGTTTGTTGATAATCGTATTGGCTTGAATTTTCTCAAGCGCCTTGGCCTCGATTTGACGAATACGCTCGCGCGTCACATCAAACTCTTTTCCAACTTCCTCAAGGGTATGGGTCACTCCATCCACAAGCCCAAACCGCAGCTCCAAAATCTTTTGTTCACGCGGAGTCAAATCCCTCATGGCGGATTTCACGTAGTCTCGCAGCAATTCTCGCGCGGCCGCACGGTCAGGCGAAATTGTCTTCACGTCCTCGATAAAATCCTCAAGTTTGGAATCCTCATCATCATCTCCCACCGACGTTTCAAGCGACACCGTATCTTGGGAAATCTTGCGGATATGTCGCACCTTTTCAACCGGCTCCCCCATTTCCGCGGCAATCTCCTCGGGTAAAGGTTCGCGTCCCAAATCTTGGATGAGTTGTCGCTCAATTTGTTGAAACCGATTGATCGTTTCCACCATGTGTACGGGAATGCGAATGGTGCGTGATTGATCGGCAAGGGCGCGAGTAATCGCCTGACGAATCCACCACGTTGCATATGTGGAAAACTTATATCCTTTGCGATATTCAAATTTTTTGACAGCGCGAAATAATCCCACATTGCCCTCTTGAATCAAATCCAACAAAGACATTTGCTTTCCCACAAACTTTTTGGCAATGGACACGACCAAACGCAGGTTTGCTTCGATTAAACGACGTTCGGCTTCCTTATCGTTGCGCTCTTTGCGTTTTGATAACGCGACTTCCTGCTCCCCATTGAGCAAAGGAATTTTTCCAATCTCTCGCAAATACATCTGAATCGAATCTTGAGTGATCTCCATGAGTTCGGATTTTTTCTCATGCGTCACTCGAATTTTTTCAAACACGGTATCACGATCACTCTCTTGCCCTAAAATACCTTCCTTCATTTCGATTAAATGTATCCCCTTTTCTTCCAGGCGATCGAGCAAATCTTCATACAAAGGAAGATAATCCTCCAGATCGGAAAAGGTAAAAAGGATTTCGTTTTCGGTGATGAATCCTCGCGACATGCCTTTACGCAATAATTTTTCGATATCTTGCTCGGAAGGAGCGCGCGCTTTGGCATAAGCGGAACGCTCGGGTTCGACTTTAAACTTCACTCCGGCCTTTTTTCTTTTTGTGGGAAAAGGCTTTATGGGAAGAGGGGGTTTGATTTTCCTCACAATCTTTTTTTGCACCACCTTTTTTGGTGGCTTCACAAATTTCTTGACAGGCTTTTTCGTCATACAAAAAAAAGGGTCCTCTCCTGCGTTTTCAAAACGTCAGGAAAAGAAATTAGGCCTCGGGAAACTGGCGCAAGATTTTTTCCACTTGTGCCGTATCCCCTGCCTGCTCGGCTTGTCGCAATTGAGCGACAAACGCGCGCGTTTGCACTTTATGATAAAACTCATGCAGCATGTGCACGAGAAGGTCTAATTGTGCCTGCGCCTGTTGGGGCGACAATGTGTGGAGGAACTGTTCAGCGCTTAATGTTGACGCATCGAGAAGAGGAATCAATTCCTTTCCCTCTGCCGTCGCACCGAGTTCCTCACGGAGTCGCTCAAAAAATGTTTGTTGCGCAAGTGGCTGGGCTTTATGATACGAGTTTGCAAGAATTCTGTAAAGCATTTGTGCTTCGATTGGCACCAATTCTTCTGGATTAAAAAGGGTGATCATCCGCTCCATCCAAGCACCGTCCAACACGCCACAACCGATCAATAACATGGAAGCTTTTTCTTCCTTGGAAAAAATTTTCTTTTCCGGAGTCGGAGATTTTTGCGGTGCAGAAGTTGCTGTAGAGATGGAGGGTTTTAAACTCGATCTCAACACATCCATGTCCGTTTGCAAAAGGTCTGCGATGATGCGCAACCAATGTTCACGTTCCACCACATCTTGAAGGTCCATAAGCTCGGGAAGTAAAGCAGCTGCGACGATTCTCTTATCATCCACTTGACGCAAATCTTTTCCCGCCGTCATCTTCTCAATCAAAAATTGCATGGAGGGAACAGTTTTTCGCACTACTTCCTTCCAGCACTCGGGCTCTTTTTGTACGAGCTCGTCGGGATCTTTATAGGACGACGGTAGCGCGGCAACACGGACATCAAGACCCAGTGATCGTGCCAACCGCATACCACGCCGCGCCGCTTCCAACCCCGCAGCATCCGCATCAAAAGAAAAAATAATCGTATGGGTAAAACGTTTAAGCTGCGTGAGCTGAGACTCGGTAAGAGCTGTGCCCGAGCTTGCCACCACATGCTCGACTCCCGCCTTATGCGAAGCCACGACATCAAGATTCCCCTCAACAATAATGACAGACTTTTCCTCACGAATCGCTTTTTTTGCAAGATCAAGTCCAAACAACAAATCGCTTTTGTGATAGAGCGGGGTTTCTGGAGAATTCATGTATTTTGGGCCTTGGTCATCAGATCCGGGAAGGACGCGTCCGGTAAATCCCACGACATTCCCGTGTTGATCGCGGAGTGGGATCATGACGCGTGCACGGAAACGATCAATCATGCCAGACCCGGTTTTCCTCGGAAGAAGAAGTCCGGCTTTTTGACATTCATGAGAAGCAAACCCGCGCTTTTCCAAAAAAAGGGCAAGGGTATCCCAAGCGTCCAGCGCAAATCCTATCCCAAACAATTCTCGCAGCTTCGCATCAATCCCGCGCTTCTCCAGATAGGCGCGCGCTGCCTCAGCACGCGGTGCATCTTCGAGCACTTTGCGATAAAACGCCGCGGCCAAACGATTGATCTCGGCCAGACGATATTTTTCCTGACTTTGCTCGGTCGAAAATCGTTTTATCTCCACTCCGGCCTTTTTCCCCAAATGTCGCAAAGCCTCGGGGAAATCAAGCCCTTCCATTTTCATGACAAACGCAAATATATCACCGCCTTCCCCACAGCCAAAACAATGCCAAATTTGCTTTTCGCTCGACACATAAAACGAAGGGGTTTTTTCCTGATGAAACGGACACACAGCCTTAAAACTCCCTCCACCTGCAGGTTTTAACTCCAAATATTCCCGAATGACTTCGGCTACATCCAATTTTTGTTTGATTTCATCCTTAGGTTCCATAGAAAAAATTTTGTCACGATCTTTATCCTTTAAAAACAATATACACGAGGTACCCCAAGTACCCTAGAACAAATATCCAACCTTGAGAACGTTCAAGAGTGTGCCGTTTCCCGATAAACATGAAAATAAAAAGAAGAAAGGTGGCAAACAACACAATAAAAATATCAAAAAAGATATTGCTTGAAATGACCACGGGGCGAATAAAAGCGGTGAGACCTAAAATGCAAAGGATGTTAAAGATATTTGAACCGACAATATTTCCTACAGCTATATCGGTTTGACGTCGTAAGGCTGCGACCACCGTGGTCATAATTTCAGGAAGAGATGTCCCGATCGCCACAACCGTGAGCCCAATGATTCGTTCCGTCACTCCCAACATTTCTGCGAAAGACACAGCGCCTTGTACGGTCAGATATCCTCCGAAACCCAAAGCTGACAAACCGCCAAAAACATAACAGAAAGAAAGAGGAAGAGATACTACATCAGTTTCATACTGAGGTGATTCTTTTTTCTCTACGGTTTTGATCGCATATATCAAAAAAACGACAAATCCCAAGAGAAGGAGAAGGGCGTCAACACGACCTAACAAACCCATAGTGTGATCAAAAGGAATATCTACAGCAAAAGCAATGAGAAAAATCGTCGCTAAAAATGTGAAAGGAATTTCTTTCCAAATGGTGGCTTTGTGCAATGTAACGGGAACAATGATCGCCGCAAGACCGAGTCCAAGCGCAATGTTCACGAGATTGCTCCCCAGAATATTGGCAATGGATAGATCAGAAGCTCCTTGAAAAGCGGCTGTTATATTTACAAAAAGTTCTGGAGCTGATGTGCCCATGGCTACCAAGGTAAGTCCGATCAAAAAAGGAGGAATGTGTAAGCGTCGCGCAAAAGACACGGATCCTTGGACGAAAAAATCCGCTCCCTTGTATAAAAGGAGACATCCGAAAAAAAGAAAAATGCCGGCAAGAAAAGATGACATATTAAATAAAATGATCAGCTACAAGGGCAGAAAGAATAAGAATGCCTCCCAAGGAAAGTCCAATGCCTACTTTTTGTAAAAATGTGATTTTCTCATGATTCAAAATAAGACCCAGAAGAACCGCTAACACAATATATCCTTGGCTCACGGTAATGGCGATAGAAATGGACACCCAAGTCGTGGCCACGCCATAGGTAAACCATGCCGCATTATCCAAAATGCCTTGAAGAAGGATGATACGCGGATGACGTCTGATGTCAGACCAAAGATTTTTCCATTCTCCATTCCCCTTCATGACAAAATATAAAAAGGAAAAAACGGCAAGAAAAGTATCAATAAACCAAATGGTCATTGTGGGGGAAATGTCTTGACTTCCCACCCCCACTACAAAGTTGATTCCCGACATGCCCAGTGCACCGACAATCGCAAATAAAACTCCCTTTTCAAAAATGTATACACGTCTTGATTCGGCGTTTGAATGATTGAGTTCTTGTGCATGAACAGATCGACGACTCACGCGTTTGGATGTAGTGACAAACACGATACCGACAAACACCACGGCCATAAGAAACGCCTGAAAAAAAGAAAGATCTTCTCCGCGAATGATAACACTAAGGGCGATCGTGATGGGAAGCTCAAGACCGATGATCGGCTCGACCACGGCCATCTTCCCTTTGCGAAGAGCTTCGAAGTCAAAAATGGAAGCGACTAAGGTAAGAACGGAAAAAAATAATAAAAGACCGATTTCAGACCAGGATAAAAAACGAAACTGCCCTATCACAAAGGGAAATAAAATGACGCTTCCCGTGACTCCGATATAAAAAACCGCTTTCCAGCTTCCCACCAGACGCGTTGTTTTCTGAATCAAAAAATCTCCCACCCCCCAAAACACCAATGCAAGAAGAGAAAAAACAACTCCCATGACCACATAGGTATGCATAGAATATATTTTCAGTATATCATGGAGACACTATGACTCTCATGCCTTATCATCAAAAATATCGCCTGCGCTCTGACGAAGAAATCCACAGACGCGCCGATGTCAAAGAAGAGGAGTTACGAAGAATTTTTGAGGCAATGAACTATAAACCTACAGATAATCTGATTCGTGTTGCCGTCTTGGGATGTGTGGATCCACGCATGGTTTCTCATCACAAACGGATGTTTGAAAAACTCCTCGGGAAACCTGTGGAGCTCACCACGTTTGATATTACGATTGAACATTTGCAAGGTGAAGCGGGTATTGTGGAACACGACTGCACTTTTCCTATTCCCCATCCTCCTTATCACATCACCTTTGGTCATGTGTTGCTCAAATTTATTGAAACGGAAAAACAATGGGATGTGATCAAAAATTCCTATGAGGCTTTGATGTCGGACGGTCTCGCGATCCATGTATATGATGAGGAAGACGTCACGACGACTGCCGTAAAACAAGTTGATGGTGGTTGGCCCGTACCGCTTACGCGTTGGAAGAAAAAACTGGAGGAGACAGGTGTAACTTTCCAAGACTTACGCTGGGAAATAGCGCTCGAGCAAATCCCCATTCCGATCCGTGGTCTCAAAGGCGGCGCATTGGTGATAAAAAAATAGTCATGATTTTGAACTGACGTCTTGCCAAAACCAGAATTTTTCCGCTATGATGCGGGCACAAAAACATTTGGAGAGGTGGCCGAGTGGTCGAAGGCGCACGTCTGGAAAGCGTGTAGGGCGAAAGCTCTCGCAGGTTCGAATCCTGTCCTCTCCGCCAGAAATCGAAATCGGGTTCGGATGCAAAAATGTGGTCAGCATGAAGTGCCATCTGTTCCGGACTTTCCCCACAAAATACTGATTCTGCAAGGATTCGCCACGCTCCGCGTGGTTCAAAAAGTCGGTTCGAACTTTATTATTGAAGCTCAAACCGACTTTTTTGAATAAATGAAGTTGCTCTTCATTCACTCCCGCGTTTTCCAATTCTATGTCGATCATTTCTTAATGAAAAATTTTTGAACCAGATATGCCGTGTTGTGCGATGTTAAATAATTTTGCAGAATGGCGGAGCCTGATGCGAAGAAACAAAGCGATTTCGCCACAACGCATGCATGTCTGATGTTTATTTTTTACGTTAGCAATTTAGCCAATTTTGCGGGTGTCGAAACCACTTTATCAATGAGCGAATCGCGGCAAGGATCACCTGTTTTCTCGTTTAAAGCATAAATCGGTTTTCCCAGAGCACATGCATAACCCATTTCCAAACTGACGCTCACGCCAGCATAGTCATCTTGATTGTAAACGAAGCAAACATCAGCTTTACGAACCCAGTCAAAATGCTCGAGAGTAAGTCCTTTAAAAATAGTCTTCGTCACGTGTTTTGAGTTGAAAAATGCGTCTTCAGGAAAATCTAAGCAAAATTGGCTTACTTCTTTTTTGTATTTCTTTGATGCACAAATGCAAACTGTCCTCATATGTGTATTAGTAAAAAATAAATTTCGCGTAATGGGCGGCGGTTCCCTCCATTATACGAATAGTTTTCGTATTTTACCCGTTGTCGCTACATAATAATATTGTTTTTCTTCTATCGGCCCCAATTCTTTTTTGTTCTGAATTAATCCTTCGTCTTGGCAACCGGTGCCTAAAGAAACAATTTTTGTATCTGCAAATTCTTTAGTTATTTCGTGATTTAGGAATCTGTTTAATCCTCGATATTGATAATCAGATTTAATATGTATGCTAACCCACTTATCGCTTGAATGCTTTACTCCCCATACAAAACCAACCAATTTTTCATCTACCTCAACATATATCTGTTTTATGTTGTACTTTTCTAGATTATTCAAGCAGTAAAAGAAAAAGTCGTTACTTTCTTTTGCAAATATATTGTTAAGATCTTCTTTTTGTCCTTCCCATAGATTATAAAAAGATAGAATCTTCTCTTTGTCGTATTTCTTTAAAATGGTGTACTCATAATTATTTTCAAACCGTTTAATCTTGTTTTTGTATCCCTTTGTAGGATTGAGAAGATTTTGCGTTGAATAAATAAACTCTGTTTCAGTAGGATTTTCCCACGATACTTCTATGCCTGAATCTTTGATTTTTTGAATATCTTCTTTTGAAACCATCGATGCCGACATACATTCCCAATTTTCCTTCTTTCGTGGGAGAAACATTGGTTTTTAAAATATAAGCGCAAAAATCTAAATATACCGCAGTGGATACATACGAAAACGGCATACTATCTATGAGCCTGCTATGTTTTTGCGAATCAAACTTTTCCATATTTTTTACTTGGTTTCAAAAATGTAATGCAAGGAGTTTGTTGAACGTCTCGTCAGGCTTGTAGAAGCTAAACATGGCACGATATATTGGCAGATGGCTTCATGGGAGATGCGCGTACGCTCCTCTTGAGGATACTGCATTTCCATGTGCCTGACGATTTCCGTGGGACACTTTCTCGTGGTGATCACTCTTCTCATTCGTCATCAAAAAGCCGACCCATACGTTCCTTGTTTCATACGAAGTGCATACACCATCCCGGTGCGCCAGATTGTTGACTCCAAGTCAAACACCAATAAAAATTGTGTTACACTATAATAATCTGCGGCGACTTGGGTATGGAGAGGTTGTCGGCCATGGCGGGCAAACAAGTTTTGCGCGTCGCGCGGGTGGCGCCCCCTACCCTCGTTTTCATGCCTATGTGGAGGATCGCGATGGTGGGGTGCAAATCAATCTTCACCTTGATCAAAAATTAGCAAGTTATGAGGGTGCCCATGCTCATAGTGGCGAATATGACGGCCCTCTTGTTATACAAGAGATAGAACGCATCAAATCTCAAATCACTTCTTGGCAATCCCCGCCTGCCCAAAACCAATCCCAAGATCCTTCTTCTCCCAAAGGTTTTTGGGGAAATCTCTTTTCTTAGTGGAAAAGAGGCCAGGTCCGGATATCGGACTTTTTTATAGAAAGTCCGATATCCGGACCTGGCCCCCCAATGTAAATATGTCCTCCCAACAACACGTCTCTCTATTTTTAGAAAAAAATGATCTTGCATGCCCCGCTCAATTTCGCGCGCTTGATCTGGTTTCCGAGGTGGGTGAAGTCGCCAAAGAAATCCTCAAAATGACAAATTATGGAACCAGGGAGCCCGAGCCGCGTGCGGAAATAAAAAATGAAATCGGAGACGTCTATTTCTCCCTTCTTGCTCTCGCGGAAAGTCTTCATATCGATCTTGAGGAAGCTCTCCGACTCACACTTGAAAAATACGACAAACGACTCCAAAAAGGCTCGGCCGGATCCGAGGTCGATTAAACAGGTTTCTCCACACCTGTTTTTTTGATTTTTGCTCATATTCGGCGTATTCTAAGGAGTAATCATTTCTAAAAATATCTTATGGAAACAAGACCTGGATATGTCCCCGTAGAAAGCCTCGAGGTGCAAGAGCAAGAGAAGCTTCATCACCTCGAAGAACACGCAGATGAAATCCTTTCCCTGCGCGAAGATATTATTCGTCTTCTGCGTCAAAACGGACGCATGCTCAAATCGCCCAATGGTGGACATATGCATCTGCGCGATGTCTATGAGCATTGTCAATCGGCAAACGTAAAAGATGAAGCCGATCGATTAAGTCGTGTGCAAGAATGTATTGATTGGGACCATATAGATGATCTTGTCGACAAAACACCTCGCCTGCCAAAAGCACAAAAAGATCTCCAGAAAAAAATCTATCGCGTCACGATTCCTCGCCGCGTTTCACATCTTCTCAATCGTTACGAAATGCTTAAAGAAAAAGGTGGGGATTGGAAGGTACCGCTCCCCGAAGCCGTACAAGTTTTGGAGCAAAAACAATCCCAACGTTTTTATGAGATGCGCTTAGATGAATTGAAAAAATCCGGCGAAACGCATCGCGATTTGGTCAAGGATCTTCAGGAAAATGAAGCCATGCGCGACATGATCGCTAACGATCCGATCGCAGGTTTTGATCCCCATGATTTTGATGCGCTTGACGATGACCGCCGCGCGCTTCTTGCCACAATGGATGCTTTACTTAAAACACCCGAAGGCTATGTCTCTGTCAAGAAACAGCAATTGCGCGACATGAAAAAAGTATTCGATGCGCGCGGAGAAATCGTGGAAACCCCTTATGTCCGTTCCAAAATTGATCGCATTATGTCCTTGGCCGCACGCCATCGCCCTATCTTTATCCACGGAGAACTCGGTACGGGAAAAACCGCCCTTGCGCGCCATATCTCCTACCATCGCCTTTCCCTCCCCCATCTCGAACGTTGGGAAAAACAAAATCCTCCGCCTCCGGCTGATCAAAAAGAAGCGCGACAACAATGGGAAGATGAACGTAATCTACAAAGAGAACCTGTTCTCTACTCCGGACATAAAGCAAGTGATACCACCGAAATCGTGGCCGCTCGTGCCATTCGCATGAAAGATGCCATGCTTCCCGAGGAACAAATGCAAGCAATCCACGCGCGTGTTTCCGAAAATCGCCGATTGATTTTAGACCAAGCGCAAGGAAACGGAATGGATGAAAACCAACTCCATGACCTCGAAACCAAATGGGATCAAAACGACCGCCCTCTATTGACTCAAATGCTCATGGAGTCTTTCCGCTCACCGGTCGAAACCAAGGTCATCTTGGGACCGCTCCTTACCGCCATGGAGGATGGTCGACCTTTTATTTTGGATGAAATGAACGCCATCCCTCATCATGTTCTTATTGCCATGAACGATTTGTTGCTGCGCCGTCCGGGAGAACAAGTCATCCCCCCTTATCCGGAGGCTAAATCTTTTGTTGTCAAAGAAGGTTTTTGTGTAATCGCCACAGGAAACTACAAGCCCGAGGATGGCCTTATGTACATCGGACGTCAACGCATGGATGCGGCCTATCTCTCCCGTTTTGGCATCATTTCTTACGATTATCTTCCTCAAAATAAAGAAAGAGCGATTATTCCCGATGATGCTTCGCCCGAACTTGAACGTGAACTGCGCTCAGGAAACGAACTCTACCAAATGCTGGTCGTACGTTTACTTGATGGAAACTTAAGCGCCACCCTCCCTAGCGATGCTTTTTCTCAACTCTCAAACCTGGCCTTTGTGGCACGCATGCTTCAAGATATTTTCTCCGAGCAATCCATGGACAAAAAGTTTGTAAACGAAAAAGGTGAGGAAGTGTCTGCAAAAAATATCTTGAGAGAAAACGTCCTTTCTTTGCGCCACCTCATCCCTATTTTGGAGCAATGGAAAAAAGATGGGTTCAAGCGTCAACTTGGAGATTACCTCTTTTTGGAATATGTCGAACGGTCCGATGCCAGACCTATTGAAAAGTTCAATCTCTATCGCATGCTCAAAATTCAAGGAAACTTTTTCCATGATACCGAGTGGCCGGGAACGGATTTTTCAGAGTTCAAAAAAATAGGATCACTGACCGTTGAAAATAAAATGTACAAACGCACAGCCGAGGGGGAAAAAGCCGTGGTTCCCGACCGCAAAGTGCAACTGGAATATTTTGGCGTTAAACAAGTTTTGGAGCAAGTCTTTGGTCCCGTACCTTTCCGCGCGGATGTACCCGAATATTATCTTCATGCTCCACAGGAAGAAGTTGTGGAAGAAACGCCTCCTGAAGAACAAATGTCCCTGGAAGACAGAATCGCACGCGAAAATCTTTTATCCCGCATCGCAGGTTCGTATGAGGACATTTTCACTACAGTCGGGGAAGATGTCTTTGAAAAAGAAGAGGGAGCCTCTTAATCCATTTTATCTCCACTACCTATGAGCGAACGCGGACACCCCTTCCCTTCCCCTGCGGATTTGGGACCCCGACTTCATACGGAAAGAACTCCTGCGCCCGGAGATGAAACCGAAGAAAACAAAGAATACCCTCCCGAGTTGCAACCTTACGTGGAAGAGGCAAAAAAATTTTTACGTGAATACACCGGTCATTTTCGAGCCGTGGCGCGAGACGATAGTTTGCAATTTGAAGCCGGCATGCAAACGTGCATTGATCTCCGAAAAAAAATCATTTACTTGAGCGTGGAAAAATTTAAGATGATGAAAGAGCATGGTATGAACTTTTGGCAAATCATTGCTTCGGTTTGCCACGAACTTGGCCACTACTTTGACCTTGCCAAAAACCCTAAAGGCATGCTTGATAACTTTCGTTATATGGAGCGTCGTGCCGGGGAATTGCTTCCAAAAGCTTTAGAAATTATCAAAAAAACCCATGATCCTGTTCCCGATTATCTTGAGGAAATGATCGTGGTCGATGAGGAAACCGGCCGCTCTCTCCCCTGGCTACAAGTCTGGCTCTATAAGCGCATACATCGTCTGTACAACTCTCTGGACGATGTTTATGTGAATCGCCTGGTCCAGCATCGTGTTCCTACCCTGCATCCCATCCATGGAAGACAAGGAGCGCAGTGGGAAGCCCTCTATCACGATTTTCTTTTTCCAGCCGATCCAAATCAAAAAGGAGAAACTCCGCAAGAAGACGCCCCCTTTGACATGCTTGCACAACCCAAAAGTGAGCAATTTTGCACAGCACTTCTGCGCGGAGTCATGGTCCCTCATCAAACCATGGTCATGAGTGAACGGGTGCGCCAAATTTTAGAATCCCCGCAAAGCCCCAGTATTCCTGTGAGCTTACGCGACCGCATTGTTGGCCCTCGTGGCATATTGAGTGTGGGTATCAAAGAATCCGAGGACCCAGAATGGCGCTATAAAAGAATTCGTGCAGCTGTAGAGCCCACTTTTTTGGAACTCTTTTTTGAAGACCTGGAAAAAAACAAATTCCCCATAAGACGGAAAGATGCGGGAGGACAAGGCAAAGGAGGTAAGGGGAAAGGTTCGGCCTCCGGGGATATGGCTCCTCCATCCAAAAATAAAAAAGGTGAGAAAGGTGAGAAAGGTGAGAAGGGTGAGAAAGGTGAGAAAGGTGAAAAAGGAGAAGGAGATGAAAAAGATCAAAAAGATGGTGATGGAGAAGGACAGTGGGGTACAGATATCACAAACCCCGAATGGATAGATGCTAAAACCGTCAAAGATTTTATACGGCAACAAAAAGATGTAAAAAAAACCGAAAAACTCCAAGATAAATTGGCGCGTATGACTCCTGAAGACCGCGAAAAACACGCCAAACATCAAGAAATTATTGACCGCTTGAGTCGTTTTGATATTCCGGAGGCGGAAAAACTTTCTGAACAGTATTTAACTCTCACGGAGTCAGTGGAGCCGTATCGCAAAGAACTTGCCGAAACATTCCGTAAGATCATGGAATCCATCCGCGAACGTTTGGTGCAATTCTGGATGACCGGTTTTACAAGCGGACGTTTTGACGTGGACCGAATGATTGCGAAATTCGGGCCCGAACTGGCCACGGGAAAATATGGTTCTGTGGATTGGGAACGTCTTAATGTCCATGATCGTCGTGAGGTAGAAAGTCGTTTATCGCTTCATCCAAACCGCATTCGTGTGCGTCTTGTCATTGATGGCTCTGGGTCTATGAGCACAGAACGTATCTTAGCTGCCCAACAAATGGCTGTCCTTTTCATGGGTGCCCTAGGATCAGCAGAAGCGGAAATCAACATGGCGTTCAAGTTGAGCGAGCCTTTTATCATTGATACCGAGGTGTGGATGTATGGAAGTGCAGGAAATACGCGTCGCATCAAAACATTCGCCTCTTCAAAAACTGATCCACTCTTGGAACAAGTGGAACGCGTGTCTTTTCTTCAACATGTAAATAGCGGCTATGGTGGCACGTGTGAGGCCGAGCCTTTGTGGCTTGTCTCACAAACTATTACACCCGATGACGAACAACAAATCAAAGAAGGACGCATCCGTGATTTTCTTTTCTTATTTACAGACGGTGGCACAAACGAAACAAGTGGGTTTAACAGCGGTAAAAATAAAGAATCTCTCGAGGGTGGAAAAGAGGAAGAGGGGTTAAAAGCCGCCGCTCAAGATAGCCGCAATGCCGCACATCGTTTGGGTCAAAAAGGTGTGATCGCCCGTGCGGTTCAGCTTGACCAAGGATTGAGTGAGGAAGAAAAAACGACATTCACTGCCGTCTGGGGTGACCATGGATCGCGGGTGTCTCACCCTTCACAAGTTGCGGAGGAAATATCTCATCAACTCGCCGAGGAACTCAAAAAACTCCAATTCCAAATTGATTATTACGAAGTGAACGAACCTGCGGGTGATGATGAAACAGAAGGATGATTATGAGTCCATCTTCCTCGCGCGAACACCGTTTCCAAACGAGATCCCCTTCCCCGGACATCTCGACTTCTCTTTTTGAGTACGCGAGTGTACGGGCGAGGTTGCCTGAACATGTGCGCGTTCCCCTTGATGTCTTGCGCGAGGAAGTCCTGGCGATCTGTGCAGNNNACGTGTCTCCAAACTTCTCGAGGACATCAAATATATTTTTGAACATCGCGACTTGCCGCTAAGGGAAAAAGGAGATGTGGACGATCAAGAATATGAAGTGCCACTTGATCTGGAGAGTAAAGATATTGTGTATCTCGACTCATCTCTGATTGTCCATGTGCACAAAGGCTGTTTTTATTTTATAGAAAAAAGATACCCACCCGCACGCCTGTCTACCTACGAGGGAGAAAGGAGTATTCTTCCGAGAAATGTTTTTTGTGACGACTTTACCTATTTGGGCTCAAAACTTGCTGTCATTGCGAGCACATCGGAAAGATCTGGAGCTAACTTCCTTGTGGATTTAGAAGGTCAACCATTGGATCCGCCGGGTACTTTTACCCGTTTTCAACGTAGAGACGGTCGTCTCACCGCCATTGGAAGATCGCATGAACAAGTCTTTCACCCGGTCACAGAACATGGTGATGTTTGCGAAAATGTCGTACTACGGGAAGTACATTCACACATCATTGGCGGACGTTTTTACTTTGTCACTTCAAACCGCCCTCAAAAAATTTATACCTCGGACGGTGAACCTGTTGGAGATCCGCGAGGATATAATGACCAATTTTTTTTGTGTGAAAAAGATGGACGCCTCACCATTGTGACAAAAAATGCGGGAAATCCTGGGTGGTGGATCTATGATGAAGAAGGTAATCCCGTCAAAGAAGTTAAAATAGATGCAAGAATATATCTTGTCTCTACGGTCAATGGAAAATATTTCTTTGCCACGGAAAAATTTTTCGAACATTGTCTTACGGATGAAGATGGCTTTATCATCACGAAGTTGCCGGAAAACACAACCATCAAAGAAGTGATCCCCTCCTGCGATCAACTTGTGCTTCTTGGGCAAGAAAGAATCGAGGATC
This sequence comes from Candidatus Uhrbacteria bacterium GW2011_GWE2_46_68, assembly GCA_001002765.1. Classification (GTDB taxonomy): domain Bacteria; phylum Patescibacteriota; class Patescibacteriia; order UBA9934; family GWF2-40-263; genus UBA12393. The sequence continues at coordinate 30,249 of LCMS01000004.1, read as the reverse complement.
CATTCGGTGCCGATCAAATAGAGCAAGCCTACTATGATCAACATGGAAATGTCATTGCACGATATCCCGAATATGCTTCGACCCAATCACCTATTTTGATAGGGGGAAATTATATCTTTGTCTCCGAAAACCCCGAAGATATCTCGAATAAAATCATTCATCTTAAAATTTCCTCTGAGGAAACTTGTGTGGTTGCATCATTTAAACGAGTCTATGCCCTGGAGGCGATAGACGAACATCGTTTCTACGTGGTCGGAATCGAGGAAAAGAGTAATGGCACCTTCCAAATGGCCAAACGGGTTTATGATGTACGGAATATTCTATGAGTAACGAACGATGCTCCCCCTCATCCCCTTCCCCGGACATCTCGGCTTCTCTTTTTGAGTACGCGAGTGTACGGGCGAGGTTGCCTGAACATGTGCGCGTTCCCCTTGATGTCTTGCGCGAGGAAGTCCTGGCGATCTGTGCAG
>LCMS01000004.1:0-29771 GCA_001002765.1 Candidatus Uhrbacteria bacterium GW2011_GWE2_46_68 | reverse complement strand
ACGTGTCTCCAAACTTCTCGAGGACATCAAATATATTTTTGAACATCGCGACTTGCCGCTAAGGGAAAAAGGAGATGTGGACGATCAAGAATATGAAGTCACACTTTCAGGCGATCTGGAAGACTGCATTACGGTACTCGATCAAAAAGGACGTTTTATTTTTGCAACCTATGACACCACACCAATCCGTATCTATGATCAAGATGGAAACGAACAAATTTTGGAAGATGATGTGGAATGTGTCTCTTTCGCTTATTTGGGAGAAGATCTTGTTCTCATAAAAGGACAACCCGCGATGATGGTGGCTTTTCATCGAGAAAATTCGCCATGGGTGGAAAACGCCTATCGAAAAAATGCTCCCAACGCCCCCTGGCAACCGACACAAGGTTTTCGAAAAACAGGGACACGCATTTCTGCTGTGAGAGCTATTAATAAAATGGGATTCTATATATACCATCCTGTGGGAGAAGATGGTGAGGTGCATGAAGAAATCGCATTCAAAGAAGAGGCTTTGGAAAACGTGGCTTATGTGGGAAACATTCCATTTTTTATCTTACGAACGATCGCGGGCGAATATCTTATCTCTACTGCAGAAGAAACAATCATAGGAAATCCAAGAGGATATAAAGAACAACCGCTCTTTTGTGAAAAAAATGGACGAGCTCATTTTATTTTCATAAACAAAATGAAACATACTATTTCAGTCATGAATGATGAGGGAAATCTTTTTGAAGAAGATATTCCCCTCCCCGATCAAGTTGCCTCGGTGACACACGCCTTGTTTATCAACAACACCTATGTATTTACAGGGTTTTTCGAAAATGGAAATTCTGTTCTTTTTGACGAACGAGGAACCATTCTTTGGGAAAAAGAAGTGGGTCACCGCTTTGGTCCTGGAAGAAATGAATCTGTGAAAGATCTTGTCGCTTGCAGTTCGACATTTTGTTTGAAGACATGTGAACGTGTTTCCGATTCAGCCGGCAATGAACATCATGTAGGGCACTACTACGATCCAGATGGAAAAGAAATCATGCATTACAAAATGTTCGATCTGCCGGAGAACACTCCGGATCCCGTTTTTCTCAACGGATCTTATGCGTTTGTGGATTCATTTCTCGGTCATATCTACGTCAAACATGGATCAAACGCCACGCCAAAAACCTGGGTGGATATTTTTGCGCTGGAGCAGATTGATGAATATCGGTTTTATGTGATCGGCAAGGAAGAGATCGCGGAAGGAACGTATCAAATCGCCAAGCGTGTGTATGATACGCGGACATTGGAACCTGCAGTGAAAAGGAGAAAAAAGAATGTGAATCCACAAACCACTCCTTAAATTATGCGTCGGCCGGAACATCATTCACAACTTCTGCAACCAGAACGTACGACGAGATCAAGAGAAACCGAATCTCTCTCCCCTATTTTATTTGCAACACAACGTCCCGAGCTTCCCCAAAACGATCAAGCAATCTATGACGCGTGGGTAGAAGAAGTGAAAGCTATTTTTGCCCGCGTGGGAGCCAAAAATACCGAAGACTTCAAACGGATGGCACGAGAGAAACCGGAATCTGTTACCCTCAAAGAGCTCGAGCGCGTTTGTATGCTCATGGATCGCATCGCCTTTACTTGGCGTCATGACCGCTTGCCTCCAAAAATGCCGGAGCAACAAGGAGAATTTTTGGAAGACATGGAAATTCAATTTGATACGAATCTGTATGCATTGGTGTCCATGATCACAGCAAAAGAAAAAGCATTTTTTATCATCAGTGAAAAAACAAAATTGCTTAAACCCTATGTTGTCATGGATCAACATGAAGAAAAAAGTCCCCCTACTTTTTCGATACCCCAAGGGCAACTCATTGGAAATACTTTGGTCTACACGAATAACTTTGAAGAAGGAGCGGCATCCCTTCTTTTGATAGACCATAAACCTGTTTCAAGATATGTGCGCAAAGAAAATATCGGAAAAATAGTGGATGTGCAAGGGAAGCCGGCATGGACACAACAATCCGCCTTGGACAAACCTATCTTTATTTATCTTGATCATGCTGTCATTGGCAATACAGAAGGCTATGATGAAATCGCGGAATTTGAATCCTATGGGGGAAAGTTGCTTTTTCAGGCAAGAAAAGGAAAACAACAGCATACATTTTTTGATGGGAAAGAAGTGCATCCTCCTACAGAGAATCGGGAAATGTATCGCCATTTTGGTGAAATAAAAGGACAACCTGTCTATACCAAAACCGAGGAAAAAAATTGGATCGTAAAAAAGGTGAGGAGGGTTGGCATATACCACGGACAAACGCTTATGCACGAAATCAAAGGGGCCGGTGCGAAGGATGTGGAGCTTTACCCACTCAAAGATGGACAAGGCGATGAACATATTGCAACCGTTTGCTCCTCATGTTCTACAAAAGAATGCCCTATATGCCATAAACAAGCGTTTGGACATTTTCATACTTGGATAGATGGGCATCTTGTTGAGGCGACTTCAAAGTGTGTGACAAAACCTCATCGTGTAAGCATGGTGGGAAATGCCCTCGCCTATCTGGGAAGAAATAACGAAAACTTCCAAGGCACCAATCTCGTCTCCTTTCATATTGATGGATTTTCTCCAAAATTTCCCTATGAAATAACTGACTACGTTATGGCTGAGGGAGAATTGTTTTTTGTGGGGTATCGCGTGCAATCTGACGTAAAAAATCATGTGGTCATTCTCAAAGGTCTTCACGGAGAACCTATCTGGACCCAAGAGGTAAGAGGGTCCACGACATTAAGACTAGAAGAAAAACTTCCCAAATTGAATAATGTCCTGGGAAAACTTTTTTACCGCGTGTATGTAGAAGATGGTTGGCGCACATATTATGACGGACGTCAGCTTGATCCCCAAGAAGGCGCGGAGTCCTTGGGGGATCCGGTCACGGTTGGAACGCATATTCTGTATGTGGCAAAAAGAAAAGAAAATTATGAGTTATTGGACGAATTCGGTGATTCCTATGGAAACTTTTCCTTTCCTCCACGCATAGAACCCATTGATGATTCTCACTGCTATGTCCATGCGCAAGAAGAAGTGGGAGCGAAAACAAAATTGGTACGGAGATTGATTACGCTATAAAAAAGAACCTCAAACGGGTTCTTTTTTCAATAAGGGGCCACATCCGCTTACCTGACTTTGTTGGGGGCTTTGGACATTTTTCTAAAAAAGCACGAAGCACGACCTGACCTCAATTCCCCAATCTCACATTCGCCTTCTCAAATACTCGGACGCTTTTAAGATAAGAACGCAACTTTGACCGTGCGTTATTTTACTTTCCATAACCATCCTTACGGCATCATCAAATGTAACTTTCACTAAATCAATTTTTTCTGTCCCTTCGGGATTGGCCTCTAATAATTTAATTCCCCTGGCCAAGTACATGGTGGCGGGTGATTTTACCACAGTGGTAAAAGGGTTCAGTTTTCCCAAGTCAATCCATTCATCCGCTTCAATGCCCAACTCTTCTTTTAATTCACGTTTTGCTGCTTCAAGCTCTGTCTCATCTTCATCAATAGCGCCACTGATTACTTCGACACTATCTTGTTCGATTGCGTAATGAAACTCTTTTGTTAAATAGACAAAGCCTTCATCATCAAGCGGCAAAACAGACACGCCTGCCACCATTTCGACGACGCCGAATATGCCATCTTTACCGTCAGGGCGAATGACTTGATCTTCTCGAACGGATATCCAAGGATTCTTGTATTTCACTTGGCTATCTTTAATTTTCCAGGGGCCATTGGTTTTCATAGGCTTTAAAAAAACGGAGTGAATAGAGAGTGTCTGGACATTGGACATTTTTCTAAAAAAGCACGAAGCACGACCTGACTCTACGCCACCCTCCGTCATTTTTTACATACATAAAAAACGGGTGGATGGGTTCTGACGTCTATTTTGGAAATTTGCAAGCTCCCATTGATTTCGATGATTTCAAATCCTGTTTTTTTAATTTCACACTCAACTTCTTTTACAGAAGGAATGTGAATGTACTGTTGAGTTTTGTAAGTTTTCTGCTTATCACTTGTTTCTCTATCAAAAAATCTGTCTCCAAAATCTTGTTCTTGAATATCCAATCCCATAGGTTTCAGCACGTAAAATCTTATCCATTGTTTAATCCAAAAAAAAGAAAATGCTCGATTGAAAACTCTCGGGTGTGCCGTGAAAATGAACATGCCGTCTTTTTTCAAAATTCTATATACTTCTTCAAGCGCTTTTAATCTGTTTTCACTTCCGGGAATTTGTGTCCATCCTTGATTTGAAAAAAGAGCGTAATCAAAAAAATTTTCATCAAATTCAAGATTGGTTACATCACCAACCCTATACTCAATTTTCAGGTTCATCTCCCCGGCAATGTTCTTTGTATTTTCAATCATTGCCGGAACAAGATCTACACCGATTATTTTAAAACCCATTTTCGAAAGAGGTATGGTGGTTCTTCCTGTTCCACAACCAATATCCAAAATTTTTGCATTTTTGTTTGTGAAGTATTTTTTGACAAAGTGCTCTTCGGAAATCCATAACCCCTCTTTCGCTTTTTGAATCTAAAGGAGCTGAGCGTTTTCTCCTGAAAATTCTTCGATCACCCGTTTTTTAATATCAGTTTCCATAATGTGAGGATTGAAAAATCAAGTATGAAGAAGATGGGGCCACAAGGCGTCAAAAATTCTGGCTTGGGTTTGGGCGATCCCCTCATCTTCAATGATCACTCCAAACAATCGCCCATGATCATCACAAGAAATATAAGCGGTCTTCTCCGCATAAATAAAAATGTATGTGGCAGAACCCTCGTTATGCGAAAGCCACCGACGCTCATCAAGTCCGGCGGTTCTTCCTCCACTCCCGATCGAAATTGCCCGCACATGAATCCCCTTTTTGATGCGGGTTTTTAAAAATCCCGGCCAAGCAGCTGCAACCAAATCACGCAAGGTGGATGAAGAATAAATGCGATACATTTTCTTTGCGGTCTTTGCCGTTTCCTCAAGTACATTTTCCAAAATTTCTTTCACCCCCTCATCCCCTTCATAATATTTTACGATCGGCCGCCGACGACTCCATAAAAGAATTTTCTGAAGATCAGGGATGACCTCGGTTAATTCCTCCCGCGCTTCTTGAATCAATATTTCTTGTTTGGTCGCCAACGCTTGCAAACGTGAAGGATCCTCGGCCATAAAATATCGATGAGTTTTGGCGTCCACATAACTTACTAACTTACAAGAGAGAAGACGTTTGAGTCCATCATAAGCGGTCGCACGAGGAAGATGTGTTTCCTCGGCGATTTGACGCAGAGGAGCGGTTCCCATACGAAGAATGGCGGCATAAATCTGCATATCTTTTTCTTCCAGCCCAAGCGCGTGAAGAGTGGAAGGTGTGACTTGTGGAAAACGTTTCATACAAAAGGTTGTTTAGAGCGACGAGCAAAAAGCCAGACCGCACATCCCAAAAAGATCACACCTAAATATTGTGCCGGGGTCAAACCAAAATAACGGATATCGGTCGCACGCAAAAAATCAAGCAAGAATCGGCTGATACCTTCCATCCCCAAAAAAACGAACACATAATCCCCCACCCTGCGGGGATATTTTTTCATAATCCAAAAAAGAGAAAACACGACAAAGCCGATCAAGGAAAGATACAAGCCATGATCGTGACGGATCATACCGTCCGGATATAAAACGCCGAGAAAAAAATTCGTAGGTGTCCCCGGATGATCGTGAATCAAAAAACAGCCAATGCGTCCGATGCCGATTCCCAAAGGAAGACCGTAGATCAAGACATCGACCCAAGAAAAAAAAGAAAGATGTTTTCGGTAAAATATAAAAGCTCCTGCTGCCAAAGCACCGAGATACCCTCCCATCATGGACCACCCACCTTCCCAAATGGCAAAAACTTCGAAAGGATGAGAGAAAAAATAAGCGGGAGCGTAAAGAGCGACAAAAAATATGCGAGCGCCCACAAAGGCACCTATCATAATCCATAACACCAGATGCCAAAATACAAGAGAGGGTAAGCCACGATGGATGGCCACGCGTTGCGAAACCCATGCGCCTGCTCCAATTCCAAACGCAACCAAAAGTCCCCATACCTGCACGGTGATGGGGCCAAGAGAAATGGTTTCAAGAGAAAAGTAAGGGATCATAGAATGACGCCTGGCATTTGCCTGTGCCAATCCGTAAGCGACTGATACGTCATACCCAATCGGTAAAGCAAATCTTCATTGAATCTGCGAGTCATAAACTGCAATCCCACCGGAAGATCATGCGCAAATCCGCAAGGCACAGACAAAGCGGGAATGGTCGCGAGATTGGCAGAAAGGGTGTAGATATCGGACAAATACATGGCAAGCGGATCTTCCATTTTTTCTCCAAGCTTCCATGCTACACAAGGACTTGTTGGACAAACAACGGCGTCCACGCGTTTCCAAACCTCATCAAAATCTTGTGTGATCTTTGCCCGCACCTGAGTGGCTTTTTTGTAATACGCATCATAATACCCGGCCGACAAAGCAAACGTGCCGAGCATGATGCGACGCTTCACCTCAGCTCCAAATCCTTCGGATCGCGATTGCTCATAGCTTCCCACCAAGGTTTGATCTTGCGAAGCATATCCGTAACGCAAACCATCATAACGCCCCAAGTTAGAACTCGCCTCTGCAGGCATAATGAGATAATACGCGGCAAGCGCATAAGGCGTATGGGGTAAGGTGACTTCTAAAATTTCCGCTCCGGCTTGTTCTAATTTTCCAATCGCTTCCATGACTTTTCGCTTCACCTCCTCATCCATCCCTTCGACAAAATATTCTTTTGGCACACCCAAGCGCAAGCCTTTCACGTTCTGTGGAATCAACGAGGGAACACTAGTGCTCTCCAAAATTGCCGTAGTGGCATCCAGAGGATCTTGCCCTTCGATCACTTGCATAAGCCAAGCCAAATCCTCAACACTTCGAGCACACGGACTTATTTGATCCAAACTCGAAGCCAAGGCCATAAGCCCACTACGCGAAACACGTCCATAGGTTGGTTTAAGTCCGCTGATGCCGCAAAGTGATGCGGGTTGGCGTACCGATCCTCCAGTGTCAGATCCAAGCGCTAAAGGCACCATGCCAGAGGCCACAGCAGCGGCCGAACCACCGCTCGATCCCCCCGGTACCCGCGCATCATCCCAAGGATTTTTTGTGGGACCAAAATAAGAATTTTCCGTTGATGACCCCATGGCAAACTCGTCCATATTTGTGCGACCCACAATCACAAGATCGGCTTCTTTAAGACGGCTTGTCACCGTTGCGTCATACGGGGCGCGATAATTTTGCAACATACGCGAACCGGCCGAAGCAATCTTCCCTTGAACAAGAATGTTATCCTTAAGCGCAATGGGAATCCCCGCAAGCGGATGCAATGCTTCTCCTTTTCTTCGCCGACGATCAATCTCACGAGCTTGCGCTGTGGCATCATCAAAGACCTCGATGAACGCATGAAGATTTGGATTTTTCTCTTCGATAACGCGCAAAGACTCTGTGACAAGTTCTTCACTGGAAATTTTTTTTGTTTCCAATGCCTCAGAAATCTCGTGAAGTGTTTGTATGGACATAAAATTTATTCTTCTCTTCCGCGATCTTCAAAAATCGCTTGCACTTTCAAAAGAGCGCCTTCTTTATTGGTAAACGCTTCCACGATCTTCAAAGATACACTTTCGCCTTTGGGAATATCTTCACGCCAGATATGAGTTTGTCCTGCGGCTTGGATCAAGACGCCTCCCTCTTCCGTCGACACTTCCTGTACTCTATCCATATAATCAAGAAGTGAGCTTAGTTGCTCACCGTATTTTTCTTCTTCCTGCGAACTCAACCTCAACCGCGCCAACACCGCCACATGAGAAATAATGTCTTTGGTGATTTGCATATTTTATGCGTGTATCATAGCCAAAAAGGCCTGTTCGGACAATATGGAAACTCCGAGTTCTTTGGCTTTCTTAAATTTACTTCCGGGCTCCTCCCCCGCGACCACATAATCGGTTTTTTCGCTGACAGATGACGAAACCGATCCTCCAAGTGTGCGGATATGTTCCTTTGCTTCTTCACGGCTAAGGAAAGAAAGGGTGCCTGTAAGCACAAAAGTTTTCCCAACCAAACGTCCGGGCTCTTGTAGTGTTTTAGCCGGAATAACCAAAACCCCGTGGCGAAGATAATCCGCGATCAACTCTTGGTGATAGGACTTTCCCAAATACTCTTCAATACTCCTTGCCACAACCTCTCCGATATTGGAAACGGATTGTAAATCTTCCAAAGTCGCCTGTTGCAATTTCGCAAGTGTGCCAAAATGTACAGCCAAATCCAAAGCAGTTTGTTCTCCCACATGGCGCATACCCAGAGCAACGATAAATCGTGATAAAGGAATTTCTTTCTTTGATTGAATCTCGGCTACGAGTTTTTGAGAAGCGACTTCGGCAAAACCTTCAAGTGCCAAGAGGTCCTCGGGAACCAAGGTGAAAAGATCGGGAGCGCGGTGTACGAGATGTTGTTCCAAAAGAGCGGCGACAATTTGCGGACCCAGTCCTTCGATTTCAAACGCACGCGCGGCGTGAAGTACAGATTCCCGATCCTGTGCGAAGCAACGCTTGTTCTTGCAATAACGCGCCACCTCTCCCTCATGCTTCACCACGTCCGATCCACAGACAGGACATTGTACGGGTGCTTGAACATATTTTGTGTGCAAGGGACGCAAGTCTTTCAAAACCTCTTTCACTTTTGGAATAATATCTCCGGCCTTAAAAAGAATAACGGTATCTCCCACCCGCACATCCAATCGCTCAATCTCATCCATGTTGTGCAAGGTTGCATGTTGAACCATTGTTCCTCCAATCCAAGTGGGTTCAAAAACCGCGACTGGAGTCAACGCTCCTGTGCGACCCACAAACCACTCAACCTCTTTGACAATAGCGGTGGCTTCTTCTGCGGGAAACTTCCAGGCCACGAGTCCGCGCGGAGTTTTTCCGATCACTCCCAAAGATTCATAGACCAAACGTTCAGAAACACGCACGACCATGCCATCCACCCAAAACTCCAATGCATCTCGTTTTTTCTGAAGCGCATGCCAATGATCTTCCGCTGCTTGCAAAGAAGTAAGCGCTTTTGATTCCGGCACTGTGCGAAATCCCATAGTCTTCAACATCTGCCACGCTTCTTCCATATCCTTTTGTCCCAAATCACTCACAAGTTCCCAGGCCACAAACGATAATTTTCGCAAGGCTGTTACTTTCGGATCCAATTGCCGAATAGATCCTGCGGCTGCATTGCGAGGATTGGCAAAAGGTTTTTCCCCATCACGCACCAATTTCTTATTAAACACCTCGAATTCTTTCACGGGAAAACAAATTTCTCCGCGCACTTCAACTCGCCCTTTTTCTTCTTTTATACGCAGAGGAATCGAGGAAATCGTCCGAATATTTTGGGTAACATCTTCCCCCACATCCCCATCCCCTCGCGTGGAAGCGGTTTTCAAAAGACCGTTCTCATACACCAAAGAAACTGCCAATCCGTCCACCTTGGGCATACAGAAAAAATGAAACGACCTCTGTGTCAATTTTGAAATACGCGTGTGCCAATCTTCAAACTCGTCGCGTGTAAACACATCTTCCATGGACAACATACGCTTTTCATGTCGCACCTTGGAAAACTCCTTAAGCGGTTGCCCTCCCACACGTTGTGTAGGAGAATCGGCCGTTACAAATTCAGGATACTGTTGTTCCCATTGATAGAGTTCGTGTTTGAGCGAATCAAGCGCCGCATCAGACAGAGTCTGACGATCAAATACATGATACTGATATCGATGTTGTTCGATCAGTTCTTTTAATTTGTTGATTCGCCCGTGGGCTTCGGTTTTTGTCATAGAAAAAATATGTTCATCATCCACGTCCCCGCAAACAAAACGATCGAAGTCGCTCCAGCGAGAAAAGGACCGAAAGGAATTTGTGTTTTTCGTGTTGCTTTTTTAGTGACCAATAATAAAACGGCAACGAAAGCGCCTGTCCCATAGGCTAAAAGTAAAGCGAACAGCCCTTGAGATAATCCTAATGTAACCCCCATCAAAATCCCCAAACGAATATCTCCTCCTCCCACCCATGTTCCGTGAGAAAAAAAATATTGGGCTCCAAAAAAACTTCCCAGCACCAAGGTGCCCGCCAGTAAAGATTGCCAAGACATTCCTAAAAAAAGTTGAAGTGGAATAAGAGCGATCAGTGCGGGCAAAATGAAACGATCGAGGATATACGTATAGCGCAAATCGTAAACGGCGATGACCAAAAACACGCATAAAAGAAATGCATCTCGTACAAAAAACCAGGGTAAGAGAGAAACAGAAAATGTTTCAGGTAAAGAAAAACCTACCGTGTACCGCAGGTAGATGAGAAGGAATCCGACTCCAGTCATAAGCTCTACAAGCGGATATTGTGGATGGATGCGCGCATGACAAAAACGACATTTTCCACAAAGCAAGAGATAACTCAACACAGGAATCACATCAAAAAAACGTAAAGTTGCATGACAAAAAGGACAGATCGAACGTCCACGAACTATGGATATGTTTTCATGAGTTCGTACAATAATGACATTCAAAAAGCTCCCCACGCAAAGACCTATAAAAAAGATAAACACCATATTCATACGGTGTTTATTGTATCAGGAAATCAGCTGAAAGACAGGACGCTACTCACATGTACCGCCCTCAATTCCGTTTGGAGTCGCACAATTGATACCCTCTATGAGCCCGGCCATGGAAACGGCATTTTCCAGTTCAAATTGAATGGTGTAACTCATTCCATCCTCTCCTTGCGTATAGCAAAATGCGTCTCGGGTCGGCTCTCCACACATCATCAATCCTTTCAATCCTTTTTGATACGTTCCTGGGACAACACGCAAAAATACCGTGTCAGCTCCGGAACAATTACCCACAAACCCATCTGAGCCAAGGCAAGTGCTTTGGGCACTATCCCCAAGTGGCAAAGCCACACCCATAGGATAGGTATTACGATCGGTAAAATAATTTTCTAAAGAAGTTTGGATTTGGCGCACGTTACCTAAACGCACGGCATCGCGCTGCTTGGAACGCGCGGAATTCACCGCAATCACGGCTAAGATTGAAACAAGCAAAATGACTCCTCCCATGAGAAGAATTTCCGTAAGGGTAAAACCTTTTTGTGTAGACATAAAAAAATTATGAATCAAGATCGCGCATCGCAAGACCGATCGCCACGCTCATGCGCGGACCGATATCATCTAGTGCCGGCTGCAAAGGCTCGGGGTAAGTAAGTCGCGCCCAAGGGTCACCACGATACACATTGATATTTAACGTGCTGGCTAAAAATTCCGCTGCACCGGGAAGATGAGCAGATCCTCCTGTTAAAATGATTTTTTCTATCTTTTTTTGTTGTGTCATCTCCATACTGGCAAACAATTGCAAGGCGTAACGGATTTCATTGACGAGCGCGTGCATGAACGATTCGAAAAGGGGAGGAAGTTTTTCCCCGCTTATGGATGATCCTCCCAAATCGCGTTTCATGCGTTCGGCATCAGTTGGAGAAAACTGCATCTGTTCTTGCAGACGCGCTGTAATAGTGTCCCCTCCTATATTGATACTGCGCGATAAAAAAGGAATCGCCCGTTCCACAAGTACAAGATTGGTGCGTTTGGATCCTATGTCAATGACCATGGTGGCGCTGCGATCTTTGCCAATAAGAGCGCGCACAAGTGCAAACGCCTCGGTGTCAATCGCTTGCAAATCGAGCTTGGCTGTTTTGAAAATCTCCACATACTTTTGCACTAAAGTCTTGGCAGCCCCTGTGACCAACACGTGAGTCAATTTCTTTTCCTCGGTCACCGGAGGTTTGAGAGAAGATGCCTCCTCTTTTTTTTGTACTGGAATATTTTTCTTTCCAAGATCATCAAGATACGTAGAATAGGTCACCATTTGTTCAAACGGGATGGGTGTAAGTTTTGCGGCCTCGACATCTACCAGTGTCTGCATTTCTCTTTTTTCTTTACGATAAGGAAGGGTGAGGATGGTGGAAAAAACACCCGAGGTTGGAAGAGCGGTCATCGTGTGAACGGTTTTGACTCCGGCTTCTTTACATACGTGCGCCAACAATTTTCCTGTTGCCTGCACATCGTCAAAAGGCGAAGCCGCACCGTTCATTTCCTGACGTTCAGAATATCCGTACGTCAACAATTTTGGACGACCTTTTTCAAGCCCCAACTCTACGACCTTGATGCTGCTGGCCCCAATGTCCACACCCAAAAAACTTTTCGTGCGCCCTCCTCCAAACAATGTCATATGGAAATAGTATAGCACGAACTAGATCGGTAAGGTGTGGACATACGAAACGAAAAAAGACCCTTGATAAGGGTCCTTTGCGTAAACGGCTAGTCAGGTGCTGTATTGCGCACCACCTCTTCCAAGGTTGTCACCCCTTCCCGGAGCTTCGTTAAGGCGCTCATGCGCAAAGTCTTCATCCCCTGCCGAATCGCCTCACGTTTGAGCTCGTTTGCAGAGGCACTGTTTTGAATAAACTCACGAATCTCTTCGGTGATCATCATAATCTCGTAGATTGCGATGCGTCCACGATATCCCGTATTGTTGCATTCTGCACATCCAACGCCACGCATCGTTTGGAACGATCCGATCTCTTCGGGCGGAATCCCCACTTCTACCAATGTCGCTTCGGGAATATCAACCGGGGCACGACATTTGGCGCAAAGCTTGCGTACAAGTCTTTGAGCACCGATTGCGTTGATCGTCGCTGCAACAAGATAAGGTTCGATCCCCATCTGCAGTAGTCGTCCCACCGCGCTTGGCGCATCATTGGTGTGCAAGGTGGAAAGAACCAGATGTCCGGTCAGTGCAGCCTTAACTGCAATCTCCGCCGTCTCAAAATCACGAATCTCACCGACCATGATGATATCCGGATCCTGACGCAAAAACGAACGAATCACCAGAGGGAACCCTCGTCCTGCTTTTTCATCCACCTGAATTTGACTGATGCCAAACAGTTCATACTCCACGGGATCTTCAGCTGTGAGAAGATTGGTCGTCATCCTGTTGAGTTCTGTGAGTGCGGAATACAATGTCGTGGTCTTTCCAGAACCTGTGGGGCCCGTGACAAGAACCATTCCATGAGGACGACGCAGAGCGTCTTTGAAATCCACCAATGCCCGCTCTTCAAATCCAAGCTTGGTCATATCCAACTGCAGATTGGATCGGTCGAGGAGACGGAGAACCACACGCTCACCGTGAACCGTCGGGAGAGTGGAAACTCGGAAATCCATAACCTTGTCTTTTCCAAGACGCAACACAATACGTCCATCTTGAGGAATCCGGCGTTCGGTAATATCCAAACGTGCCATGATCTTGATACGAGAAACAATTGCGTGTCGCAACTTGAAGGGTGGCTTCATGACCTCATAGAGAATGCCATCCACCCGATAGCGAATACGAAACTGCTTTTCAAACGGCTCCAGATGAATATCACTCACTCCTCTGGTCACGGCATCGCGCAAGACCACATTGACCAAACGCACCACAGGTTCTTCTTCGGCAAAACGCGTCAAATCCCCAATGGAAATATCTTCCTCCACACCGGTCTCTTCCAAGGCAATCTCTTCCAGATCCAGATCTCGCGCAACGTCTTCAAAGGTCACGCACATACTGTAATATTTTGTGATGGCTTCACGAATCTGCCCTTCGGTTGCGACCACGGGGTCGATCTCTCCTTGGATCAGGGATCGCAGATCATCGATCACATGGATATTTCCCGGATCAGCCATGGCAACGACAAACCTATTGCCTTCCACTTTCATGATGGGAATCACCAAATGACGCAAACAGAAATCGCGCGAAACACTTCTCAATACCTCGGAAGGAATGTCAATCGTTTCAGCCATAGGATTAATGCTTGGTACACCATACTGTTTGGAAAGAAAGGCAATCAAAACGTTTTCATTCAAATATCCAAGCTTGGTCAGTTGGTGCCCGATAGATCCTCCTTGAGCCGTTTGATCCTCCACAGCCTTGCGAAGTTGCATGGGGGTGATGATCTTTTCTCGAACAAGAAGTTCACCTACACGGAGCTGATCGGGTTGGATTCCTGCGGATTTCTTGTTTGACATGGGTGCATCTCCCTTGTGTGAAAAGAACTATCTCCACGATGTCAAAAACGGGTAAAAAAAGCAATGATCCCGAAACGCTACGATTCACGACCTGACCCCTTTTTTCCCAAAAGAAAAAGCGAACCCCTTAAGGTTCGCGCGGCGATTGCAGGAAAGCGGAAAGAGCGGAGATACGAGTCTTGAGGACAGCACGCACAGCCGTGCGGATGCGACCATGGATGACAGCCGCTTCTTGTGCTTGGACAAAAAGCATTTGCGTGATGTCTTTTCTTTGCGTCGAATCTGCGGACGAAAGAACTTCGCAAAGACTACGGATAACCTCGGCGGTCTTTCTCATTTCAGCCGCCTCTTGATCCAAGAAGTCAGCAATCCGCTCAAGGTTGCATCTCCACGCAGGTTTGTCGGAAGGACGAGTTAACTGATGATACAAGTAACCTTCAGTCACAACCATGAGAAACCTCGCAGATGCGAATGTTGTTGTCTTGTGCGCTCCCACCGTGTCAAAAAATGTCCTTGCGGTCAAGAGACACCTTGATGAAATCTGATTGCTGCATCACCTTTGTCTTCCCGGCTTTGTTGGAAACAATAAACTTTCTAAAAAAAGCCAGAAACCAGACCTGACCCCTTTTTTCGCAAACAAAAAATCACCCCCCGAGTGGCTCGAAGGGTGATTTTTATTTTACTTATCAATACGGACAAAGGTTCGATTTTTGAGCGCACCGTGAAAATTGGGTGCTTTCTTTTGGGAAAACTTGACTGTGCCGTTCACGCCCGCATACAAAGTATCATCCTTTCCTTTTTTCACATTGGTGCTTGGATGAATTTTGGTGCCGCGTTGACGTACGATGATTTGCCCGGCCTTTGCCGCTTGACCATCGGAGAGCTTCACACCTAGACGTTTTCCATGAGAATCGCGGCCTAAACTAGTCGAACCGGCCGCTTTTTTATGTGCCATAGATATCTCTATCGTTTAGATTTTGTGGCCGTACTATAGGGGTTTTGAACGCTTTTTGTCAAGCGACTTTTCTTGATTTTTCCCCGTCTTACGAGCAAAAGCCGCATCAAAGAATCGCAAAAACAAAGGATGAGGATGCAAGGGGCGCGATTGAAACTCGGGATGAAATTGCACGGCTAAAAAGAACGGATGCTCCGGAAGCTCTACAATCTCCACCAAATTTTGATCCGGATTGATCCCGGAAAAAACCAAACCTGCGTCCGCAATCGCCTGGCGATACACATTGTTAAACTCATAGCGATGACGATGGCGCTCCTCTACACGCGCGGCACGATAGGCCTGTGCCGCGATTGTCCCCTTTTTAAGCCGACAAGGATACGCGCCTAATCGCATAGTCCCCCCGTACTTTCCCTCCAACATAGGACGCTCTTGTTCTGGCAAAAGATGAATCACCGGATGCGTTGTCTTTTCATCAATTTCAGTCGTATGGGCATCCTTCCATTTGAGCACATGGCGTGCATACTCGACCACGGCCAATTGCATGCCATAACAAAGTCCAAAATACGGAATCTTGTGTTCACGACAATACTGAATGGTTTTAATTTTCCCCTCGACTCCTCGAGAGCCAAACCCGCCGGGAATCACCACCCCATCCAATGATGACAATAGGCGTATGGATTTTGGATCTTGCTCAAACTGTTCGGAATTAATCCATTCAATGACAGGCTTTTTTCCCCGCGCCCATGCCGCATGCTTGATCGCTTCCAACACCGAAATATACACATCAGACAACACAAAATTTCCTGTGCTGAAATATTTTCCGACGACTCCAATTTTCACTTCCTCTTTACTCTCGCGAATATGTGTGACCATTTTTTTCCAATCTCGAAGTCCATTTTTTTTCTTTGAAACAATACCAAAGGACTTTAACACTAAGTCTCCAAAACCCTGTTCTTCAAACAAAAGAGGAACTTCATAGATGGATGGCACATTGGGAGAGCCGATCACACAGCCTTCCGGCACACCACACGTCAATGAAAGCTTGCGCCGACGCGGCTCATCGATTTGCATCTCGGATCGCGCCACCACAAAGTCAGGCACAAGCCCCGCTCCCATCATGGAACGAATCGCATATTGAGTGGGCTTGGTCTTCATCTCTCCAATTGAGGGAGGCACCGGCATATAACTTACCAAAATATGACGCACGCGATCGGGTGCCTTTTGACGCATCATACGTGCAGCCTCCAAAAAAAGAATATTTTGATATTCTCCAATCGTGCCGCCCACCTCTACCAAAACAAAATCCGCTTCAGACTTTGTTGCTGCGCGCTCGATACGATCAATCACTTCGTTGGGCACATCAGGCACCACTTCCACACAACGGCCGTTGTATCCAAGTGCTCGTTCACGCTCAATCACCGAAAGATACACGCGCCCGGTCGTCATGTAATTATCCCGATAAATATCCTCTTCCAAAAAACGTTCATAGTTCCCGATATCTTGATCGGTTTCATCTCCATCGATCGTCACGAACACTTCCCCATGCTCCACAGGATTCATAGTTCCTGCATCCACATTGATATAAGGGTCGATTTTAATCGCGGTTGTGCGAAATCCTTTTGCCTCAAGCACGCGGCCAAGCGATGCCGTGACCGTTCCCTTTCCCACACCGGACATGACTCCGCCCACAACAAAAATATAACGATGCTCCATACAGAAAAATGGGGACAATGCCCCGTTCAATTATTGAGAATTGATGGTGAGATGAATGGAAGCTTCAAATCCATGAGGTAAATGCAGTTGCACGAATTGCTCACCGGGAGTTTTGATGGGATGAGGAAGATCAATCATGGATGCCTCAATTTCATATCCTACCTTTTGCAATGCTTCGGCAATAATGCGAGAAGTTACGGCACCATAGAGTGTGCCGTTTGAACTTACCGGTTCCGCCAAAGTGAGATGATACCCCTGCAGTTGACCCAAAAGTTTGCTCGTCGCCTTTTTTTCTTTTTGCTGTCGATAAGCGACGACCACGCGTCGATGTTCAAGATCGACAATAGCTTTATTCGTAGCCGGAATCGCGAGACCGCGTGGAAGAAGATGATGAAGCGCGTGACCATCGGAAACGTTTACCACCTCTCCTTGCGACCCCAAATCTTTCACATGAGTCTTGAGGATAACCTTCATACGAAACGTATTATAGCACGCAAGAAGTTTGTGTTTATCCACTGCCATCAAAACAAAAATGCCGGTTTCCCGGCACCTTTTCTTCATTCTTTTTTTATAACCCCATCCGTTTGGCATAATCGCGCTTGCGGATGATGGGATCCAAAATGGTTTTACGCATACGCAAGTTCTTCGGTGTCACTTCCAATAGTTCATCATCTCCCAAATACTCAAGACATGCCTCAAGCGTCATCGTGTGGATGGCTTCCAAGGCATCGGCAACACCATCCCCTTTACTGCGCATATTGGACAAACGCTTTTCTTTGCAAGGATTCACATCCACATCTTCGGTTCGCGAATACTGACCAACCACCATACCGATATAGACTTCGGTTCCCGGTTCCACAAACAAATCACCGCGGGCTTGCAGGTTGCGAAGCGCATATCCGACCACGATTCCGTTTTCCATGGAAACCAAGGATCCGTGTGCACCGGCCTCAATCTCTCCCACACAAGGACGATATCCCAAAAGTAAACTGTTCAAAATTCCCTGCCCTTTTGTATCCGTTAAAAAAGCGCTGCGATAACCGATAAGTCCACGGGTCGGAATCTCGAATTCCAAAAAAGTTGTGCCGGCTTCGGATCGCATATCTTTCATTTCTCCTCGACGCTTGCCCATCTTCTCAATCACAATGCCGGCAAAGGAATCAGGACATTCAATAAACACGCTTTCAAAAGGTTCAGTTTTGACTCCATCCTCCTCATGAAAAATAACTTGGGGACGAGAGACCTCAAACTCATATCCTTCTCGACGCATCTTCTCAATCAAAATCGCCAAATGAAGTTCTCCACGTCCGGAAACCACAAACCGACTATCTGTCTCACTTGGCTCTAGACGCAAAGCCACATCATTCAAAAGTTCTCGTTCAAGACGTTCTTTCAGATTGCGTGAAGTCGAATACTGTCCTTCTTTTCCGGAAAAAGGAGACGTGTTGGCACCAAAGGTCATCTTGACCGTAGGCTCTTCGATTTTTGTCACAGGCAAAGCAATGGAAGAAACGGGATCAGCAATGGTTTCACCGATTTGAATATCCTCAATTCCAGCGACCGCAACAATCTCTCCGGCAGAAACTTCGTTCACATCCACGCGATCCAATCCATCAAAAATTTGCAGAGCAATCACCTTGGCCGGTTTGTGTACACCTGCGCGATTGATATGTGTAATGGATTGACCTGCATGTATCACTCCATTGACGACACGTCCCACAACGATACGGCCTTTGTAATTATCATATTGAAGATTGACAACCGAGACTTGAAGAGGTGCAGTGGGATCTCCGCTTGAGGCAGGAATTTTTTCCACCATGGTGTCAAAAAGTACGGTCACATCTTTCATGGATTCCAGATCAGCCTCTACTCCTGCAACCCCGCGCGTGGCTGATGCGTAGATCACGGGAAAATCGGTTTGCTCATCTGATGCGCCAAGCTCCACAAACAGATCAAACGTTTTATTGAGCACCCAATCGGGTCGCGCATCTTTTTTATCAATCTTGTTGATGACGACAATAATCTTATGTCCGGCTTCAATCGCTTTACGCAAAACAAATCGCGTCTGCGGCATAGGACCCTCCTTGGCATCCACAAGCAAAAGACAACCATCGACAAGATGCATGATGCGTTCCACCTCACCGCCAAAATCTGCGTGTCCGGGAGTATCCACGATATTGATCTTCACCCCCTTCCAATGGATGGAAGCGTTCTTGGAAAAAATCGTGATTCCGCGTTCGCGTTCAAGTTCGTTGGAATCCATGATAGTGGTTCCTGCCGCATCGGCATTACGAAACGTATTGGATTGTTTAAGAAGCGCATCTACAAGCGTGGTCTTTCCATGGTCCACGTGAGCGATGATGGCGATGTTTCGAATTTGTGCTTGTTCTTGCGTCATAATGGCCGTGATCATAGGCGATTTTTGAGAAAAGGTCAATGACCACGAGGTTAGACAAAAAAGAAAAATCCCCCTTTTATTTCGGGGGACGTTATCGTCTCTTGCAAAAGAGTACGCGCGATCAGTGCTGGGTCTAACAGGAGCGTATTGTTTTTGCGCGGAGGGATGGAGTGGCTTTGCGAATCCTCTCGGCTTCGGACAACTGACCGGTCAGAGAAGCCACAGCTTCGTCAATGCGCACCGAGCGTACCGCGGCCCCTTGCGGAACTTTGAGTCCATCCATTTCCGCAAGCGTCTCTTTGACCGCACAAATCTGGATCCGCAGCTCCTCAAGCCGTTGTGTCACTTCGTGAAGATCCACAAAAATCTCTTGATCATTCTTTTCCTTGAGCTTCATCTTGATAAGCACATTGAGCTCTTCCACCATTTCCTTGATCAAAGCGCGGAGCTTTTGAAGCACAAGCTCAATGGCATCCATCTCCGGATCACGATCGTATCCCTGTCTCAAACAATCCACGTAATCATTCCATTCCTTTGCGATCGGTTCGAGCAGTTCTCTCAGTTGTTTGATCTGATGACCGATCTTGAGCAAAGGATCATGCACACGTTCTCTATCTTTACGAAGGACAAGATGTCGCACATCCCCGCCAAAGATTTCCAAAGACGCACGGAAAAGACGAGGACAGAGAACAATACAAACAAAAAAAGTAGATACGAATGAAACAAGAAACAGAGCGCTATGAGTTCCATCTTGCAAATAGGTTCCCGGAAAGGTCAGAAAGAGTAGGATGCAAAAGATCAAAAACTCTATCGCAAACCAAGCGCTTGTCTTCCTCCATTCATCACCTTTAATGGCGCGGCTGTATTCGCTGATTTCTTTTTCTACTTCATGGGAAAATGAATGAAAGTAAACCCAGTTTGAAAAGTCCATGATGCCTCCGTGGAAGTGAAAAGAACGAACGGACTATCATGGAGGAACAAGGACAATGTGTCAATTGGATAGATGGATTTATACGGATGGATTTGGTCAGTTGGTAAAAAACAATTTTGTTGAAAATTTGAAAAAAAACAGGTCCCCGCACGAAGCAAAGGGACCCAGGGGGGTGGCGAAGGAGACGGACAGTCGACTACCTGTCGACGCAACCTCCGAGGCGGCGATCCAGATCATCCCGGCATTTGGGCAGATCAATGGGGTCATTCAGACTGGAGATCTGACGCCGAACGATGCTGATGTCTGTGGACATGAATGGGTTGGTCCTCCATGGGAGGACATCGACATGGGCATCCTGTCGGGCCTTGGTGATGATCGCTGCCGCGGCCATGGTGTCGGCCCAGAGACTGGACCAACGGTTCAATCGCTCTTGCTGGTCAGTGCAGTGGCGCCTGGCGCGGTGCCACTGGCGGCCAGTGAGCACTTTGTTCGAGTCCTCGAAGGACAGAACGAATGCATCGTTCAAGGCGATCTCGCGGGTGAGCTCGAGGCTCATGCCCACGAGGTTGCCGAGAGCCTCGTCGTAGTTCGTGTACAACCAGTCCGACTGTGCACCATCGGTGAGCGTAAACCTCATGTCAGACAGGGCCACCGCGAGGGCGGCAGCAAGCGCTTGGAGAACTTCGGTGTCTTGAGCCGCGAGATCGCGAACCTTGGAGCCGGTGTTGATGTCATCACAACCCGAGTCGTCACCCGTATCCCAGATGATCATGTTGCCGGTATGAAGACTGGTGATGACCTTGGGCGCGATATCCTCGGTGGCGAACGCCTTGGAAACGGACATGGTCATGACGATGGCAAGTACGAGGAAAAGGATGCGGTTCATGGGTTTTCTCCTTGGTGCACCGCCTGCAAATGAGGCGGGGTGTGTGCTTGCAGTCAGCGTCGCTGACGACTTCTTTGTACTTATGAATTTATTATCTGTCAACCTTACAAATCAAAAAATAAGGCTTTTTACCTTATTTTTTTATAATTTTTGCCTACCCCGCAAAAATAATAATGTCCTACTTATGGATTGGTACCAATGGATTGACCAAAGTGCTTCACTGCGATAAAAAGAACGCACGGTTTCGCACAAAGGAATAAAAACCATGTTCTTTACAAACAAAGTAACACACAATCCACGTCTCTTGTTTTGGGGACGTGTGCTTGTGGAAGCCAAAACACTTTCAGCTGTGATCGTGATGTTCTACTTGCATCGGGACGTAAATCTTAATCAGGTGTTTTACTTGAGCATTGTCTGGTCGTTAACCTCACTTGCCACTGAAGTACCGTCCGGATATTTAGCTGATCATATCGGTCGCAAACGCACCATTCTCCTTGGAGTGATTTTGCTTTTCGTCTCGCAATTCCTCATGTTCTTTGCCCACGGATTTTGGCAATTTGTTCTCTCCTTTATCTTTCTGTCTTCTTCTTTTTCTTGCTTCTCCGGAACAGAGGAAGCACTCCTTTATGAAAGTTTGAAAGAGATGGGGCAAGAGCGGGAAATGAATACACGAAATGGAAAACTTCTTTCTGCACGATCTCTTCCGGATATTTTTCTTCCGGTGATCGGTGCCTTTGTGGCAAAAGATTTGTTGGAATCGCAATTCCAAATACTTATGACGGCAAACATGATGATGACCATCATCGCTTTCTTGATTTTCTGCAGCCTCACCGAGCCGCAACATATACAAGAGGTAAAAAAACAGGAAACCGGAATTTTTGCGCAAAGCATCAAAACGATTTGCGGTGAACCATGGCTCCTCAAGGTTGCATTCAATAAACTTCTGGTCTTCATTGCAGTATTCATCGCTTGGCGAATGACTCAACCTCTTCTATCACAGTATGGATTTGGAGTAGAGATGCTCGGAATTTTTTATGTAATTTTTCAAGGATTGGAATTTTGCGCGAGTTGGTTTGCTGGATGGATAGAATGTCGAGTCAAAACAGCACACCTCATCACAACCAGCACTATGGCCATCATGACATTGCTCACCCTTGCCATGATCTCTCCCCATCCGTGGATCGTTTTCTTCTCATTTGCCATCGGATTGCCTCTTTATGGATTGCGCGATCCTGTCTTCTCGCGCGCGGTCAACAAACGTATCCAATCAAAAAGTCGCGCAACAACACTTTCAAATCTCAATGTGATCAAAGGGGTTCTGGATATTCCGTTTCTCTTTTTGGCCGGATGGCTTTCCACATTCTCTTTGCTCTATCCACTTGTTCTTTCTGTTTGTCTTTGTTTCATCGCTTTGATCTTTTTTCCCATTCGATCACGCGAACTGGAATCTTGATCTCCATTTGCTCGACCGCCTCCTCATAGGCGGTTTTTTCGTAACAAACATTCTAAAATATAAAAAAATACCAATAACTCACACCACACAAAAACCTAAAAAAATTGTGTGAATTTGAGTACTTGGTACTTTGGGACAACTTTCTGACGAAAGTCAGATTTTGGTGACCCCACCGGGAATCACCCGTGCCTCTCGTCGGCTTCCGCCGACTCGGGCTGGGCACCGCCTCGCCGTCCCGCCTCCCGGCAAAGTCGGCGGGACATGGCTCCGGCGTTCGATTCCCGTCGCACCTGCCGCAGGGCAGGTGCTCGTAGATATCAACAAAAATAACTCTCCGCAGAGAAGAGTTATTTTTGGTGACCCCACCGGGAATCGAACCCGAATTTTCAGGATGAGAACCTGATGTCCTAACCGTTAGACGATGGGGCCTTATCTATAAAATTTCTAATTTGCAATTCCTCATTTTCAATAAATTGTCTAAATAAAATGCGGAAAAAAGATACCATGGGAAAAACACATTGACAAGCATGGAGTGTGACGTACTCTTAACTTGTCGTCCTCACATCGAGGTCTTTCATGAACGAAACTTACACACTCTTACGGCTCTTTGAAAATTTATCGACAGTAGGACCTGATATCCAAAGTCCTCTCCTCGCTCAAGAAATTCTCACTTGTGAAAAAAGGCTGCAAAAGACTCTCCTTCCTCTGATTGTCCCTTGGCCCGAAGAAACACGGTTGGAACAAAAAGGGAAAGGTGTTGTTATCGCGCATATTTCGGACTACCTCGCACTGCAAAGTGATTTAGACACCTGCCCTGATTTCCTCCACGGAGCCCCTTCCATCTGGAACACTTGCCTCACATTTTCTGGAGAACTCTGGGCCATAGGACGATTGGGATTGTATAATACGATTGCACGCATGCAGCAGCTTGAGCATTTTCCTCCTCTTCGTCCAAAAAAAGTCGCGGATATTCCGATTCATCCGCTCATCGATTGTGAATTGCTTCGCCGTGTGGCCACTCGTCGATCCTCCTCTCGTTGGGGTCTTATCAGTGAACCAACACTTTCCTAACGATCGCCTCTCCTGGGCGATTTTTTATTTTTCTATGAAGCTTCCAACCATTTTGAGTCCTGGCGCACGAGAAGTTGTGAGGCCTGCAATGGTTCAGCCATCAAATCTTTGACCACCCATTCCATCCGTGTGCTTTGAGAACCTTTGATGAGTAGAACGTCTCCTTTTCTCACTTCTCGATCCAACCAGCGTCCCGCCTCCTTTGCATTTGGAAAAAATTGAATGTGATCCTCGCTCATGCCAGCTTCGATCGCTCCTTTGCAAATATCCTGCGCAGCCTCACCTACACAGACGAGCAAATCCACTCCACCTTCGGCAACACGTAGTCCAAGCAGGCGATGTTCATCTTGTGTGAGCGGTCCAAGCTCAGCCATCGCACCCAATACGGCAATGCGGCGAGCGGATTCAACGACCCTAAATTGTTTTAAAACCTCAAGAGCCGCCACCATGGCAGCCGGTGCCGCATTATAGGAATCGTCCAAGAGTAAACTTCCTTTGATGCCGGCGATCGGGTGCATTCTCCCTGGTTCGCTAGAAATTTTTTCCACCAAATGTTTCATTTGAGAAAGATGTAATCCAAGAGATTGCCCCACAGCCATGGCAGATAAAACCGAAGCGATCGGACCGCGACCCAAACGATTAGTCATAGCCACGGTTTCTTTTTCCTCGTGAGCTTCTATATCAAACGTCAGGGTGGAAAAAACTTCACCGGGTTCAAAAGAAAAATCTTCTCTGGTTTCAAGATGGATATCGGTTGCATGCACATCGGCCGGCGCGGATATGCCAAAACTTTTTGCCGGAGCATGTGTACGAGAAGCGAGTTCCATAACCTTGGTATCATCCGCATTCACAACAATCTTCCCTCCCTCTTTGACGAATCGCAACAAGCTCCCCTTTTCTTCTATAAGTTTTTCCATGGTGCCAAAATTTTCCAAATGTGCGGGAGAAATCGCTGTGAGAACTGCAATATCCGGCTTTGCAATTTCACACAAGTATTTGATATCCCCCGGTTTATCTGCCCCGTATTCAAGAACTAACAGATTGGGATAATCAGTCTGACGTTTGGAAGCCAACTTCCACGCACGCACTAAAATCTTCAACCACCCAAAAACCGATCGCCCGGGAGAAGTGGCACCAATAATCGTCAATGGAACACCAAACTCATTGTTATAATTTTTGATATTGGTGCGAACAGCAAAATGTGTCCCCAAAAGTGCGGCAATTGCATTGCGCGTAGATGTTTTCCCAACCGATCCCGTTATAGCGATAATCTTGGGCTGCTGCCGCTCCACAATCTTTCTGGCTTGATTCTTAAGATATTTTTGGATAAACATTTTCATAAAATACTGTTATTCCACACTTCGTGTGGGGGCTACTTCAAAATACTGTAACAAAAAAGCGGCGATTTCACCAAAAAGCGGGGCAGCAGTGGACTCTGCCCATTGCACACCTTGCGGACGGTCAATACGCACGACCATCACAAACTTTGGATCATCCACTGGACCAAATCCCGCAAACGAACCAATGGTCGCGTCCGGATCATACCCAATGCCATCTTGCCGCGCGACCTGAGCCGTACCTGTTTTTCCCGCGATGTAATATCCGGACACACCTGCCTTTGCACCGTGTCCGTGCTCGATTACAGACACCAACATGGCTCCAAGAAGACGTGAGGTTTTTTCCTGGATCACACGACGCACTTCGGAGGAAGTATGAATATCCACAGTGCCGTCATCATAACGAATTTCATCAATGATATAAGGTCGAGGCAAAATGCCGCCATTGGCAATCGCGGCATAGGCAGCAGCGATCTGCAAAGGTGTTACCAAAATACCCTGTCCAAACGAAGCCGTTGCGACAAACACTTCAGATGCCTGATCCAAAGAAGAAATATCTCCTGCGGATTCTGTCTCAAGTTCAATTCCGGTCAAATCTCCAAAACCAAATTTTTTCACATAATCTACAAAGACGTCTTGCCCGGTTTCCCGCATGGAAAAAATCATGCCTGTATTGATGGACTGTTCAAGCACTGTTGTCATGTCCACCACCCCATAAACTTTTCCTTCTGCATTTCCAATCGGTTTTGGCCATCCTTCCACCATTGCCGACCCGGTGTCTTCAAACGTGGTGGCCGGAGTTACCGCCTCGGTATCAAGCGCGGCAGCCATCGTCATAGGTTTAAAAATGGATCCGGGTTCATAGGCATCAAAAATCACCGGATTGTTAAAATCGTCGATAAACTCTGCTTCAAAATACACATTAGGGTCATAATCCGGAGCACCGCACATAGCCAAGACACGACCTGTCTCCGGTTCCAAAATCACCACACTGCCTCCTTGCGCTCCAAACTCCGCCACTTTTTCTTTGAGTTTCATACACGTCACATA
Source organism: Candidatus Uhrbacteria bacterium GW2011_GWE2_46_68 (assembly GCA_001002765.1). Lineage (GTDB taxonomy): Bacteria > Patescibacteriota > Patescibacteriia > UBA9934 > GWF2-40-263 > UBA12393. Next base: position 3,788 of record LCMS01000004.1, on the reverse strand, counting down.
CTGAATGGTGCGATCAAGCGTGAGCACAATATCCGCTCCATCAACCGCGCTTTGAATCGAATGCTCTCCCAAAGTAATCATGCGGCCGGCAATATCACGCTCTGAACGCAAATACCCTGGAGTGCCTGCCAAAATATTTTCAAAATATCCTTCGATCCCATAACGACCTGCCAAATTCCCCCCTTCATCCGACCCTACAAATCCCACCACATGTCCACCCAAATCGGGCTCGGGATAATATCGAGATGTTTCTCGTACATAAGCGATTCCCGACAGATTTAATTCTTCAATCTCGGAAAGAATATTGTCCGACACTTTACGTTCAATGGGTTCATAAGGATCTTCGGGTTGATCCAAACGATCACGTAAGGCATCTACTTCCTCGTCGGTATAATCAAAAACATCCCCGATTTTTTGCGCCGTCTCCTCGGGATTTTTTACGAGCCTGGGATCGGCATACACAAAAGCAAGTTGTTGATTGGTGGCAAGAGCGGTTTGAGTCTCATCTTTGAGATCGTGCACATATATCGTACCGCGCTCCGGATAGAGTTCTTGAAAAATTTCATGCTGACCGCTGGCAAGCGCTTCATAAAAACCATGATCCAAAACTTGCAAAACAAATAAACGCAAAATGATAACGCAGACTGCCAAGACACATCCATAACGAAAAATATCCAAACGCCAATCACGGTTATTGCTTAATTTGGATTTCCAACGTTTTTGTGATTCATGTGAAGACACAAAATAAAAATAGACGATTTATGTGGTTGTTTTCAAAACGCGAATTCTGAAGATAACCACTTCACGTCTATTTTACTTTTTTACTGACCAAAGGTCACTACCATTCATTCACATCATCTTCGGCGATCACTTGACCCAGCAAAACGAGATGCTCTCCGGTATCCTCATCTGTCACAATCCGCAAAATATTTCCTTCGGAAGATTCGTAATCCGCAAAAGTGATGTGATTGTCTTCATCAAGAAGCGTTTCTCCGGATCCATCTTTGACATACCCGCTGTCGTCATAACTATTTTCATATTCCACTCCTTCATAAATCACTCGCTCCTCTTGCGGTTCGGGGTTGATATCAACCAGACGAAAAAAAACGAGTTCTTCCTCTTCACCGGCAACCGTGAGCACATGATCTTCCGTGTCCACAAACCAATGAAGGGTTTCCCCATTGTCGAGAACCGTGGACCAACGACCCACACAATCGAATGGATTATTGTTCACACTGACTTCCTGACCGGGGTGTAAAAGAAGAATGGATTGAATATGCATACGCACATAGGGATCGGGGTGCCGATTCCTCCTCCTAAAAATTAACGGGTAAAAAATAAAAATACTCTGCGTCGGATAATAAAAGCCGAGTGTTGTTTTGTCAATGGCAATTTTTTGAGCTGAAATTAGCGGATTTTAGACGGCATTGCATTGACAAAAGGTCATTTTTTTGCTACATTAAGCCGTCTTGCAAACCGCAAGTCGTGTTCTTTTCCCATCGGAGCAAGGCTCCGTTCACACCAACAAGGAGAAGCGCCATGGGTTACCACCCGCAAGAAAAAAGAAAAACCCTGGGAAAAGATCCTTTCGCCCGCGCGGCGACGGTCGATCAAATCGAAGAGCTGTTCACAGTAGCCTCACTTCGACATGAGGACTACGAAAAACCGGCGCGTGACAAGGCGGGGGCGGTACGCGGAGATCGCGTGCTCCAGATCTCGACCCGCATCTTGCGTACGTTCCCCCTTCTGTTCATCCACATCTCCGACGATGCCAAGGTCGAACCCTGCTCGATCAAGGGCGACGGGGTGGAGAAGAAATACATCCGTGTCTCCTGGCAGCGCGGGAAGGAGGAGTGGGGGCACCTATGCCTTCACACCGAAGATCCCGTGAAGCCCGGGGACACCGTGCTGTGCCGCGGGTTCCTCTTGTGCCGGCGCGTGCGCCCGGTCGATGCCAAGACCAAGGATGAGGTAGGCAAGGCAGCCTACTACCTCTCGGTCGACGGCGAGGAGATCAAGATCAATCCAAGGACGACTGATCTCCCTTCCGACACGGCGCAGTGCTGGCTCATCAAGGGCCGGTCGCGCAGCATCGAATCCCCGCTCCTGGGAGAAGGCGGCCACTGGCAGGTCGTCCTGACCCACTTCTGGTTTGGTGGGATGAGTGAGCGTCCCGATGAAATCGGGCGCGATGAGGAAGATGACCGTCCCCGCCGGCCGCAGTTCAACTCGCGGTCGCGTGAAGATCGTCCTTCCCGGCCACAGATCGCCAGGCAATCGCGGGATGCACGAGACGAGACGATTGAGGTCGTTCGTCCCACCGTGCGCCCCGAAGCGCCTGTGATGCGGAGGCAATCCCACCTTGCCTCCTCCGAACCACCGCCAGAACCCCCCAAGAAGAACAAGAAGTCTTCCGCCACCGGAGGAAGTGGCAAGATGCGCAAGCTCGAGGCAGCGGACGGAAATCCGTTCGCAGCCCTGGGCGCCGCACTCGGCCTCGCCCCCACTCCCGAACCCACGCCCGTTCAGGCAGGCGGGGAGTAAACATGGGCGGCTAAATCCGCAAGGAAAGCCGCCCACCTATCTCCCCTCCCCCTGATACGAAGGACGCCGCCCGTCACCCTGACGGTCCCCGGCGTCCTTTTCGCATACAAAAAATTTTCACATTTGTGGTGTCAGGTCCGACTACGGACTTTTTTTAAAAAACCAATGATTTCAATGAAAATCTTTGCTTCAAATAAGACCACCATGACAAAATAATTTCATGTGCAAAAAAATAATGCGTATTTTCGAATGTTTACGCACATTTTTATATAACAATGTTTATACGTCGAGAAAATAAAAAGTCCGTAGTCGGACCTGACACCAGAATCAGATGTGACACCAGAATCAGATGTGACACCAGAATCAGATTACAACGAAAAAACCATCCCTTGTCTTAGGATGGTTTACGTGGCGCGACGGACGACAGCGTGCAGAAGTTCAAAATCTTGAGTGCGATTGAACCGTTCGAGAAGTTCCACTACTGGTTCATCTCCTCTGCGAAGAAAAGATCCGCCAGGTACAGCCAGACCCTCGTCATTGAGCCCCAAAAAAATCGGAACCTGTTTCCCCTCGGCATGGAGAGCAGCCCGTGCAACGTCCACAAGACGTGGCGGCACAAACTCTCCCCGCTCAAAAGGCGTAACCAAAGCTGTTCCCTTTCCCACAAAGGTAGGATTGAGGTGCATGGAAATCTTCCCTCCATACTCATTGCCAAGCGCATTGAGAAAATCAATTCCTCGTTTCACATGTAACACTTCAGCCGAAATTCTCGCTCTGCACATTTGCGAGCGAGGCTCTCGAGCGTATGCGGCCCGCGCCCCTCTAAGATCAACCCCTTCTTGAGAAGCCCATTGCGTACATGATCATCGTGCGCCTCATAACCGATCGCAAGCTCAATGCTGATACGATGATCCACCTCACACATGGCGCGAAAAAGCGCATCCAGCTCCAAACGATCCACATACTCGGGCCTCGTCTCCAGGCTCAAACAAATGAACCCGCGAATATCCCGCTGGCACAAATACACGAAGTGAATGAGCGCCAAGGTGGGAAAGGTTTCCTCATCCAAAATCGAACCTTGATTGCTCACGATGACTTTGCGAATCTCGTGCAACCTGGCCTTGACCATGGGATCACGAAACACAGCTTCGATTTGCTCGCCATAATGCCAAAACGATACTGGGCGCAGAGTGCCGGTTTGCGGGAGCGGACAGAATGTACATTTGGAATGTCGGCAAGGTGGT
>LCMS01000003.1 GCA_001002765.1 Candidatus Uhrbacteria bacterium GW2011_GWE2_46_68 | reverse complement strand
AACAAGAATAAATCCGTTTGTATTGGTGTTCATGAACAAATCATCTCCTTGAAGATACAGGTCACCATCAAGTTCGATATCACTTTCGACATACAGATCATCATCTCCATTTGCCACTCCAGGAGTTCCTGCATCTCCCACACGAAGATAACCCGTTGCATTCAATGTGAGGCTGCCGTCTGCAGTAACATCGTCGCCGTTAACGGCAAGGTCAGAGGCGGTTGTTATCAAACCGGCGGATGTCACGGACCAATCATCTCCAATCAAAGCCAGTTGATCCAAAACCGAACCGATCCCAATGGTATCAGCCACGGTATTATCAGAACCGATATTGATGGTGTTTCCCGCGCTGCCACCAATCGTCACTGTACCCGTTGAAGTTCCGGTATTGATGTTGGTATTAAAATTGGAACTTGCATTGAGAGAAATCGTGGCACCTGAAAGCGTGGCGCCCAGGGTTCCTGTCAAAAGTCCGTTCATGGTTATAACGCCGATTCCGGTCATGTCTCCTGTGACACTCACGTCCCAATCAGAAGAGTTGATCGCAATCGTTGTGGAATTGTCGCCCAAGGTTATAGCGTCCGAGGCTCCAAGATCAATATCAAACAAAGTGGCCCCGCCAGATCCTAAAATTTGAAACACATTGTCCGTGGCGTCTGTGAGAGTGATATCTGCGTTATCGGAAAGAAAGGTGAGATTGCCTGTACTGTTTCCCATGGTGACATTGGCACCGGCCGTCACGTCGGAAATATTTGCACCGCCATCAATATCCACGGTTTGTTGAAAAGTAAAAACGCCTGTGGCTGTATCACCTGCTTTAAGTAAAAGTGCGGAAGAATCATAACCATCCAAGGTCTGCGCGTTAAGCGCATAGGGTGTGGCAACCATTTGTTTGCGCGGAGAAAGAGCTTCCCCTGCAATCTCCACTTCAAGATAAATGGCACTATTATCCGCAAACGTGCTGGAAGCAATCGCCGCATAAGGAGTCGTGGCAGCTATATCTCCCAAGGCTTCACTCAATAATCCTGAGGTGAGAGTCACACTGCGAGCAACAGTGGAAGCCGGGGTGTTGCCATCACAATCAGAAGAAGAGTTGGACCAAACGCATGTCCCTCCGGTCAATGCGGTGTAAAAACGAAACTCCATGTTGATGGTGGTATCGGCAACAGGAGTGCCGTTGCTATCCAAAATCCGACCTTGGTAATTGATGATATTGGAAGGCGAAGCCGCAAAGGTTGCAAGCGGAGCAAAAAGACAACCTAAAGCAAGCAAGAAAAGAAGACTTGCGTTTGCGATGCTTTGTATTGTTTGTTTGCGCAAAAAAGACATATTAATGATCTTGTGAGGGGATATCTTTTAGTAGATGCTCCGGCTCCAAAGAAACTTCAGTGGAAAAATCTTTGCTTTCTTTTTCTTTTGTGAAATCAATGGGTTTCACCTCTACGGGGACAAAACCCTCTCGTTCGAATCGTGCGGCGTATTGGTTTGGTCCCAAAAGGAAATTATAACGACCTTTACTATCCGTCACTTGAGTTTCCACAAGACGGTGATATTTTTCTTCAAAAATTCGAGCGACCACATTGGCAAGCGGCCGACCAGTGGTTTTGTCATACACAATTCCCCACTTGAACGGTTTGCGAGAAACGGCAAGACGTTTGGAAAAACCGTAAACCACGGCTTGTAAAGCAAAGAGTCCGCCGGCGATCCACGAAGGTTCGATAAACAAAATGACGAGAGAAAGGAATACACCGCTTGGCGCGATAATCTGTTGAATCCACCGCAAGCGCGTGATCAAGATGATGCGCGCAGGAGTGTGCGCTTGTGTAACTTCTTGCGGATCCAGAGGAATGTTCGGGGTTAAAAGAGCGCTGTCACTTGTCACCTCCACTTCTTCCCCATGATAAACATCGAGAAAATTTCCATCGGTTTTCTCTTGCACCAAATAGTTGGAAGGAAACGTGTATCCTGATTTGGAAATCGTCAGGTAATATTTTCCAGGGGGAGCAAAGAAGGCGTATTTTCCTTCTTTATTTGTTACACAACTCTTCACCAACTTTCCTAAGAATGTTCCCTCGGTTGTTTTTCCAGTAAGGCGATAGAGACGCACGGTGGCCAAATCCACGGGGGTCTTGCGATATGCGTGATACACCACCCCATACTTTTGTCGCTTTTTCCTCCAAAACAACAATAAAGGAGAAGTGAAAAGATATTGAAGGAACGGCAGAAGATTAAACGCCGACCCCATGAGAAGAACGCCTGCTCCGGCGTTTATAACCAAAACCGGAACCGAAATATCGATAGCAGTCTCAACTCCAGGAAGGTCTTGGATTGCTTGTTGAGTTTGTTCGATCTGTGGGACAACATCAGATAAAAACGAAGCGCCTCCTGAAAAAATGGTTTGACCTTCAAAAAAAGGCTGAACCACCAGAGGAGACATCTCAATGGAAACGGCAAACACATGATCGGCAACCGTCACCCATGCACTTTGAGCCATCTGATATCCTTCATGTTGCGCACGCACCACATAGGATCCATTAGGTACATACCAGGCATACTGCCCAGAAGTATCTGAGGAAAACGGATTCCACTGAAAAAAAGGAGAGCTGTCCCAAACGGTTCCATCCTCAGCGTAGAGGGTGAAAACCGTATCCCCGATTATCACTTGTTCTTCCCCCTTGATTTCGAAGGCATACCCGTAGCCTTCGATCTCAATGGTGAATATTTGTGTGGTGATTGTTCCGCCTTGAAGGATGGTCGTAAGAATCAGAGGGAACAAACCAGGGGTTAGAGGAGATAGGATCTCCGCTTCAAAAAAAACGTTTCCTTCTTTTGACACGGTGGGGGTCAAAAGATAGGTTTGATCATCCAAAGTAATGAGAATGGAAATCCCCTCCTCTGGTTGAACGGATTCAAAAACAAGGTGCACAAGAGTCTCTGGCAGTATTTTCACAACACCGGAGTCCGTTGTGAAAAGTGACAGGGAATCTTCTGCGACAAGGAACTGCATGTTCCCTCCTTCTTCGGACGGCTCAATAGTCTCCCCTTCTTGTGGTGGAACGTCTTCCCCACAATCATCAGGGCAAATTGCCAGCGTCTCTTCGCCGGCACACACACCATCACCGCAGGTTTTGGTTTCCCCTGTGGTATCAGAAGGAGGTTGTCCCTCATCTTCTTCGCCTTCTTCGATAGGAGTCTCCTCATCGCCGGGAGTGTCATCATCTCCGGGGACGTCTTCATCACCGGGGATATCATCATCCCCCGGATCTTCTTCGTCAGGAGTCTCCTCATCGCTTGGCAATTCTTCTTCTGAAGCTCTTGGCATACCCGATGCAAGGGCCCCAGAAGCAAATTGTAAAGCCGCATCATAAGCAAACACTCCAAAATAATAAGTCGTGTCATTCATGAGTCCGGTGGCGATAAACGAGGTCAAAAGACCATCAAATATGACCGTGCAATCCGTATCACTTGGGGAAGTCGGGTACCCGTCCGTACAAATAAGTCCGCGAATGCCTGTCAAATCAGTATCGGAAGGATTGATCCAGGAGAGTGTGAGTTGTGTATCCTCTTCGGTAACGGTCAAGCTAGAGACATTGGCAGGAACGTCGTCTGCGTCTGTTGTAAATGTTTGATCGCTTGATGTGGTGCTGTTCCCTGACGCGTCTGATGACTGCACAAAAAAGTGATAGGTCGTTCCATCAGTTAAACCTGTAAGAAGTATTGAATGTGATGTGACAAAAGAAAGGTCAGATGATGTGGAACCGTAACTTGTCGTTGTCCCGTATTCGATCACACTGGTTGCTGACTCATTTGTCGTCCAGGTCGCACGCGCCGAACTTGTCGTGATGTCTACAACCTCGATCATTGTGATCGCGGGTGCAGTGGTATCGAGAGTTGTGAACGTTTGAGTGGATGAGGTCGCTTGATTGCTGTAGGTGTCGGAAGAACGAACACGGAAATAATAGGTCTGCCCTTCGGAAAGTCCGGTGAGAGTTATGCTGTGGGAAGTGACATAGGTGTAGGGACTTGAAGAGGTGTAACCAAAGGATGCTGTTGTTCCATAATCCACCGCGCTTGTGGCCATTTCCGAGGTTGTCCAAGAAATAGTGGCTTGAGATGCGGTAAGACCGGAAACTGTGATACTGGAAATACTGGGTGCGGTTGTGTCCGCGGTCGGGGTGGAGCCTCCTCCGCCATCTCCACCTGTGACGGAAACTGTGGCAGATACGGTCACCTGATCGGTGCTACTAGAAATGGGGTAAAGAATGGTGCCTCGATCACCGAATGTTCCTGATACCGCAAGAAAATAGGTTCCGCCCGTTGAAGGATTGGTGATTTGATTGGATCCTGTGCCCGAGGCGGTTGCATTGGTACCGATCTCTACAACGATGATGCTTCCGGCGGCGATGGATCCTCCATCCCCTGCACAAACGGTCATGGTGAGGATATCGGCTGCCATAACAGCCGAAACCTGTTCGCTCCCCGTACAATCAGAAGCTGTGGTGAGATCAACTCCATCATCAGAAATATCCATATCGTTTTCAACGACCGCTCCTGTTCCAAACGCAGAAGAAAAAGTAAAAATAATGGTTTGTCCTTCGGCGACTCCTGTGGGAGTCGTGAATGTTACGGCATGATCGACAGATTGCGATAATTGTAAGGAACTCGGAATATCATGAGCTGTGGTGATGGTAGCGGCGTAAGCAACTGAACAACCCCCCAGACTTACAAGAGTGGCGGCGAGAAAAATCAGGGCGTGTTGCAAAAATCGTGGAAACACATCACAAAAATTCATGATTTCTTTTTTGAAAGAAGGAAGTGCCCTATCAACCAAATCACCAACAAACTACTCAAAACGACAGTTCCCAGTTGCCAAGGAAAATACCAAAATAAAAAAGTGGTTGAAACCGTTTGTCCTTCTGCCACAAGTGTAACTTCAGCCGTCATGGGTCCCACAGACCAAAAACGTGTTTGCATCATCAAAAATTCTTTCCAGGATTGAGGTGCTAAAACACTCTCTGTAAAAGTGCGTGTGGTTGCCGGAAGAATTCTGCTTCCTTTCTCATTAAGCGTTTGTTGATAAAGGATTCTGCCAAAAAAATCTTGAATGATCAGAGCACCGGTGGGAATCAAAAAAATATTTCCCTGATTTTGGAGACGATACGATATTGTGCCAGTAGGAAGAGAAACGAAACGATCGGCAAAATCTGCGAAAACATCAAGAAGCCCTATTTGTGCTGTGGTTTCTCCCTCCACGGTTAAAAAAACGAGAAGAGCGACGATGGCTTCGACCGTGGCTCCATTTACTGACACAACTTCGGAAGGATATTCGGAAATGGTGATGGCTGATTGATAAGATCCTGATGGAATGTCATCGGGAATAACTATGGAAAAAGAAATTTGACTCTGAGAATTTGCCGCGACAGAAAGAGAAGATGGAAGACTCATCCATGTAGCAAGATTCCCTTTTGAGGAATCAGTGGAAAAAACAGGAGATCCTGTTTCTGAAGAAGTAAAGTTAAGTGTATCAAAATAAAATATTTTTTCTTCCGATGCTGTATTTATAAGAGTGAATTCTCCCCTACCTGTTTCTCCTCGAAGAGCGGATGAATCAATAATGGACGGGGTAACACTAAAAGCAAACGATCGTGTGGGAACAAGCACAGCGAGACTCACGAGCAAAAAAAGAAAAATCCTCCTAAGCGACATATTAAAAATTACCGGACAAAATAACAGAAAGTGTTTGAGAATAGGAACCACTGTACGACGAGCTTCCTGCACTTGCTTTGAGAGTCAAAAAATGACGATCATCAAATTTTTGAATGGAAGAGGAAACAATTTCTTGAAAGGCTGAAGTAATGGCTGTGTCTTGTGTGTCAAATGTTGTGGAAAGCGATGTATCAGATGAGCGCGCGCCATATTCTTCACTTGCTGCAGAAACTGTCCCATCGCTTACATCATCAATCGTATAAGAGCCAGATCGCAACTCCCCATCTTCTTTAATCTGTAACGTATAACCACCAGAAAGATCAGCTGTCGTATCAAAACCGATAAGACTGGTTTGGACAGCGGATGTTGTGATCGTGCCAAGGGATATCGATGTACCTGTCAATTCGTAGACATAATCATTAGTACCATCAATCACAGGTGTTGTGCCGTTTGTGCTTAGCCGATCGAGTGTAACGGTCGAACCACTTAAAGATACTATTTTCCCAATTCCGCTTACCTGGCTTACGCCACGATCTTGTATAAGAACGATGTAATCACCCACAGATAAGCCTGTGGGGTCAATCGTGATGGTCAGGCTTGAAAGCGATGATGCCGCGCGGGAAGAAGCGTCATTTTGACCTAAAATATTGAGAGAAAGAACTTGATCATAAATTCCTGATCGATAACCAGCGTCTTGGATATAGGTAGTGGATAGGGAACGTCCTTGTGTGCCTTGACCAATCGTGTCGCGAAGTTGGTAGTTTGTAGAAGAACTAATATCAAGACCCCCGGAATTTACCGAGTCCCACAAAATCTGATAGTTCGTAGAGGTCATCTGAGCTGAAACGGACTGCAGATATATAAAAACCCCCACAAACACCGCTAGAACAATATAGTTGTTCATAGGTGTTACCTTCAGAACCATAATATCATGAATACAAAATGTAGTCAATCCATTTTATTGCTAACTTTAGCTAAAAAATACAGTGAATTTTTATAAAAATTGCGTTTTTGCTTTGAAAACGCAATTTCCATCAAAAAGTTTTCCACAGCTAACATGTTTGTCTATACTGTTGTAGACAAATAGTTCGTTCCATATGGAAAATAATGCCGCTTCTCAAAAAAATTCTGCGCCCAATACAATTGACTACCCCATGTTTATCAAAATTGAGAAAAAATATGGAAAGAAATTATTCTGTAACCATCTGTGTAACATGAAGATTCTGTCACATGTATTTTAAAGAGCTAATACAACTTTTGTGTTGGTTTTTGCCCCTGCCTAAGAGCGAGATACCAGGCCGCCAGAATGAGTTTTCTCTGAAGCGAAAAGCCTCGATGACAGCGGAACAGTTCCTTCAGTCGAGCATTCAAACCTCCTTCCACATGGTTGGAGGTTTTTGGTATGGATGGGTCTGTCACAAAGCGAAATAAGTCAGGGAGAGCATTCTTCAAAAGCGACCGATCGATGTTTCTCCCCATCGTTGCATGATTTTACGGTACCTCAAACACCTCTTTTTTGGTCCACTTATGGTCATGGACCCATAAATTTTCCAGAACGTCGCTAAAACTAGAAGAGAAACAACGTTTCTACCAACACGGAAGTTTAATTAACTCATTTTAAATAAAGCTTTTGGGAACCGCCTTTGAAAAATCCCTAAACAGACTAAAAACAAAACAAGTCGCGTTTTTGCGATTTGTTTTATATCACTGAACTAATCTTCTTTTGGTAAAAATTTAGGAAATGGCAGCTAGACTCAAATCAATTATTTCAGGATCTTTCGAGGAAGGCTAACTGTGCAAAGCCGAAGTCTTAACGAAGTCTAGACTACCGCCAGAAGCTCCGAAGGAGCAAAGGGTGGTGGACCTGAGGAGAATCGAACTCCTGACCTCTGCAATGCGAATGCAGCGCTCTACCAGCTGAGCTACAGGCCCGTAAAACTACAATCATCTAAGAGGGGATCTGTTTTTTAAAAAATACTGTTCAATTCCATGTGGAACATCCTGGTGTCCCTGGAGGGAATTGAACCCCCATCAGGTCCTTAGGAGAGACCTGCTCTATCCTTTTGAGCTACAGGGACAAGCTTGAGGATATGTGTCGTAAAATAACTATCTTTGTTCTTTCGATCTGTTCAGATTATAATAAACTTTGCGAAAATTATGATACGTGACGCTTATCTTTGAGTCAACGATTTTATGTCCAACTTTCTTATCTTTTTTGTTATCAGTACCAGTATTTTAACTTTTCTTTTACTTCTCTTTCTCCTCTTTAAGTCTCGTCCAAATAAAAATATCAATTCTGAAGATTCTTTTTATCAATTATTTAATGATCTTCGTAAAGAACTTCAACAAACTACGAATCTTCAACGAAAAGAAATGCAAGATCGACTTGAAGGCATTCACGACAAGCTTGTTCAAAATATTTCTTCCAGTTCTAACATGCTCCAAAGTCATTTTTCCCAAACAAATCAAATCATTAAAAATGTTACGGAAAAATTAACTACCTTGGATGAAACAAACAAACAGGTTCTTTCCTTTTCCGAACAAATGAAATCTCTTGAAGATATCCTCAAGAATCCAAAACATCGAGGAATCCTAGGGGAATATTGGCTCGAAACTCTTTTAGGACAAGTTCTTTCTCCCGGGCAATACCGAATGCAATTTGACCTTGGAATAGATGAGGATTCAGGCCAAAAACTTATTCCTGATGCGGTTATTTTTGTAAAAGATTTCATTATCCCCATTGATGCAAAATTTTCTTTGGAAAACTACAACCGTCTTGTCAAAGAAAACGATGACTCACAAAAAGAACGTTTTGAGCGAGATTTCAAGGCAGACATAAAAAAACGTATTGACGAAACCTCACGTTATATTCAACCTACAAAAGGCACCACAAACTTTGCCTTCATGTTTGTCCCGGCGGAAGGTGTTTTCCATAATCTCATTACGGCAAATGTGGGGGCTGCAAACATCAATACAAAAAATCTCATCGAATACGCATTTGAAAAAAAAGTGATGATCGTCTCTCCCACATCCTTTTTTGCCTATCTCCAAACCGTCCTTTTGGGACTGCGTGCCCTCCAAATCGAGGAATCTGTGAAAGAAATTCAAAAACAAACCGAACATCTCATGAAACATTTGGCTACTTATGAGGAACATCACAATAAAATAGGGAAACATCTTGAAACATCTATGAGAGCCTATACTGCTTCCTCTGGAGAACTTAAAAAAATAGACAAAGACATCTTTCGTATTACCGAAGGAGCGGCAGGTAATCAGCTGCAACCTCAAGAAATTCTTATTAGCTCTCCGGATGACGAAGCTTGACGAAATAGAGAAAATCCCTACAATAAACTCACGCTAATTAATTCTCACGCTCACATATTTCCTATGCCGATCAAGGCAAACGCCAAGAAAGCTCTGCGTCAAACCATTAAACGTGCCCAACGCAATACCATTGTCAAAGCTGAAATCCACTCCCTCCGAGTAAAATTACGCAAACTCCTCGACTCAAAAAAGGCGGAAGAGGCGGAAAAGCTTTCATCCACCATCGTCAAAAAGCTCGACAAAGCGGTGTCAAAAAAAATCTACAAACAAAATACAGCCGCGCGTCTTAAGTCCCGCTTCATGCAAAAAATCAACGCTGCAAAAAAAGCAGTATAAAAAATTCCGGGTTTCCCCGGATTTTTTATTTGAACAATTGGACGAGAAATAAATCCACGGCCAATGTCGAATCTATTCTTCCTTGTTTGATAAAGCTGTCGTAACAATACAAGGCTCTATGAGCTTCTTTTAAAACGGGAAGAGAAAATCCTTTGATTTGCCCCAACAATTTTTGAGCGACAAAAGGATGAACTCCAAGCGCATCTTTTAACTGATCTTTGGAAATTTTCCCCTGATGTTTTTCAAACAATGCTCTGGCTCCAAGCAATAATCGTATCTGTCGCGCCAACATGGACAATACATAATGATCGTTGGTTCCGGCCCATCGCTCTTCTTGCAAAAGTTTCAAAATACGCTTTCCATCTTTTTGACTTACCGCATCTATAAACGCAAAAATGTGCTCTTCAAAAGAAGCGGAGACAAGGGTTCTCACCATTTCTTCCGTGATTTCCTGGCCCTGCGCATAGGCCACTAATTTTTCAAGCTCAGTCTGCAACCTCCACAAATCAGCTCCGGAATATTCCACAAGCAATTTTCGCGCACGACTTTCCATCACACCCCCAAGCTTTTTCACTCGCTCTTGCACCCATCGCTCCAACTGAACATCTTTCAACATCGGGAAAGGATAGGCATGCACTTGTCCCTGTTTTTGCAAATCTTGAAAAAGAATATTCTTTTCAATTACCGAAGGCTCAGCCGTTTCCCAAAAAATCACGATGCTCGAATCCGGCACATGAGAAACACCTTCCTTCCACGCGATCACATCGGATTTTTTCCAAGAGGAAAGCAAATCTTTCAAAATAACCAAACGTTTTGGAGATAAAAAAGGAGCGCTGCACATTGCTTGCAATGCAGCCCCCATTTCAATCGTTGTTTTTCCTTCTTCAGGAAAAAATGTGGTATTAAAACCGGACGGATCAAACTTTTCGCGAAAAGCGTCTTGCATCTGTTTTACTTTTTCTCGTGCGCGAAATGTGTCGTCCCCGTACACGCAAATCAACATAGTGCCTGTATTGTAAAACAAAAAAAGTGGGGTGACCACTTCTTCTGATAATAAAGATCAAACGATCACCGAAGACCGTAAACCAGTATTCCAATTTCGACTGTGTGGAGCGTGTGTATTGAGGAGAATCTTCCGAAAATCATGAGACCAATACGCGTAAGGGACAAGGATGGATGAACGAAAAAAGGCTCCTGCAAGGTAAGAGACGCTTTCTGTGAATACGTGGTTGTATGCATTATCAAGGGGTCTTCCTGTTTCCTCAAGGTGAAGCATAAATGCCATGATCCAATCCTCAGGAGTAAGGCTTGATTCATGGTGATAGGGAGAGCCTTTATCTTCTTTTGCATCTTTAAGGATGGAAAGATATTCTTCCTCGGTTTTACCTGCCTGAAGAGGAAGACGTGGGATAAAATCTCCTTCTGATATCCCCTGACCCTTCCTTGGAATGAAAGCAAAACCTTGAGGAGTTTTAGTATCTTGGGTGCCCTGGTTTGAGGGTTGGAGAAGATGAATGGTCCAACCGGGGAAGAAATCTTGATTATCTTCTTGTTTCTCAAGTATCTGTATCTTGGTCTTTCCTTGATGATTCTTTTTATCAAAAGATTGTGGATAATAGACAAGTTTAGGGAAATCTCCATCGTCTGCTCCTTGATATTCTTCCGATGTATAAAGAGGATTGTCAGTATCGAGATCAAAGTCAGGGTTCTTTTTCTTGTAATCAAGAAGAAATTGTTTAAGGACTTCTTGAAGAACATCGAGACTCATGCCAAAGGGAACAAGGAGGAGTTTGGTAAAGCCTTGGTCGTGTTTAGTGGAAAGTTCTTCGTGGCGTTCAAAGAGACGAGAAGCGATTTGTTCCAAGGTGGGGATGGGGTACTTTTTTCCATCTATGCCTAAGAGGGCTCCTTCTTTGAGAATGCCTACTTGTTCAAGAAGCTCTACTTGAGAATCGTATTGCTCTTTGAGGTGATAATACTTCTCCGTATACTCAAGGGCTTCGGTATGGTCTTCTTTCTTTGGTTCCCCATTCTTGAGAAGATATTCAAAACGTTCAAGAAGGAGAGCGAGTCGTTCAAGATCTGGGGTAGAAAGTTTTTTTGTAGCCTCGCGCAGGAGGTCGGGCTTGCCAAGAGATTCTCTGGGAATCCCGTGAGCTTTTGTGAAATCAATAATCTCTTGTCGTAAAGTGTCAAAATGTGTGTGGTATTGTTCTGGAATAGAATCGCGGACACTGGAAACAGAATCCATGACAGCTTCGTGGAGAGCTTCGGGATGAGAGGATTCGGGAGATGGTCGAAAAAAAGTCATACGCATTTATTTTACAAAACAGACTCCATTTCCCCCCAATTTTTTCCCGCCTCCACTTCCACGCAAAGGGGAACGTCAAAATCCGCCACGCCTTCCATCATCTTTTTAACCCCGGAGGCAACCACAGACACGGCATCTTTTTCCACTTCAAACACCAATTCATCATGCACCTGCAAAATAAGCTCGGCAGGCCACTTACTAGTCTGCAACCAACCATCCACGGCCAACATCGCCTTTTTCATCAAATCAGCCGCGGTCCCTTGTACCGGCATATTGATCGCCATTCGCTCGGCAGAGGCAACCAGTTGCTGCACACCCGAGTGAATCTCGGGAAGATAGCGCCTGCGACCAAATAATGTTTCCACATAACCCCGCTCGCGTGCCTTGATCTTTGTTTCATCAAGATAATCTTTGACCGCATGATGGATCTCAAAATACCGATCAATAAAATGTTTTGCCTCTCCCATGGTCATGCCTGTAGAACGCGCGAGCGAACGCGGACCCATCCCATAAATGATTCCGAAATTGATAGCCTTGGCCGCGCGACGTTGAGAAGAAGTGACTTTTAATTCTTCAATGCCCCACACCTCGGCCGCAGTGCGCGTATGAATATCTGCCCCTTCCTTAAACGCGCTGATAAATGCTTTATCCTTTGCAATCACGGCAACCAAACGCAATTCCACTTGGGAATAATCCGCGGAAAGAATCCGTTTTCCTCGCGGAGCTTCAAACGCTTCGCGAATTTTTTTCCCAAGATCGGTGCGAATGGGAATGTTTTGCAAATTGGGATCAGAAGAAGAAAGGCGACCGGTTGCTGTAACCGCTTGTTGATAGGTTGTGTGAATGCGCCCATCAGGTTTCACAAGTCGCGGGAGCGCCTCCACATAGGTGGATTGCAATTTCGCCAGCTCACGATATTCGCTAATGAGTGGAATAATCTCATGCGTCTCCCATAATTTTTCCAATTCCGCGGCCGCCGTGGAATATCCTGTTTGTGTTTTTTTGATCCCCTTGATGGGAAGATGCAAGTGATCAAATAACACCTCGGCCAGCTGAAGAGGGGAGTTGATGTTAAACGTTTCTCCTGCGCTTTTTGTGATCTTCTCTGTCAGTCCCTTCAGCTCTTCCTGCAGCTCTTTGGAAAACTCTCCAAGGGCCTTGGTATTCACAAGCACTCCTCTTTTTTCCATGACATACAGCACAGGAACAAGCGGCATTTCAATATGTTCGAATACGGATGTCATCCCGCACTCGACCATTTCTTTTTGAATTTTTTGAAAAGCGGGAATAAAACAGGAAACAAAAAATCCGATCTTTTTTTCTTCTCCCGCACTTGCAAGAGAAATGGGGGTATCAGAAACGCGATCACCAAGTGTTTGGCGCAAAATATCCACGACATCATGCACACGATCTCCGGAATGCAAAAGATAATATCCAAGCTCAAGATCAAAAAAATTTCCCGAAATCACATTTCCAAAAAGATGAAAAATCTTTTTCAAATCGCAAACAATCGCGGTGGAAGCAAGAGATAAAACGCGTTGTGCTTCTTTGATCTCCTCTTCTGTGGGTTCTGAAAAAACCATGAATTCTTTTCCATCCGAAAACGCAAATGCAATGGAAGCGGATCCAAACAAATCCGCAGGCTTTGGTAAAACAAAAAACCCGATCACACGGTCGCGACAAAATGTTTCAAGTGTAGAGGCATCTGCTTTCCGCACCAAAGACGCGCGAGGTTTTTCTTTCTCCTCTTTGGAAACCGCTTTTTCATTTTTTTCTTGACGATGTCGCAAGAGACTATGAAATTCCAAAGATTGATACAGGGATTTAATCTCATCTTCGTGTGCATCCTGACACGTGGTTTGTGTGAGCGAAAGAGGCAAATCCATATCTTTAACGATCGTCACAAGCCGAAGCGCTTGCAGGGCAATCTCTTCCTGCCCTTCAAACTTTTTTGCATATTTTTGATCCAAACCACCGGAGGCTAATGCCTTCAAAATATGAGCAAGATCCCCATATTCTTGAAGTAAAATCACCGCCGTTTTTTCTCCAATTCCCATAACGCCAGGGATATTATCCGACGGATCCCCGCGCAAAGCTTTGTAATCAATGAGTTGTTTTGGTGTAAGTCCGTAGCGTTCCTTAACCGCAGCCTCATCATATTCCATGGTTTCAGAAACACCTTTTTTAAACGTAACCACGTGGACATGACGATCCACAAGCTGAAGACTGTCCAAGTCCCCGGTCACAATAAACGTCTCCCATTCTTTTTTGGATGCTTGGGTGGCATAAGTTCCAATAATGTCATCCGCCTCATACCCCCTGGCATCAACCGAAATAATCCCATGCGCCTTCAAAATATTTTGAATAATCGGAATCTGATCATAAAGCTCTTGCTCTTTTTTTTCTCGCTGCGCTTTATAAGCGGCAAACTCCTCATGGCGAAATGTTTTTTCTCTGCGATCCCAAGCAACCACCATGTGTGTAGGTGCGTACTGTTTGAGCATGCGCTCCAAAATCATGGAAAATCCGTAAGCGGCGTTTACCACGAGTCCATCTTTTGTGGTAAGGGGGGGGATGGCGTGCCAAGCACGATGCAAAAGAGCATTACCATCAAGTAAAAGCAGGCGAGGTTTTTGATATTCCATACACGCATATGGTACGTGCTTTCATTTTTTGCGTCTACGAAAAACCAATGGACGATCGCGGAGTGTCTATTGACGCAAAAAAGGAAATAACTTACGGGGAAAATCCCCAACAATAAAAGGAGGAGACTTCCGTGAAAAACTCGGAAATCGCACTAAGAGTTTTGGAAATTCTCTTTAACGACGTGAACCGCCCGCAACAGATGGGCGGTTTTCTATAACCTTAAGAATCCTCTTCCAAAAAACCGCTCATCGAGCGGTTTGTTTTATACCTTATGCGCCTCCTGCACCCCACACACCTTCATCACGCTCGGGCATCTTGGCGCATTGCCATAAAAGAGAAAACAATGATCGCAAGGAAACGGCAATGTCGCCGCTTGTCACCAATATCATGGCATTTTCTTTTCGGGTTGTCACAAACGCCACTTCTTGTCCAAATAAAATGATGGTAGCGGGAAGTTCGATGTTTGCAGGAAGAAAACGGGATTCGCGAAGTTCATTTACGTCATTGGCAACAATTTCTTTGGTATACCGATTCTCGGGCAATAACTGATAACTCATGATTTTTTGTTTCACCCGATCCCCGATAATTTGTTTGATGAGATACGGCTTTTTTACGTATTCAAGAAACCCAACCCCGGTCGTCATCATGTGATATTCCTTGACTCCAGAGCGATAAATTCTACGCCATAATCTTTTGAGCCCTTCGGTTCCCTCGTAATAGGTGATCGAAGGACTTGAGGATCCGATCTCTTCAATGGTGGAAAGCTCGTCTGTGATTTGGGAAAACACAGCTTGCCGCTCGCGCAGTCTCCGATCCAAAACACCAGGCTCCTCAGCAATATACACCGCACGATTCTTTTGTTTTCCTGTGCGAAATACCCCCTCCTGCGTCAAACGATCCAAAAGCGGATAGATCGTTGTGCGCGGCAAATGAGTTGCGCGTGAAAGCTCTAAAACGCTTGAAGGCCCTTTGCGCAAACTGGCCAGATAAAGCCGGGCTTCTCTTTTGTCCAAGCCAAACGCCTGAAGACCGGCGATAAGTTTGGATGCATCTTGCATACGCATATATTTTCAGGGTATTTCATCTAAAAAAGGAAGTCAAAAGTGTGTCGAAATAAACGACAGATCGTCTCGACCCTTTCCTTAAAACCCCTTATGGTGAAGATGAAGTTCTTTCCAATACGTTCATAAAAAGGAGGTCGCCCCATGTCCGCCGTCCTCTTTCTCCTCATCAAAAAGTTTCTTCTCCTCTTGGCTTGCCATTTTTTGGGAGACTACGGGCTCCAAAACGCCTGGATGGCCATGATGAAGGGCAAGGAATGGCACCCCATGTTTGCCCATGTCACGACCTACACGTCTGTGTTTGCCCTCATCTTCGCCTTTCCCACTTTGACCTTTGATCCCTGTGCACTCCTCTTCATCCTCTGCTCCCACCTGCTCATCGACATTTGTAAGGCAAGGCTCAACCTGTTTTCTGATGCTGTGGATCAAGGCCTTCACTTCTTGTGCTTGGGAATCATCCTTGCCATGGAGTGGATCTAATGCCCGCGTTTCTCTTTGACCACGGAGTGCGTGTGGAGGTTCCATCCCTTCATCCGCACTTCGCCCGATCGGTAGAAGTTGGACATTTCATGGATCCTTCGCGGATGCGCCCCAAAGATAAAGCGCAATGCCCATGGATTGGATGGGGGATGAGCAAAGGTGTGACACATCCCGCCCGTGATCTTTCCATCTTGGCACATAAGGATTCTCTCCATCGCGGCCTTCATGCGGAACTTGTCGCCGAATTCACCGATGAGGTAGATCCCTATCCCTTGTGCTATGACGAGAAAAATCATCAAAAGGGATTTGGAGGATTTACGCGCTTTGTAGCTTTCACCAATCCACAATATCCAAAGAACCCAGGGGTTCTCGGTATTGATTGGTCGCTTGCCTGTCGTCCTACGAGTGGAGTCGCTGTGTCCATGTGGCAGGTGATGCGAGTTGTGCAAACGACTTTGCGCCATGGGCTCCATCCTCAAACGGAAATCGCTTTGCTTGACTGGCGGATGTGTGAAGACGAATTTGTGAAGGCTTGGCGTTATGAGACCGGACTTGTGACGGCCGAAAATTGGGCAAACCGAGCTCCAATTTTGTTTGTGCTAATGGGTCACCACTGTCTGCGCTGCGGTATGAAAACATTTGAGCGAAAAAATAAATTCTGCTTCCGCTGCGGTGCCCCATCTCAAAACATCAAACCAGAAGGAGGACGCTCCCATGTGGAAACACGACTCTCCTGACTACCCGGACCAAACCCATGTTCCCTATAAGCCGGTACAAACGACAGGAAAAATGTGGAGCTACTGCCCAAACTGCGGAACGAGTATCAAATCTGATCATCTCTTTTGCACGCAGTGTGGAAAAAAGATCGAAAAACTGTCCTATCTCGCACAAGAAGGCGGATGGTGCAAAAAGTGTCGGCGACGTCTCGACATCAAACTAAACTTCTGCCCCTATTGCGGAGGTGCCTCGGACAAAAGCCTGTTTGACAAACCACATTGTCCGAAGTGCCGTTCCATTCTTGAGGAGAACGCAGAATTCTGTGTGGGGTGTGGAAAAAAGTTGATAAACCTTAGTGCGTCACCTTCCACTCCTTCCTCCGCGCGCAAACGTGGTGGTGGGCACAAAAAAACGTCTTCCAAGAATAACGCGTCTTGAGACCCCTGCTTGGGTCTCCTTTCTTTTTTCCTTCTTTTGTAAAAAACATGAAAATTGAAAACAACATTTTCTAGGGGCGAACAACCGTTCGCCCCTACCGCCGCGGTAAACGGCCATTCACTCATATCGATGCCTTGAAATCACCCTTTCCCCCTGCTATACTCCCCATCGTTATTCATGGTGCCTATAGCATAATGGTTAGTGCGCCGGGTTGTGGTCCCGGTAATGAGAGTTCGATTCTCTCTAGGCACCCCATCTCACTTTGCCTCGTCAAACGAGACTCCGAGAGACCAGAGAAGAACCTCCCAAAATGGGAGGTTTTTCTGTCTGTAAAAAACTGATGTATAGTAAAAGCATTATTTTATGAAAGAACAAATTAACTGGCGAGAAATTGTAGGCGCGACCGAAATAAGTCAGCTTAAACGGGTTGCTGATTTTTTGATAGAAGAATCAAAAAAACAAGATGAAGTTCTAAAGAAAAAAGGGAAGGAATGGGAACGAATGCATGACGGAGGTGAAGAATATCAGGGATATACAAAAAAAGAATGGGATGGCCTTCAATTAGGTGAGGAAACATATGAGATTGAATGCTTCCAACAAATTTTATTTCGATCCTTTATATCAACTGTTTTTGCTTTCATTGAACATGACTTGAAAGAACTCTGTAATCAGCTCCAAAAAATGAGTGAACAGAAGTTTTCTCTAAGGGATATGAAAGGCAATGGCATGTATGCATGTCTGACTTATCTTGACCGTATACTTGAACATGATTTCATGCTGGGAGATGCAGATATAAGAGTTTGTCGTCATATACGAAATGCACTAGACCACGGAGACACAAAGCTCTCAAAAGAAAGGCAGAGTAATCTTCAAAAAAACTTAAAGGGATCTAATTTTAAAATTGATTTTCATAATGACGAAATCTATTTTGAAAAGGAACATGTTTACATATTTATTCAATTCGCTGATAAAGTGTGGAAGGCAATCTCTAATCAGTGGATCGTGCGTTAATAAATTTGGGAATAAAAAGCATTATGAAAAAAGGTGTTGATTATACCGGAGTTACTATCGTTTTCCTTTGTCACGATGGGGAAGGAAATTTTCTTTTTGCCAAACGTAGCACAAATTGTCGTGATGAACATGGATGTTGGGATTGTGGAGGTGGGGGACTCGACTTTGGAGAAACCGTGGATCAAACCATCCATAAAGAAATCAAAGAAGAATACGGAGCCGATGTTCTTTCTTGTCACTTCCTTGGCTATCGTGATGTCCATCGGAAGCACGAGGGATCTCCCACTCATTGGATTGCTCTGCATTTTCTCGTTCATATCAATGCCTCGCAAGTCAAAAATTGTGAACCACACAAGTTTGATGATCTTAAATGGTTTCCCTACGGACAATGGCCAGAACCTCTTCACTCGCAATTGCCTTATTTCCTCGAAAAATTTGGGGACAAAATCCATCCCCAAAGTCCACTCTTCTCATAACATTCAAGATCCGCTACGCTGATCATACTTCTATGAACAAAACTATTTCCCCCCTCTGGGGTATTGTCTGCGCCTTAGTCTTTGGAGCTGTCATTTATGGATTCACTGCGCCTTCCCGCGAAAAACCATGGACTCCGCCCGAGACCGCACATGATGCCACCTACGAATTTCTCCAAGATGTTCAACGCGAAACCGGCATCACCTTTACCTTCATGATCGACAAGGAATTTCCTTGGATTGTGGTTGTTGATAGAGAGGTCAAGAACATGATGATCACAGGTAAACAGTGGATGGCCCCCGAGATGACACAGGAAAATTGGACGGCAATCTCTGACTATTTCATGCAAAATGGATTTGTCTTGGATCTTCCCAATGTCGGAGCCAATCCAAATCAGTGGACGCAAGAGGCTTACAAAAAAAATAATGTCGTCTGTACGGTGGTACACATGGCGCATACCCAGGGCAATCTTATTTTGGAACTTCCAAGCGGCATGACCATTTCCTGTGGAATCAATCTGCTTGAAGAAATCCCCGAGGTGACGACCGAGGAATCTATCACCAATCTTATCGCTTCCGCCTTGGAGATTCCGCGATCACAGATAACAGAAGTTGTTATGGAAAAAACTTCTTGGGATCTTGAAGGGATGCATATTGTACGAGGTGTTTACACAAAAGGAGAGGAACCTTACCCAAGAATGTTTATCGCAAAAAAAACCACTCAATGGGAAATTGTGATGAGTGGAGATGAGGGATCTGTCGCATGTGATGATCTACGCCTATTGATCGGCTCTGACGATATTCCAGAAGATCTGCTCACCAGCTGCTTCCAAGAATAAACACTTTAAAACAAAATCACCCTCTGCTTATGAGGGTGATTTTTTGTTTACTTGTCTTACGTTGCAATCTCCAATACTGACTCTAAAATGACGGGAACTTCAAAAGCTTTATCAAGGGACCCGCTAAAATGTCCCTTTGCGTGTTCTATAATAATTTTCGATCCAAGGTGATCACGAAAGTCATCCTGATTTTCCATAGGCACATATGGATCAGTGTCGGAAAAAATCGCAATGGATTTTGGAAGGTGAGAAGCAACGTCCGCAAAATCAATCGGACAATCAAGCCACGACTTGACTATGGTTTGTGTATCCTCATCTGTCTCTAAATTGGTCAACTTCTTAAAAAATCCTGCCACAAAAACCGCACCGCCCACCCGTGCTTCGGAGGGAAGGGAAGTAAGATATCGAGCAATCGTCTGACATCCCATGCTATGCCCCACAAAATAAGTTTGAGCATCAGGAATTCCAACTACTTGTGCAAGTGCGGGCACCCAGTGTTCTTTGTGTGGATTTTCCGCGTCAGGAAGTTTTGGAATAAAAACTCGAAACCCTCGCGCCTCCAGTTCCTGTTTAAGCCAGGGAAACCATCCCTCCCCAGGATGCCCACCCCATCCATACACAATAAAAATACGTTTTTGCATAAAATAATCTTACGCCGCTTGTTCTAATTTTTGTTGCTTTTGATCTGCACGATACTTTCGTACCAATCTGGCGGCAGCATGCAAAAAAATCTTTTCTCTTTTTGGATGATCAACAGGTAAGCCTCCATGAATGGCTCCCAGTACCTCTAGAGCTCTTGTCATCAACACTTCATCAGCCTTCATCTCTTCTGTAAGATAGCCGGAAATTTCTTGTATGCGCTCAACAAAACGAACTTTTTTATTTTCTTTGGCAGATTTTTTCTTTTCTGAAGAGTCTCCCATCGCCTCTTGCACGGATTGCAACTCCTCAGGAGAAAAAAGATTTTGCAAAACACCACGAAGGATCGCGCGCCTAGTCTCCACTGACCAAAATCGCATAGGACCCCCGGGCGGTTCTCCCGCCTCTTTCCACTGCCTGACTGATTGGATGATTTTACTTCCAATGGAAATATGTACGAGCACCAAATCATCCAAATCCATTTGCTCCAAATTGCCTCTCGCCTCTTCCACTTGCCTTTGTTTCTTTTGAAGTTTTTCCCTATCACGTAAAAGCGTAAATTGTATACCCACCCCTTTTTGAATCACTTGAGTATCCACTCCTCGGATATGTCGTTGGCGACGAATGGAAAAATCTATCTTGTGATTGATGTCTTCATACACATCGGCTTTGTGAACTTCCACATCTACCATACCGTCTGTAACAAGTCTCGTTAAAAATCCGCACACCATCTCCTCCGCCCACCATCCAACCAACACATGCTCCGGGAAACTCGCTCCTTCCAATTTTTGTACAAAAGGAGCATAAGCGCCCTTGTGAATGTTAGGAGCATGATCTTTCCGCTCTCGTTCCTCCAAACAAATCTGCCTATCCAGATGAGACATGAGCGCCTCTTTGGCTTGAGCGACGGCATACTGCTTTTGATGCACGCGCGGAGCGTCTTTTCTCAATAAATAAGAGAGTCCCCAAGGAACATCGGCCACCATTTCTCCCAGTGTGACTTCGTGAACACGCCCTTGAGAATCGGTCACTGTGTAATTATTTTTCTGTACGTCATAATGCGCCACCAATGCATCTTTGGAGGATTCCACTTCAGGCGCATGAGGATCATCTATGTCACGCAGCCGCGCTTTCAGTTGCTCCATGATGATCTGTTTTTCTTTTTGAAGATCGAAAATGCGGCTTTGTGTTCCTCGTTCCATATCCAACTCCGATGATCGTTTGGAGACAAAATAATCCGCAACGGTTTCCAATTTTTGAAGATCCACGTCCGAGGATACTTGATCTCCTTTTTCCGTCTTACGGACATCTTTGATGACATCCCCGTATTGTCGAAGGGCCCTTTCAAATCCTGGTCGCATATTATTTCGCCACCCAACCCCCATCGATGACTAACACATGTCCGTTCACAAAGTCAGATTCGTCTGAGGCAAGATACACGGCTCCGTTTGCAATATCTTCAGGCTCTCCCAAACGCGGATAAGGAGTTTGTGATGTAAACATTTGAGCATAGGTCGGATCTTCAAGATACTCCTTGGTCATCGCGGTGCGGATCACACCGGGAGCGATGGCATTCACATTGATTTTTTGAGGAGCATATTCCGTGGCCATGGATTTGGTGAGCTGAATAACCGCTCCTTTTGACGCGCAGTAGGCACTGCTTTGCGCAAAACCGATGATGCCTGCGATCGAAGCCATATTGATGATCTTTCCTTTGCCTTGCTTGAGCATATGCGGTATCGCATGTTTGCTTCCCAAAAATACCCCACGCGCATTGACAGCCATCACTTGATCCCAATCCTCTTGCGTCATCTCGTGCAAAGGTTCTCCTTTTTCAATCCCCGCATTATTCACCAAAATATCCACGCGACCGTACATTTTTACACATTCATCCACCATTTGTTTTACATCGGATTCTTTGCTGACATCGGTTTTCACAAACACAGATTGTCCCCCTTGCTTTTCAATCAAATCCACAGTTTCCTGCCCGCCTTGTGTTGACCAATCGGCAACGACGACCTTGGCCCCTTCTTGAATAAACAAAAAGGCGATCGCTCTCCCAATTCCAGATCCGCCTCCCGTCACAATAGCGACTTTATCTTGTAAGCGCATAAAAGATTATTTAGGAATGATGGGGATATTGTAAAACAAAAAAAGCGGTTTGTCCGCTGATTTTGAAATGTTCTTTTTTAGTTTTAGGGGGGATCGTCCAGTTCGCTCTTCACTCCTCTCTCGTGGCACAACCAATTCTTTACTCTATTCTATCTTGAATAGTTATGAGTGGCCTGCCACTCGAAGCTCCGAAGGAGCGAAGAGTGGTGCCCCGGGAGGGAATTGAACCCCCATTAGTGGCTTAGAAGTCCACAGTTCTATCCATTGAACTACCGGGGCATGACGCAAACAATACGAAAAAAAAAGAGTGGTGTCAAAGATGCTGCCATCCCCACGAAGGTGGGGATCCATCGCATACCAGGAAACGATGGACCCCTGCCTCCGCAGGGGTGACTCGAGGAAAAAATCAACAAACCCCTTATTCCTTTGCACCAGGATGAAACTTTTTATGCACGTCGCGCAATTGTTTATTGGTGACGTGCGTATAGATCTGTGTTGTTGTGATCGACTCGTGACCAAGCATGGATTGTACGCTACGAATATCCGCACCTTCGCGCAACAATCCTGTGGCAAACGTATGGCGTAGTGTGTGTGGAGTGATATGTTTGGTGATTCCCGCAGCCGTGGCGCAGCGTTCCACCATTCGCTGAACTGAACGAGGGGTGAGAGGACCGGCTTCTTTGCGTCCTCCTTTGGCACGATCGTGGGAAACAAACATGAACAAAGAAAGGTCGCGGCGTTTGGACAGATATTCTTGAACGGCTTGTTTGGCGCGATCGGTTAAAAAAACCACACGCGGCTTATCCCCCTTACCTCGCACGGTAAACTCGTACCGTTTCAAATTCACCTCTTCTATTTTTAAATTCGTAGCTTCAGACACGCGCATGCCTGTTGAAAACAGCAATTCCAAAATCGCGCGATCCCGTAGTGCCACAAGCCCTTCGGAAATCCGCAGCGGTTGCGCTAAAAGTTGTGTTAACTCATCTTCATCCAAAAATTCCACCACACGCTGTGGTTGTTTGGAAAGTTCGATTTTCTCCGAAGCCACTGAAGGCACGTCACGCCGCGAAAGATATTTGAGAAATGATCGCAGGGCAATGAGGTGATAATTCTGTGTGCTTTTTTTCATAAACTCTTCCTCGCGCCCCTGTGCAATACGGTTAAGCCACAAACGGTATTTGCGAATCATCTCAGTGGTAATCAAAGCGGGGGACGCTACTTTTGCCCAATCCGCAAATCGCCGTAAATAAAAATGATAATTACGGATCGTACGAGGAGATCGTCCGCGTTCCACCTCGAGGTATTCTAAAAAATCGGTGATGTACTGATCCATCTTGGTCTTAGCCATATGAAGATATTATACGACGCTTTTTCTTTCTCGTCGCCGTTGATATCCACTGTTCTTTTGTGATAGTCTACACGAGTAATCTACAAACTTTATCCTATGGAAAATAAAACGATCTTTGACACAGTGAATTCCAAAACAGCTTTTGGTATTGGCTTTGTAAGCGCAATTCTTATGGTGGGAACCCTCGGATTCATTGTCTTGGGTGGATGCTTCCTCAAAGGAGATTGCACAAATCTAAACGGCAATGCCGCACAGGCGGATGATCTTGCCATAGCAAAGGAAGAGGCTCCCGCTGCCGCCCAAGTGGCGGCCGATGAGCCTGCCTCCATCCCCATTGTCTCCAGCACGGATCATATCAGAGGAGATGAAAACGCTCCGATCACCATTATTGAATATTCGGACTTCGAGTGTCCGTATTGCAGCAAATTCCATGAAACCATGGTGCAGGTTATGGAAGAATATGATGGGCAAGTCCGCTGGGTCTATCGCCATTTCCCTCTTTCCTTTCATCCAAACTCTCAATCCGCAGCCGAGGCTTCCGAATGCGCGGCCAATCAAGGAAAATTTTGGGAGTACGCGGACAAGCTTACGGAAAATCGCGCCAGTCTTGGGGCTGATGTGTATCTTTCAATCGCAGGGGAACTTGGACTTAACACAACCACATTCCAATCCTGTTTAGATAATGACGAGGAAGAAACCACGATCACCACCATGTATCAAGGGGGGATAGGAGCCGGAGTAACCGGCACTCCAGGGTCATTCATTATTGATAGCAAGGGAAGTGCAACCCCTGTCAAAGGAGCTCTTCCGTTTGAAACCGTCAAAACCATGTTAGATGAAATTCTTGCGGAATAATCATCTCAATAATCTATCAACTTTATGAGCCAAGAACACGGTTTACACCCCGTCGAAGGGGAAGCGCCTCAAAAAAAATACACTGAAGTTATTTTAAAAGAAGAACAACGTAATCTCCTTCTTATTAAACAAGAACACTATCAAGGAAGGATTGAGGAAAGAAAAAAAGATCGAGGATTTGTGGCGCCGGAAAGGACGAATGATCATTATGCGTACTATGACGCTTTGGCCAAAGAAAAAGCTGTATCACTTCTTTTGGAAAACGGACGCGTAACATTATCCGAAGTGCAAAGTTTTATGGAAAAAGACATGCAAAACTTCTGGAATGACTCGTATCGTGATGATCTTGATTCGGCAAATCATGTTATTGCCGATCACCTACCCTTGGTGACCCGAGCAAGCGAAAACGCCATGGGAGTCTTGGATGCTTATAACGAAGGACAAATGGATAAACTCCTGGACGCGCAACTTCCCTAAATTTTCACGCAAAAACCACCAAAAGCCCAAGGCAAATGGTGGTTTTTTGATTGACTTCTCACCTAGACCTTGATAAGAAACAGGCAGTTCCTTCCAACTTCAAGGAGTACGCCATGGACATCTCCTCTTTTACCCGTAAAGAAATCGGTCAGATTGCTGCAGTCTTGGTGCGCATTGGAATCGCGCGAGAGGACATTGGTATTATTTTTGATATGTGTCCGATATCCGTAGATAATCAACTTAGGGAAGCCGGATATCTTCGTCTTGCAAATATTCCGGGATGGCACCGTGGAATTTCCAGAAAACTTGATCTTGTCGTGATCCGTGCAAATACCTATCTCGAAAACTTCGATGAAAACGCGCAAAATGATCAGCTCTCGGATGTACAAAAAGAAGTGCTTCGTCTTGCCCTTCAGTCATGGCTTGATCGCAATGAAAATCTGAACCCTTACGAAGGGTATCATTCAAGTTGCAGTCGCCAAGCGGTGGTACGCCGACTCTATCGGCTGGGAATCCGCAAGGCGGCCATTCCTCGCATCACGGGATATGATTACCAAGTCGTACGACTGGATCTAAAAGGATATTGCCCAAAAGAACATGATGAAAGCCGAGCCTATGCAAACGTATTTTGTGACTATGCCGAAAGCGTTGCAAAAGCAGCTGCCGGAACGTATGTGGAAGAAGGGATCGGAGACGCGAAATGGTACGGCGAGGTCTTGGGACGCTATCTCCAAGTGTCCGAAATATTTGCCTTTACACATGGCACCCTCATTGCCACCCATACCCTTGCAACTCCGTCCTTCACCCCTGTGCAAGAACCCTATGTGCGACTGTATTTGGCCATGATCGGGGAACCAAAACTCCTCAATAGACGCCTATCACCCAAAGAAATCCTGCGGAATATCACCCTTTGTTTTGAACGCTATATGGGGGAAGTTGCGTCCGGAACAACCCTCCCTCCGGAAAATAAGTGGGATATCATCAAGGTGCTTACATCGGGAGGAAATGAGCGTGACAATATTTGGCCCGTGTGGAAACAAGAATGGTGCGATGTGCTCGATACGCTCATGGGAGAATTGTCTGAACGTGAGCGCTTTGTTGTCCGTAAGATCTATGGATTTGATGAATCTCCGGTGAAATCAGAAAAAATTGCAAAAGGTATGGGCCTCTCACGGATCTGGATTGATCGCATATCTCACGGAGCGCTCAATCATATGAGAAAAAAGGCCGCGTTCTGTATACTGCAAAGTGAAGCCATCACCCTTGGGGAAATTGGTGAGGCGCAATCGGGTCTTAAAGAAAAACTGAACGAAGCGCTCACAATGATCGAGTGGTTGAAGCAAAAACCTGTGGTTGTTTCCGAGACAGGCATGGAAATGGAAGATGAGGAAGTTTTGAATGAACATCTGTTCAGACGTGTAGATGAACTTGAGCTTTCTGTACGTGCAGCAAACTGCCTCCAAAACGCCGGAATCGAGTATATCTTTCAGTTAGTAGAGCGTACGGAAGCCGATATGCTCAAGACTAAGAACTTTGGTCGCAAATCGCTCTATGAGATCAAGGAAATTCTGGCGGAAATGTGTCTTTATCTTGGAATGAAAATGGATAAAGCAAAACTCCCAGAAAATCATCCGAGATGGCATCCTCCCGACCCTGATGTGCTTACAGACACCAATCCACATCTCCTGAAACCTGTGGAGCAGCTGGGCCTTCAGAAATCCACCTGTTTCAAACTTCAAAATCGCGGCATCTTCTATATCTATGAACTTGCGGAAAAAACTGAGGCAAGCCTCTGGGATGTATATTGTTTGAATTATTGGGATATGGGTCCAATAAAAGAAGCTTTGGGATTGATCCAACTTGCCCTCGGTATGAAGATTCCAAAAAAGCCGCCTCAAGAATAAGCGGCAACGAACCAGCCTTAACCGCTGGTTTTTTCGTTGTTTCATCGGTAGGGGCAAACGGCCGTTTGCCCCTACCGTCAACGACCGATTGACGAAAACACTCTTTTTCGGTACTCTTTTGCTACTAATTCCTCGCGGTGGCTTGGGAAAAAGATTGAGCCCTCTTCCTTGGCTACACGCATGAATATTCGTTACTATGCTCGATGTCAAAAAGAAACAAAAAATTATTGAGAAGTTTCGCGCCCACGAGTCGGATACCGGCTCTCCCCAGGTGCAAATCGCGATCTTGACTCAAGAGGTTAAAGATTTAACCAAACATCTCAAAACCCATAAAAAAGATTTTTCCAGCCGCCGCGGACTCATGAAAAAGGTCAATGAGCGTCGTCGCCTCCTCAAATACTTGGAGCGCGAGGATGCAAAGGCCCATGCCAAACTGGTGGAGGATCTCGGACTTGTTTAATTAAAAAACCCGCCGCAAACCGGCGGGTATTGTCGTTTTATGCAGCATGCAGACCAAAAAGTTGGAATCTTCATTGATAGCCAAAACATGTATCACAGCGCCCGGCACCTTTTCAATCGACGGGTGAATTTTAAAAACATCCTTGAGGATGCGGTGGCCGGACGCAAACTCATCCGCGCTATGGCTTACGTCATCAGCACCAAAACCGAGGAAGAACAACCCTTTTTTGAGGCATTAGAAAAAACTGGCATAGAGCTTCGGGAAAAAGAATTAATCGAGTACGCAAGCGGCGCTAAAAAAGCCGATTGGGATGTGGGAATGGCAATCGATGTCGTTCGCATGCTCGATATGCTCGATGTCGTTATTTTGATCACCGGGGACGGCGACTTTGTCCCCTTGGTGGATTTTGCTCAAAATAGAGGAAGAATTGTGGAGATTATGAGTTTTGGAGAGACGACTTCTTCTCGTTTGATCGAGGCCGCAGATCGTTTCCGAGATCTTTCCAAAGAAAAAAAACGTTATCTTTTTTTCTCCCATCCAAAACACGGATAGTGGTTTTGTGAGGTTTGACCGGAAAATTTCCGGCTTTTCCTGGCTAAATCATTAACTCTTTCCGGTTGAGACTCTGAGACATCGAGAACTCTCGATCTCTTCCGTCTCGACCGGATCCATTTTATGCCTACGCAATCAAAGCGTTTTGAAACCCAATGGGGAGGAAAAACCCTCGCTATTGAGGTGGGCAAATATGCCCAACAAGCCAATGGATCTTGCATGGTCCGTTATGGCGACACCGTGGTTTTGGCAACCGCAACCATGAGTGAAGAAATTCGTGAAGGATTGGATTTTTTCCCGCTCACCGTCGAGTTTGAAGAGCGATTTTATGCAGCCGGTCGCATCAAAGGTAGTCGATTTATGAAAACCGAGGGGCGTCCCACAGACAATGCCATTTTGATGGCACGTTTTGTAGACCGTGCCATTCGCCCACTGTTTGATGATCGTATCCGCAACGAAATCCAAGTGGTGGTGACTTGTCTTGCTTTTGATGGAGAAAATGACCCGGATATTTTGGGTCTTATCGCAGCCAGTTGTGCGCTTCATATCAGCGACATTCCTTGGAACGGCCCTATCGCTGACATTCGTATAGGACAGATCAACGGTGAATGGGTTATCAATCCTACCTATCTTGCGCGGGAAAAGTCTGATCTGGATCTTGCTTTTGCCGGCACTCCGGAAAAAATCATTATGGTAGAGGCGGGATGCAATCAAGTATCAGAACAAATCATTCTTGATGCTTTCTGGTTTGGACAAAAACATCTTCAAGACCCAATTAAACTTATTGAAGAAGTGCAAAAAGGGTTTGGAAAGAAAAAGCGCGACATGCTCTCCCCAAAAAATGAGGAACAGAAACTCACATTTGAAAAACGAGAGAAAGTGGAAGCTCTGGCAAAACCTTTTATCGAGACTCAAATTCAAGAACTCTTTTTTGCCAAGCCTAAAGCAACGAAAGCGGAGCGCAATGAGCAAAAACGCACACTCAAACAAAAAATAAAAGAATATCTTTTGTCTCAAGGGGTTGAAATGGACGATGTTCATTATGGAACCTCTATAGCTTTGAATATTTTGGAAAGTGAGGTTGTACAAAAGATCCTCAAAGAGAACAAACGTGTGGACGGCCGATCATTAACCGAGGTGCGCCCCCTGGAAATTGAGGTTGGTGTTCTTCCGCGCGTCCACGGATCCGGACATTTTATGCGAGGAGAAACCCAGGTGGTTTCTTTTGTCACTTTGGGAGCGCCGGGAGATGAACAAACACTCGACAGCATGGAAATGGTTGGGACCAAGCGTTATTTCCATCATTACAATTTTCCTCCGTATTCTGTGGGAGAAGTAAAGCCTATGCGCGGCCCAAGTCGCCGTGACATCGGTCATGGAGCGCTTGCGGAAAAAGCCATTCTTCCCATGATTCCAGATAAAGAAAGCTTTCCTTATACGATCCGCGTTGTCTCTGAAGTCTTCGGATCCAATGGCTCAAGCTCTATGGCTTCCACTTGTGGATCTACACTGTCTCTTATGGACGCAGGCGTGCCTATCAAAGCCCCTGTTGCAGGAGTAGCCATGGGTCTTGCATCCGATGAAAAGGGGGACTGGAAAATCATCACTGATCTGCAGGATTTGGAAGATGGTAAAGGGGGTATGGACTTTAAGATTGCAGGGTCAGAACAGGGAATCACCGCTATTCAAATGGATACAAAAACGAGTGGGCTTTCGAAAGAAATCGTGGAAAAAACCGTTTGGCAGGCGAAAGAAGGACGCGCTCATATTCTCAAGTCTATGCTTGATATAATCGCTGCTCCTCGCCCAGATCTTTCTCCTTATGCACCACGCATTATCACCTTGCGCATCAACCCTGAACGTATTGGAGATGTGATCGGTCCTGGAGGAAAAATGATCAATGAAATTATTGCAACAACAGGAGTTGCGGCGATTGATATTGATGATGATGGTTTAGTAATGATTACCTCGACTTCGGCAGAAGGAGCAAAGAAAGCGGAGGATTGGGTACGCAATTTGACCAAGGATGTCATTGTGGGAGAAATCTATAAAGGTAAGGTGGTACGCATCATGGACTTTGGTGCCATTGTAGAGTTTTTGCCAAAACGCGATGGTATGGTTCATGTCAGCAACATGGCTCCTTGGAGAGTGGATAGAGTAGAAGATATTGTGAAATTAAAAGATGAGGTGTTTGTAAAAGTATTAGCCATCGAAGACACGGGTAAAATTTCACTTTCTATGAAAGAAGCTCCGGGGAATGTCTATCCCGAGGCTCCTGCACAAAAACCGAGGCCTCCTCATGACGGGCAAGGACCTTCCCGACCGTTTGGAAACAGGGGTGGAAGACCAGAACGCCGGCCTTTCCAGGCACATTCCCAGGTCCCCTTGAAACGAGACGAGTAATCCCGCACACTGACAGAGGGAACTATGACACCTTATCTCAACATCCCTCTTTCTCGAAACAGAAAAACAACCCGCCATCATTCTCGGTGGGTTGTTTGGTTTTTTGTACTTTGCATTATAGTGGGGATTCTTCTTTCTTGGAGAATTGTTGACGTTTTTCTCACAAGAGACACAGTTTTTGAAGCAGCACCAGAACATACTGCTGTTATGGTCCGTTTCCATCCTTCTCAAAACACCTGGGATGATCTCTCTTGCCTGCTTGGTCAAACCACCCTTATATCAAATCGACCTATTACCATTCGAGATATCCAACCGTTTGTAAAAGGGGAATTTGCTGTCTTTTTCGATGAACAGGGAGGAAAGAGTCTTGGGATAAGGGCTTCGGAAAAAGAAATACCAAAGGATTTATTGGATAAACTTGGAATTTCCATTCAAAAAATCAACAGACAGTTGTTTCTTTTGTCTGAAACCCTTATGCCCATAGGAGGAAAACCGAAGGGGATATATTCTCGATCTTCTTTTCTTTCTCTTGGAACCATTGGGAGCTTGTCTTTAAAAATGGATGAATCTTCGTGGATCTCCGGACCCATTGCACAAAAAAACGATCAGATAAACATTATTTTGCCAAATCCAGGGATAAAACCTGATGAGGAGATGAACATTCCTGAAAATACACTAGCGGCTTTGTCTATACAGGGTTTGACATTACTTGATCATAAAATTATTTCC
Organism: Candidatus Uhrbacteria bacterium GW2011_GWE2_46_68; assembly: GCA_001002765.1. Lineage (GTDB taxonomy): Bacteria > Patescibacteriota > Patescibacteriia > UBA9934 > GWF2-40-263 > UBA12393. Next base: position 29,439 of record LCMS01000003.1, on the reverse strand, counting down.
ACGTCATTGAGCAATCTTGTAGGATTAGAAAATGGATTTTTCACGATTTTAGAAGAAAACATCAATGGATCTTTAAATATTTTGCTGGTCAAAAATGATTCTGGTGAAGATTTTCAATATCTTTTATCTACAAAAACATCAAAAAACAAAGAGGAAATGATTCGTCTCTTAAAACAGGTGGTGGCTACCAATGAACCGACTGTGGAAAACTGGGAACTGAAAGACGGAAGTCACGCATTAGAGATGGTTGCTGACCCAAGTAATATCAGTCATGAGGAAATCAACATAGTTGGAACTCCTCTTGTCCGTTTTTCCATGAAAAACGGTAATGAAATACATTTTTGGCAAGAGAATGATATTATTATCCTCAGCAACTCTTTTACTCTTACTGGTCAATATCTTGAACAGCATTCAGATATAAAAATGGGGGTGTTTTATCTGGATATTGAAAAAACCATTCCTTTTGTTAGAAATCGTGAAATGTTTGGATCAGAATATTTTTCTGTTAACTTTTTGAGCAATATTCGTGTATTTGAAATAAAAACAAAAGGAAGTAATGTTATTTTCACAATAAAATAGGTTCTGTGGATAAGTTGTACATAAACAGTCAAAAATGTGGATAAGTATATTTATTCAAAACAAGCCTTGAACAACAACTGATTTCAACAAGTCAGTTTTTTGTTTAATTCTAGTGATAAATCTACCTTTGACTATAAGGCAAAAAAATGGTATAGTGTTGATGTTAGTTCTTTCAACAATATTTGGGAATTTTTCCGAAAAAAAGTGTCCCCACTTCTTTTTTCGGAAAATACCCCGCTTCTCTACTGTTCTGATTGAGCAAAAAAACAAAAACAAAAGCAAACATCTAGGTTCGCTCGTCCTATGCAGTCGCTTGCGACTGTCTCGAGTAAAACCAATGAATGGTAGAGGGGGATATGCGTTATGGTGAAGGCTTCATGCTGTATGGGCACCGAGTTTCGCGCCGGAAATCTTTTTCCGACCCAAAACCCGATGCCCAAAAAGCTGGCTAACACCAGTCGAGGGCGAAGCCTTAAAATATTATATTCCGGGCCTACGCCCTCTTTTCTTTTTCAAAAATTTCCGTTGTCAGAATATCCGAAAAATGCTATTCTTTTTTTATCTTATTCCCTCTGAAAAAACGTATGGACAAGGCACTTCTTGAAGAACTTACAAAAAATCTTCTTTCCGAAAAAACGCGTTTAGAGCAAGAACTCTCTTCCATTTCTCATCGAAATACAAAAGCGGCCACAACCGACTTTAATGCGGATTTTCCAAACATGGGGGACAAAGAAGATGAAAATGCCTCCGAGGTTGCTCAATTTTCCGACAATCTTTCCTTGGAAGGAGAGTTAGAAAAAGCTCTGCGCGATGTAGAATCAGCTATCAAAATGGTTGAAAAAGGAACCTATGGTAGTTGTAAATACTGTGGAAACATTATTGATGAGCGCCGACTACGTGCTCGTCCAACATCCACTTCATGCATCCAATGCAAGAAAACGCTCACACAAGAACTCTAAGCCCATGGATAGTGAGTGGCATCTCCTTGGTCGTGGGAATCATTGTTCTTCTCGATGAGATAGCAAAATGGCATATCATACAAAAACTCCCGATAAATGGGGAGTTTTTTGAGTGGTCTTTTTTTACAATCGGTCTTCATAAAAATTTTGGCATTGCTTTTGATATTCCCTTTACTCCTGTCGCCACAATCTCGGTTTCCGCCATTCTTGGCATTCTCTTACTTAAAATTATCCTCAAACATTTCTCCTGCACTCCGCTTATTTCCCTTGCCGCCATAATGATTGTTCTGGGAGCATCAGGAAATCTCTATGATCGCATCGCCTATGGTTTCACTGTGGACTATCTTCTCTTTTTTGATACTTCAGCCTTAAATATCTCAGATTTTATTATTGTCTCTGGCGCTCTTCTGTTGATTTTTGCCTCGCGCACAAAAAAATCAATTGACAAATAACAAAAATCCGCTATTCTGGAACTATAAGAACCCCCCAAAAAAAGGGGGTTTTATGTATTCCAAACATGTGACAACACTTGCCCTTTGCGGCATTCAGCCAATTCCGGTTTTTGTAGAGGCTGATATTTCACCGGGCCTGCCACAATTCCAAATTGTGGGATTACCAGATGCTATGGTCAAAGAGGCAAGAGATCGTATCCGCTCTGCCATTAAAAATTCCGGTTTCCCATTTCCACGCACGCGCCTCACCATCAATCTGGCGCCAGCTGATGTAAAAAAACAGGGAACTTTTTACGATCTTCCCATTGCCCTTGCAATTCTTTTGGCAGAAGGTGAGTTTTCAAAAGAAATGATTCTTGATTCCATTTTCATGGGAGAACTCGCCTTAAACGGAGACATACGATCTGTAACCGGAACCCTGGGCGCTGCTCTTTTGGCACAATATCTCAAAACAAAAAACGTTTTTGTTCCAAAAGAAAATGTTCAAGAAGCTTTGGCGATCCCATCCCTGTCTATTTTTGGCGCCTCCTCCCTTATCAATCTTGTTTTACATCTAAAAAAAGAACAGGTCATTCCTCCTGCCCACAAAATAAAACAAGGACGCAAAGCCCACTCTGTTTACCCCATCCTTTTGGAAGACATTAAAGGTCAAGCTCATGCTAAACGAGGTTTGGAAATCACTGCCTCTGGTGCGCACAATGTGCTTCTCAAAGGCCCGCCGGGAACAGGGAAAACCATGCTCGCCCGTGCCCTCCCCTCTCTTTTACCATCACTTACCTATCAAGAATCCATTGAAACCACTTCCATTGCTTCTGTAGCTGGAATTTTAAAATCTAACCAAGGCCTCATTATTGAGCCGCCTTTTCGTCATCCACACCACTCAAGTTCAGCGACTGCTCTTGTGGGGGGAGGTTCCTGGCCAAAACCGGGTGAGGTAAGCTTGGCGCATCGTGGAATATTATTTCTGGATGAGCTTCCGGAATTTTCTCGTCATGTGCTCGAACATTTGCGCCAACCCATGGAAGATGGGGAAGTGACGATCTCTCGGGTAGCAAACACTATTCAGTTTCCTGCACGCTTTCTTCTGGCCGCCACTATGAATCCTTGTCCTTGCGGTTTTGCTGATGATCCAAAACAAACCTGCACTTGCACCCCTTCCATGATTCATCATTATCGCAAGCGTCTCTCGGGCCCGCTTCTCGATCGTTTTGATTTGATCATCGAAGTTCCTCGACTGGACCCAGACGCTTTTTGTTCTTCCCATGTGCAAGAAACATCGAAAGAAGTACAAAAACGAGTGGAAAAGGCGAGAACCATCCAACAAAAACGTATGAAAAAAGCTGGGATCTTTTCAAATGCCGAGATCCCCGCTTCTTTGCTTGATACATTTTGTAAAAAAGATACGGAAGCTTCAGAAATTTTGCGACAAGCCTTGCGACAACAGCGTATTTCCGCACGCGGCTATGCCCGCGCTTGCAAAATAGCTCGCACAATCGCGGACATGGAAGAATGTGAATATATTTCCGCACCCCATATTGCCGAGGCACTCCAATACAAAGAAGGAAACTCACTCATGACTTAAAACGGAGATAGAGATACACAAGCCCGAGCAAACAAATCCAAGCTACTCCAATACCATCGAGTAATCGCATGCGTGTTGTGTATTCTTGCCAACTTCCCCAACTTCCCATTTTCCAAGAAATCCTCCGTCCAAAAATCATTCCAATAATAAGAGCTGCGATCCCAACAGCTGGGATCAAAGAAAGAATAAAAAGCACATACACACGAGCGCCAAGTGCCCATCCTTGCGTAAACAAAAGTGCGCCAAGGGAAGGTGTGCGTAAATAGCGGGCGCGCAATTTCTCTTCAGGCTCCAGTACAAGATGATACCCGCAGCCTTTACAAGTATGATTCCATTCTTCCACCTTTGCCTGACATTGTTTGCACAATCGAGGTTGCATAGAAAATAAAATGTTGAATAAGATATCTGACACTTTGAAATCATCCCGCCACATACAACACTACGTCGTCGTCGCCTTAAGCGGGAAAGATAGTTGATATTGCTCGGCAGCCCGACTAGCATCGGGTGACTATTGCCGATAAAAATCTTTCCCTGGTATATGATCAGTCATCACGTACGTGATAACCGGACGTTATACGATGAAGGATAAAAATAAAGAATAAAAAAGGACAAAGATTAAAGGTCAAAGGTTAAACCACCACCGAAGACCGCACCCCAATGCCCTCATCCCGATCACGAGGATCACACCCGCTGAAGTCAACCCGCCGACCGGCACGGCCCCAAAACGCGTAAGGCACAACGACGACGGAGGACCGAAAAAAAGCTCCTGTAAGACAAGAGACACTTTCTTTGTTTGTGGGGTTCCATGCATCATCAAGAGGTTTTCCTGTTTCCGAAAGATGAATCATAAAGGCTGTGATCCAATCTTCGGGAGTCATGCTTGTTTCACCATGATAAGGAGAGTCTTCATCATCTTGAGCTTTTTGAAGAATGGAAAGGTATTCAATGGAGGTTTTGTTTGCTTCAAGAGAAGGTCGAGCAACAAGATCTCCTTGGGATGTTCCTTTACCTTGTCGGGGAATAGAAGCAAAGCCCATGGGAGCTTCAGTATCTTGTGAGTCAGAGTTTGATGGTTGAAGAAGATGAACCGTCCAACCGGGAAAGGAATCTTGATTGTCTTCTTGTTCCCTAAGTATCTCCATCTTTGTCTTCCCCCCATGACCTTCTTTTGTAAAAAACTGTGGATAATAGACAAGCTTGGGGGAATTTCCTATGTCTGCTCCTTGATATCCTGACCATGTATAGAGAGGATTGCCAGTATCAAGGGGAAAGGATGGATGATCCTTCTTGTACTTAAGGAGAAATTGTTTGAGGGTTTCTTGGAGGGAGTCGAGACTCATACCAAAGGGAACGAGGAGGAGTTTGGTAAAGCCTTGGTCGTGTTTAGTGGAAAGTTCACCACGACGTTCAAACAGACACATGGCGATTTGTTCGAGAGTTGGAACGGGATATTTATGACCATCTATACCAGTGATGGCTCCTTCTTTGAGGATGCCTACTTCCTCAAGAAGCTCTACTTGAAAATCGTATTGTTTACGAAGATGATAATGCTCCTCTACATACTCAATGGCTCTGGCGGGGTCTATCTCTCCTTTCTTTGGTTCCCTATTCTTAAGCAGATATTCAAAACGTTCGAGAAGGAGAGCGAGTCGTTCAAGATCTGGAATGGAAAGTTTACAGGTCGCCTCACGCAGGAGGTCGGACTTACCAAGAGATTCTCTTGGAATCCCGTGAGCTTTTGTAAAATCAATGATCTCTTGTCGCAGAGTTTCAAAATGCGCGCGGTATTGTTCAGGAAGAGAATCACGAACACTTGAAACCGAATCCATGATGGCTTCGCCAAGAAGCGCAGAAGACGCCGGATCCTCGCCTGTGCGGGGATGATAGTCGTGGGAGGAATGTGCTTCTGTGGGAATGATGCTGGGAAAAAATCTCATACCACTCTAGGATACGCGATCTATAAAACGAAAAACAGACCCGATGCGGGCCTGTCTTCTGTAATCTACTATGAATTTTTTATCGAATATAATCAAGAGGGTTTTGAAATTTGCCATCTTTGATAATCTCAAAGTGCAAGTGAGTTCCCGTTGAACGTCCGGTTGTTCCGGTCTGACCAATCGGGTCTCCGGCCATTACCACATCTCCCACTTCCACGTAATTTTTATTGTGATGTGCGTAGCGTGTGACATAACCATCTCCATGATCAATCTCTACAGTTAATCCATATCCATTGCGCCAACCACTATAAATCACTACCCCATCCCTTGCCGCATAATTGTTAGTTGTGTAATCCCCGTCAATATCAAGTCCTGTGTGCCGCCAGCCGTAATACTGGGTGATGACATACCAATCCGAAGGCCAAACCCAAGATCCTGTCCCGCTTGATGGACTTCGCGCGGTTGGAGCTGTGGTAAACAGGTTGGAAACCGGGGCAGTACGTGAAACGGGAATGTAGGTAGAAGGAGGTTCTCCCCCCGGAAGTACGAGACTTTGACCAATACTCAAGGTATCGGTGGAAGAAAAATTATTAAAAGATAAAATTGTTTCCATGTCTGCAGAATAACGTTGTGCAATACTCGAAAGCGTATCTCCGTTTTTCACCTGATAGATAACGCCATCAACCGGAGGAATGGAAAGTTCTTGTCCTGGGCGGATCACACTGCGAAACGTTAGATTGTTCGCCCACAAAATCGTACTAAGACTCAAACTGTGTTTTTCCGCAATCGCCCCGAGGATATCTCCTTCTTGTACTATATACGTAATTATCTCGGTTCGTGTTGTGGAAGTCGCGGATTCCTCGGTTGTCTGTATGGGAGGAGTAGAAAGAGAATCACCCCCTACGCGCGTGGTGACATAATCCTCGCCGATGTAGTTCAAATCAATGTGAGCATTTACATCAACAACCGTATCTTCCATATAACTGGAAGAGAAAAGTTGACTGTTGTTTTTTGCGGTCACGGTCTCAACACTTTCCACATCATGATGAGCCACAAGACGATAAAGGGCGCTTCTTTGTCCAAAGGATTCAGCGCGCACCTCCTCACCTGTAATGTTGATAGCACTCGTTATAATAGCGAGAGCGACAACTGCCGCATGAAAGGCATAACGGTTGGAAACAATGTAAGCAGCCCTGTGCTTGGCCGGTCCAAGAAAAACAGTTAAGTGACGACGAACAACGAGAACAAGACGATAAACAGGAAGGACGCCTGTGTAAACAAAAAAACGCCAGACCGCAGCGAAAGGTGGAAAAACCTTTCGAAAAAATGGTCCACTATGGCGCTTCAAGAAAATGCACCCGCGAAGTAGGGTCAAAAGGGTGCGAACAATCCATTGTTTAAAGACGAGTTGGATAGAAACCTCTTAGCTCCCTTGCCTCACGAGCGGTTGGAAAACGGAAACGACCAAAAACGATTTTCCTTTGCCCCTGAAGATTGGGTTATTACGGCTCTTCCGACAAAAAGCCCCTCCAAAAAAGCAGCGAAATCATACCATGGGAGGGGTATTCGGTCAATGGAAAAACTGCTCTTTTTAGCTAATCAAAGCAAAAAGTCTTATAGGTCTTTCGATGAATTCTACAGGGTCCAAATCGCCCGATCGCCTCTCTGTGAAAAAGAGTTCCATACCCCTTATGATCCTTAAAACCGTACTCCGGAAACTCTAAATGATAGGCCTCCATCATGTGATCTCGCGTCACCTTTGCCATGATCGAGGCAGCGGAAATGGATTTGACAATCTGATCACCTCGAATGATAGCCTTTTGTGGGAAGTTAATGCCCGGAATCGTCCAAGCATCAACCAATACAAAATCAATGCCTTTTAACTGCTCAAGTGCTCGACACATGGCCAAAAAAGTTGCTTGTCTGATATTGATCGTTTCAATCTCCTCTACGCTTGCTTGCCCGGTTGCCCAAGCCAAAGCTGAAGATGCAATAAGCTCAAAAGCTTTTTCTCTCGCCTTTGGTGTTAGCTGTTTACTGTCTTGCACTGTCTCGAGTTCTAATCCTAAGGGTAGCACTACAGCTCCGGCAACAACCGGCCCGGCCAAAGCTCCACACCCAGCCTCATCCACTCCGGCTACGCAAATAAAACCGCGCTCGCGCGCCTCGGATTCAAAATCATAATGAGATATGGTCTTCATAGTCTTCCATTGACGAAAATGGTATTTTTTCCTAGTATATCAACGTATTTTTCACTTTTTAATTCTCTAATACTCGCAACAATATACGTATGGATCTGACTTTATACGCCATAGGAGCAGGGCTTCTTGCTCTCATCTACGGAGGAATCCTCATCCGCTGGATCCTTAAACTCCCTGCGGGAGAAGGAAAAATGATAGGGATTGCTCTGGCAATTCAAGAAGGTGCTAACGCCTACATGGCTCGTCAATACAAAATGGTGGCCGCGATCGGTATAGTAATATTCTTTGTTCTTGGGGCTTTTCTTGGTTGGACCTTGGCTTTTGGATTTCTGGTTGGTGCGATTTTGTCCGCCCTTGCCGGAGTGATCGGTATGTCAGTATCTGTACGTGCAAATGTGCGCACTACCGAAGCGGCTAAACAGGGTCTTGCCCAAGCACTCAAAGTAGCTGTGCGCGGAGGATCAGTAACCGGACTTTTCGTCGTCGGCCTTGGAATTATCGGTGTTGCCGGTTTTTATGCTCTTACCCATGATGTCCATGCCCTTATCGGACTTGGATTTGGAGGATCTTTGATCAGCGTTTTTGCACGTTTGGGAGGAGGAATCTTTACAAAGGCGGCTGATGTCGGTGCTGATCTTGTTGGAAAAACCGAGGCGGGTATCCCCGAGGATGACCCTCGTAACCCTGCGGTGATTGCTGACAATGTCGGTGATAATGTAGGGGATTGTGCTGGAATGGCTGCCGATCTTTTTGAAACCTATGCAGTGACCACGGTTGCGGCCATCGTCCTTGGCACCTTGCTTTTCCCTCACAATCCTGAATTAATCTATTACCCACTTGCCCTTGGTTCTATCGCTATTGTCGCTTCAATTATTGGAACGCTTTTCATTCGTCTTGGAAAGGATCAAAAAATCATGAAAGCTCTTTACAAGGGTTTGGCAGCTGCAGGTATTTTAGCAGCTATTGGTTTTTATCCAATCACGCGCATCATGTTGGCACCTATTGCCGATCTTTCTTCTTTGAACATCTATTTTTGTTCCTTGGTAGGCCTCGTGATCACCGGTCTTATGATTATAATCACCGAGTACTATACAGGCACCCAATACTCTCCGGTCAAGAAACTTGCCGAAGCATCCGTCTCCGGTCATGGAACCAATATTATTGCCGGACTTGCCCTTTCCATGAAATCTACAGCCCTCCCTGTTTTAACCATTGTCCTTGGCATCCTTGTCGCTTATAACCTTGGTGGTTTATATGGAATTGCGATTGCGGCGATGGCTATGCTGTCTTTAACTGGAATCATCGTGACAATCGATGCTTATGGTCCGATCACAGACAATGCCGGAGGAATTGCTGAGATGGCCGAACTCCCAAAAGAAGTACGTGCTGTTACCGATCCTCTTGATGCGGTAGGCAACACCACAAAAGCTGTTACAAAAGCTTATGCGATCGGTTCGGCCGGGTTAGCCGCTCTTGTTCTCTTTGGTGACTATGTCCATGCCATTGAAGCCGAAGGTGTCACAATAAAATTTGAACTTGTGGACCCTCGTGTCATTGCCGGATTGTTCTTGGGAGGACTTATCACTTACTTCTTTGGAGCCCTGGCTATGGAAGCTGTAGGAAAAGCTGCCGGGTGTGTTGTGGTCGAAGTGCGTCGCCAATTTCGTGAGATTAAAGGCATTATGGATGGATCAGAAAAGCCTGATTATGGAAAAGCGGTTGATATTGTCACACGAGAAGCAATCCGCAACATGATTATTCCTTCTCTCCTTGCTGTATTTGCTCCTATCATTATCGGATTTACCTTAGGAGCCGAGGCTTTGGGAGGACTTCTTATCGGATCCATTATTACTGGGCTTTTCGTTGCTATCTCCATGACCACGGGTGGCGGCGCTTGGGATAATGCAAAAAAATACATTGAATCGGGAAATTATGGTGGAAAGGGTTCTGCAGCTCACGCAGCCGCAGTGACTGGAGACACGGTAGGGGATCCATACAAAGATACAGCTGGACCTGCCATTAACCCCATGATCAAAATCTTGAATATCGTCGCTCTCCTTATCGCCGCCTTGATTGTCTAAAATCCAAAAAAATTGAGTGTGGCAGAAAACTCCACTAAACGTGGGGTTTTCTTTTTATTTTGTACAAATTTAGGTCAAATCCCATTGACAACCTGGAGTTTTCTTATATTCTTAGTAGTCGCAATCACTCCCCTCCAACCCAAGGAGACCCCATGCGACCCCTGTTCATTTCCATCCTTACCCTTGCCTTTTCCGCCTGTATCAATCAACCCAAAACGACCGGCTATTTCGTCTACAAAGGCGAAATCACCGGATACTCGGTTGAAATCGTTGATAGCCTTTTTGGAAGTCGGAAGGACTGGACTCGTATCGTCCACCTCAACGATACAAACCGCTGTTCGTGGTGTGGCATCGCTGGCCATGACCATGAAAACGATGGACTCTGGGATGCCATCTTCTGGTGCGGTTACCCGGAGGTGACCAACGGCTGCAATGCCTTTACCCAAAGCACAAGAGGTGGATGGGTCTGGCAGCCTTGTCCATCAGATGATGGAAAGGTTGAGCCATTCACTGACACCGAGATTCTCGAAGCACAATCGCTCCTTTACAAGGCGGTTCATGACGTCTATGTTCCTGAAAACATGGTCGAAGATCTCGAAACGTGGAAGTGGAATCGAAAAATGGAATAAAGATCTCTCGCGTATCTACGCGACAAAGCCACCCTTCGGTCATTGTCGTTGGGTGCGCTTTTTTCTTTTGACACAAAAACTCAAGAAAGCTACACTTTCCGACACTATTATCTTTTATTTATGCCACAAATCGCTGTCGAACATCTCCCTAAAAATATCGTAAAATTTACGATCACGATTCCTCTTACCGAACTTGCCCCTTTTTTAGAAGATGCTGCTATGCACATCTCACAGGAAACCAGTATTCCTGGGTTTCGTCCTGGAAAGGCAAATTATGAAATCGTAAAACAACGCGTTGGTGAAATGAAAATTTACGAAGAGGCTCTGGAACCGTTGGTTAGAAAGACGTATATCGAGGCTTTGATGGGAGAAAAAATCGAGGCTGTTGGATCTCCAAAAATCGATGTGGTGAAATTGGCTCCTGGAAACGATCTGATTTATACCGCCGAAGTTACGCGTATGCCATCGGTAACACAAATGGCTGATTATAAAACATTTACTATTGCTCCAAAAGATATTCAAGTCGTGGATAAAGAAATTGACCTCACGCTCAAGGACCTTTCTCGCATGCAAACAAAAGAGGTGCGCGCACAAAAAGATGTAAAAACAACAGTAAAAGATAAAGTGGTCGTCTCCATGAACATGAAAAAAGACGGAGTAGCTATTGAAGGAGGGCAATCGCCAAATCATGCGATTTATCTTCCAGAGGATTACTATATTCCAGGCCTTAAAGATCAGCTTATTGGAATGACTGAGGGGGAACAAAAGACGTTTACGTTAAAATTTCCTGAAGATCATATACAAAAAATATTGGCTGGATCGGAAATTGAATTTGAAGTGACAATCAATGAACTTTACCACCTTGATTCTCCCGAAATAGACGATGCTTTTGCTCAATCCATTGGGCAAAAAGATTTAATCGGGTTGCGAGAGGTGTTAAAACACAATATTGCTCATGAAAAAGAACATGAAGAAGAGCGTCGCCAAGAAAAAGAAATGCTTGAAATGATCGCTAAAAAGTCTGATTTTGAAGAAATTCCCGATCTTTTAGTCAACGAAGAAATAAACAAGATGCTCTATGAACTTCAAAAGTCTGTGGAGCGCCAGGGAGTAAATTTTGAGGATTATCTCAAAAACATCAAACGCACAATTGCAGACTTAAAGTTAGATTTCACTCCACAGGCTCTCATGCGTATAAAAGTGGCTATCCTTCTTAGAAAAATAGCAAAAGACCTTGAAATTACAGTTAAACCTGAAGAGCTTGATCAGGAAATAGATGGATCAGCACAAATGTATGAAGATAATCCGGAGATAAAAAAGCATCTCTACTCTCCCGAGTACCGAGATTATACCGAGTACATGATCCGAAACCGTAAAACCATTCAAAAACTGCGTGAAGTAATGGTAAAAGCGTAAATGTGATCATCACAATCTATACAAAACCAAATGCGCGTGAGAATAAGTTGGTTTGGCTAGATGAAGACACACTCCAAATGTGGGTTGCCGCGGTTCCGGAAAAAGGGAAAGCAAATAAAGAACTGGTGGATTTTCTGGCAAAAACATGGAATATCCCAAAAAGTGAAATAATGATCACAAGAGGAGCTACAGCAAAAATAAAACAAATCACGATTCCAGAGTCTTATCGAGAAAAGATTCAAAAAACAGCCATCTAAGGCTGTTTTTTCTTTTCTGGAACAGGATCAAAACCGCCCGGAGAAAATGGGGTGCAATGTAAAACACGACGAAAAGCGAGGTAACACCCCTTAAAAACTCCAAAACGTAAAATAGCCACACGTCCATATTCAGAACAAGTCGGATAATATCGACAAGATCCGTAAGGTCGAAATATTCGCAACAATCCATGGTCAAAAGAAAGCGTTTTTTGATAAATAGAGATCAAAAAGGCAATAAAAATGCTCGGAAAACGAAAAAACATCATAATGATCAGGATGGTTTCTTTATATCCGAACGCTCCAATAATCTTAAAAGCTCGCTTTCTAAATCTGTAAAAGTGCACTTTGTCACTCCTTCTTTCACAAGAACAATCACGTCAAAACCAGGTCGAAAATCTTCCAGGTGTTTCTCTAAAACAGCTCGTAGTCGACGCTTAATCAAATTTCTTATCACCGCTCGTTTTGAAATCTTTGTTCCCACAACAACCGCAAAACGAGAATGAGAAAAATTATTCCTTTTGAATTTTATTCCAAGAACAATGTCAAAAACGCTCTTGCCACGTGCAAAGAGCGCTTTGATATCTTTTTCTTGCCGAAGTCGATAAATGTTTGGAAGCATGTTATTTCAACTTCTTTTCGGATGCGAGTTTTTTGCGTCCTTTTGCACGTCTTGCTTTAAGGACACGACGTCCGCCGACTGTCTTCATGCGGGCACGAAATCCGTGCTTTTTTACCTGTCGACGTTTTTTTGGTTGATAGGTTCTTTTAGTCATAATGAAAACATTCTACCATTCTATCCACATTTTATCAACTGTTTTATCCTCCATTCTTGCACTTGCTTAGGTGTGGATAAATCAACTACACTGGTAATCACTTCCTTCTTAGATTCTCTTTAGACCTTTATTTTATGGATACAAAAGATTTGTGGAAAGCTGTACTGGGAGAATTAGAGCTTACGTTGAGTAAGGCTAATTTCACAACATGGTTTCGTAACACCTTTATTGTTTCTTTTAGTGTGGATACGGTTGTCATTGGTGTCCCTAATTTATTCACTCATGCGTGGCTTGAAAAAAAATATCACAAACAGATTATTCTTTCTCTACAAAACCATACCAACAATCGCGTTAAAATAATTGCTTATCGTGTAGAAACTCGCCCAACCGATCCACAACAGATTCCTCAAGAAGAACCAATACCCGTCGAGGAAGCTTCCCAACAACCCTCGGCTGCACCTTACACTTACACTTCTCCTTCCTCATATCAACCACAGACAAACACTCAACCGGGAAGTGAATTTTCCTTAAACGGAAAATATACGTTTTCAAGTTTTGTTGTAGGAAAACAAAATGAACTGGCTCATGCCGCTGCCCAAGCTGTCTCCAGTCAACCCGGTGGGGTCTACAACCCTCTCTTTATTTATGGGGGTGTTGGGCTTGGTAAAACCCACCTTCTTCAGGCGGTGGGGAATGAATTACTTCGCAAAAACCCATCTATTCGTATCCTTTATGTTACCTGCGAGCGTTTTACCAATGACTATATCAATGCGGTACGCAGTGGTCAGGCGAGGGATTTTAAAAATCGATATCGTAATGTGGATGTATTCCTTGTGGATGATATTCAATTTATTACGGGAAAAGAAGGAACGCAGGAAGAGTTCTTTCATACATTTAACCAGCTTTATCAAAACAATAAGCAAATCATCATTTCTTCCGATCGTCCTCCTAAAGCTATTCCAACCCTTGAAAGTAGGCTCATTTCACGTTTTGAATGCGGAATGATGGCTGATGTAGGAAGCCCGGATTTTGAAACACGTGTTGCCATTTTAGAAATGAAATGTAAAGAAAAATCTTGTCCGCTTGCTAGAGAAATCCTGCATCATGTTGCCTCTCTTATCCAAAGCAATGTGCGGGAACTTGAAGGAGCTCTCAATAAAATCATTGCTTTTCATCAATTTAAAAACCTCCACCCTACTCTCGAAACTGTAAAACCAATTCTAGGAAGTTTTAGTGCAAATGCCACAAAAAAGACCGTGACCCCAAGACATCTCATTCATACGGTCGCTACCTATTTTGAAATCAAAGCTGAAGAACTCCTTGGAAAAAGTCGGGAAAAACGCCTCGCTTTCCCACGACAAATTGTCATGTATTTAATGCGAGAAGAAATGAAAGCAAGTTATCCTTCTATCGGCACCGAGCTTGGGGGAAGAGATCATACAACCGCTATGCATGCGTATGAAAAAATAATCAATTGTCTTGAGGAAGATGAAAAACTACAACATGATATTGAGCTTATTAAACAACGTTTATATAACGCTTAAATGTTGTGGGTAATAAGAGGGTTTTGTGGGATAAAAAAGTGGGTAAAATGTTTTTATGATTTTTTCTCTTTATTTCATCCACTGTCCCACACTTTCTTTACACAAGACTGCTCACAAATTTTTTTCTTAAAACCCCTTATCTTTCCTCCTCTTTTTTCACTTATCCTCCCTATCCACACCCCTTATTGTTATTATCTTTTATATATATCTCTTGAATTAATATGAAACTATCTTGCACAAGAGAAAATCTTTTTCAAGGACTCTCTATTACAAGTCATCTTTCAAATAAAAATGTAAATCTTCCCATTCTTCAAAATGTTCTTGTAAAAACAGAGGGGGGATCAATAAAATTTACTTCCACAAATTTAGAAATAGCTATTCATTGTATTATTCGTGGAAAAGTAGAAGAACAGGGTGAATATACTATTCCCTCCAAGCTTTTTTATGACTATGTTTCCCTTCTTCCAAACGAGATCGTTACCCTTATTAATCAAGATGAAGGAGTAGATATTTTTTGCGGTTCTTACGAAACAACAATCAAAGGACTTCCTTCTTCTGATTTTCCTCTTATTCCTTCTGTTCAGGCGCAGCGTTCTTATTCCATTCCTGTTGATGATTTTAAAAAAGCTCTTTCGCAAGTCCTTTTTTCTGTAGCAACAAACGAATCCCGTCCCGAACTTACGGGTATTTGTGCAAAATTTAAAAAAGGGGATGGAGAAAGTCTTCTTACTCTTGCTTCCACCGATTCTTACCGTCTTTCCGAATCCACCCTTCCCCTCATTTCTCAAGTAGATCAAGAAGAAACCGTTATTTTTCCCGCAAGAACCTTGGTGGAAGTAAACAGAATTCTTTCTGTGTTTAAAGATGATGTGGAATCCCCATCTTCCCTTACCGTGCAGTTATCTGAAAATCAAGTCGTGTTTGTTTTTGGTCCGGTGGAAATTATTTCTCGTATGATCGAAGGGTATTATCCGGATTATCAACAGATCATTCCTTCCACTTTTCAAACGGAAGCAGTGGTGGATCGCACGGATTTTATTAAATCCATTAAAACCGCCAGTCTTTTTTCCCGTACCGGGCTTTATGATGTCACATTGGAGTTTTTTCCAGACAAGCAACAAATCCACGTGAAAGCCCTTGATGCCAATCGTGGAAAAAACACCACAATTTGTATGGGGAATCTTTCGGGTCAAACAAACAACGTAACCGTGAACTACAGATACCTTCTAGACGGTTTAAATGCGATGACAAGCGAGCAAATACAATTTCAGATGATCGATGCCTCAAACCCTTGTCTCATACTGCCCAAGGGCTCTCATGAATCCTACCGCTATGTCGTGATGCCAATTCGGCAATAAAAAAATCCCTCGCACAGGCACGCGAGGGATTTTTTTACTCAAATGGACTCAGGGGAGAATCTTCTATAAACACCTCATCTGTCGTTGTCTGTGAGGTAAAAACCTCCACGATCATTCCGGCTGTTTGAATGTTTTCTCCGCTTATAAGGCGTGCCTTGGCATATAAAATCCATTTTCCATCCTCAGGAAGAGTCCAATCAAATATTTGATAAGGAGAGGAAAGTTCTCTAATACTCCCCACTGTTGTCGTTTCTCCTTGCCCAAAGGGTTTTTGGTAAAGAGAAAGTGAGGTGTATTGCGAAGGATCTTCTAAATACACAACGACCGTGTAAATATCAGAAACTTTTTGGATCAATTGATTGTTTTTCGGGTCCACAATCTCCACTTGCGCAGAGGAAGGATCTTCATTCATTTGAATCCCCACTGATAGAGAAGCGCTATTATCTACATTATCATAAGCAACCACCTTAAGAGTGTGATAACCTCGTGTGATATTGTTTGGCAAAGACAGATGGAGTTGATAGGGCTCGGAAGTGTCAGAGTCCAGATAATAACCATCAATATAAGCATCCACACGAGCAACTCCCAAAGGAGCATCTGCGTTCACCTGCACAGAAAATTCTCGATCATTGATTTCTTCTCCTTGCGAAGGAGATTCGATGGAAAGAGATGGGTAAAATGCGGGCCCATGAATATCATCATATTCGGTCGGTGGTTCACCTGCTGTGATTTTTATTCCCGTTTCTTGTTCTTTAGCGGAGATCCATGCGGCCACGGCAGATTCCCAACTTTCATATTGTGCATTTTCCTCCGGATGCTCGGGGATAGGGCCAAGTGGATCACTTGGATTCACATAGTGCAAAATAGAGTGATATTCGGCGTATTGCCGTTCTTCTTTTTGAGTATCTGGTGTGTAATCGGTTGCAAGTTTTCCTGTCGTTTTATCAACCGTAACTGTGGTGGTAGGGAGAACACCATCCAAAATTTCTTTTCCTGTTGCAAGAATTTCAGCATCAGGAAAGGATTCCACAGGATTTCCCATCAAAGCACGGGACATAAAACCGTTCCAAATAGGTCCGGCGACGGTAGATCCATCCGCCCCTTTTTTCATCTCAGTACTATCATTGTTTCCCACCCATACCCCTGTTACTAGAGAGGGGACATAACCAACAGTCCAAGCATCGTGGTAATCGTTGGTGGTTCCGGATTTTGCCGCAACCGCGCGATCCCCAAGTTGTAAATAACTTTCTGCCCCAAAGATAAACGACCGAGCATCATTGTCTTTAAGAACATTTGTGATCGTGCGCGCCACATTAGAATCAATTACCTGTTTTCCCTTCTCTTCTTTCCATTCATACAAAGTTTCTCCGTCATAATTTTCCACTTTTAAAATAGCAACCGGTTCATGGTAGACGCCCTCATTTGCAAAAACTCCGTAAGCGTTGGCATGTTCCAATAATTGCACCTCTCCTCCTCCAAGAACAAGAGAAAGGCCATAATTTGCGTAATCTTCAAACGAGGTGTACCCAAGAGTGCGTGCAAAATCAATGACTTGATTGACTCCAATCAGAGAGATCATTTTTACCGCAGGAATATTCAAAGACCCTTGAAGCGCTTTCCGTAGGTGAACAGGCCCATATTCCAAAAGGGTGTAGTTGTGAGGAGTGTAAGGATCAGTATCGGTTTGAAATGTGGTGACTACATCCCACAAAATGGTGTTTGGTGTATAACCAAGCTCAAAACCTTTCGCGTACACAATGGGTTTAAAACTTGATCCCGGCTGTCGAAGACGTGTTGCTACGTTTACCTGCCCATCAATTTCTTCATCAAAAAAATCTTTTGATCCGACCATGGAAAGAACCTGGCTTGTATGTGGGTCTAAAGCGACTAAAGAGGCATTGGTAAAACCATAGGTTTCTCCCCGAGCATCCACCCCTTTTACCACCTCTTCCTCTGCAATGGTCTGTAGATCATAATCCAGAGAAGTGATGACCTTAAGTCCACCTTCTTCTACCATAGGTACATCAAAAGATTCCTCTAATTTTTCTTTGACGTAAAAAACAAAATGGGGAGCAAAGATGTTGGTGACCTGCACACCGATGGCCGTATCTTGTAAAAGAGCCTCATTCAACTCTTCTTGCGTAATAAATCCTTGTTCCAACATTTCTCCCAAAATCCAATCACGGCGCGCTTTTAAAAGATCGGGGTTATTGAGATAAGTGGTGGTGGCCTGGGGAAGTGCCGCAAGAGTGGCAGCTTCGGCAAGGGTTACATCAGAGATGTGTTTATGAAAAAAATTTTGTGAAGCCGTTTCGATTCCATAATAGGTCGATCCATAACCAATTTCATTGAAATAGATTTGGAGGATTTCATCTTTGGAATATCGGCGTTCGAGCTCGATGGAAATGATCAGTTCCTTTATTTTTCGCGTCATGGTTTTTTCGCTCGACAGGATCGCATTTTTCACAAGTTGCTGAGTAATAGTAGAGCCACCGACACGATTTCCGAAAATATTTTGAATAAAGGCGCGTGCAATACCTTTGAGATCAAAACCATAATGAGAGCAAAAATGACGATCCTCTGCCGCGATTGTTGCCTCTACCGCCACCAAAGGGATCCCGCTTACATCTACCACAAGATGCTCATCATCTTTGCAAAAACCTTCACTTAACTGAACAAGAGTACGGTTTTCTTCCCCATAGACCTCATAGAGGAGATGTTCCCCTGTGCGGTCATAGATTTTTGTCGTTTGGCTAATGGAACGATCGGTGAGTGTGTTGGGATCTGGGAGATCCTGACTGACATAGGCAAAAACACCAAGAATTCCAAGAGAACCAAGAACCCCTAAAGTAAGAAAAATGAGAATACCGTTTTTAATCAAAGTTCCTTTTGATAACCCAAATCGTTTAGTAAGAAAGACAAAAACTTTTGTGAGAAGAGAAATGATACGTTGTTTTGAAGAATGTTTTTTCCACCCTCGTGTGTAATGCATGGTCATAAAAAAAGAGAAAAGTTGCTTATAGAATAGCGCATTTTTCTCAAGAAAAAAAGACGTTTCCCTCTTGACAATGATTATAGCAAACGCATTTTTTGCACATACCATACGTTGACAAAAAGGCTAAAATATGGTATTCTTTAGGAGTTCCGTAAGCGCGGAACTTTTTATTTGGCCTACCCTGTGTGGCCCAAGGAGGACTGCTACACGGGGTATGTCGAATACACAAAAGAAACAAAAAAAGAACAGAATCATTCATTTTTCCTGGATCGCAAAAATACAGACATTCTTTTCGTCTTTACACCGAATTTCTTTGAACAAGAAACAAAAAATGGCTCGCCGGATGTTTTTAAAAAAACACACCGGAGAGCTCATCGCCATTTTCTTTGTTTTTGTGATTTCTTGTGCGGTCTTTCACCCTCTGACAGCTATTGCTGATGTAGACACGGGGCCTCATATTATTTCCGAAAAAACAGCTTCTCTTATTGTAGAGTCCATTCAAAACAAGACACGGGATTTCGGCATTCTTCCTCAAGCACAAGACGCGGAAGCTCGTAAAATTTTTACTATCCCCATTACAGCGTATTCCTCCACAGTTGACCAATGTGATGATGACCCATTTATTACAGCCACCGGAGAATATGTGTATGACGGAGGAATCGCCGCAAACTTTCTTCCAATTGGAACCAAGGTGAGAATCCCGGAGCTCTATGGTGACAAAGTATTTACCGTGAACGACCGCATGAATGCCCGCTATTATTATCGCGCAGATATCTGGATGCCTACACGTGAACAAGCGGTTCAATTCGGTGTTCAATATGTCATGATCGAAACATTTTAAAGAAACGGCCTCCGGGCCGTTTTTTTGATTTTTCCTTTTGTCTTTGCTATGATCGGCTCACCCTGGCCACGTGGCGAAGAGGCCTAACGCGGCGGTCTGCAAAACCGCTATTCGCCGGTTCGACTCCGGCCGTGGCCTCCAGGAAAGCATCCGAAAAAGACGGGTGTTTTATTTTTCCTTTGCCTCGGCAAGATATTCTAAAATATCAAGCGGCGCCTCCTGCACAAGATTTTTTGGGATCCAGAGTTTTGTGCGTTTCAATAAGTTTCCGTGCAAGGTCTCCTTGAGTTCATTTTCGTGTTCTTCAGGCACACAAATCACCAAGGACTCAACTGCATGTTTTTCACACTCCTGTTTTAACGATTCGCTAAGCTCATCGTAAAATTTTTCTCGCGCCACCATAGCAGCCCGTTCGTTGTATGCTCCCGAGTGAGTGCCGTCGGGCGTATACATCGCATAACGTTCCGGATCTTTATCAAGCATTTCGTCTTGATGCACCTCTTTGATTTTTTCAAAAAGACGATCACGACCAAGATAGAAAAGAGCTTGTTGGCTGTCGGTTACAGCCACAAGAGTGGGGACAGAAAAAGAAGAAAGAGATTCTGGTATATGCATATTGTTTATGATGATGTCCACAGTGTATCATGAGAGATGATATGTTTGCATGGCATAAACGATCTTGGTGGAATCGCATCACCCACGACAACATGCGTGAAGTGATTTTTGGTATGGAGGATAGTTTGATCACAAGTCTGGGAACAGTCACGGGAATGGCGGCAGGCGGGCAAGATCGTTTCGTGATTTTGCTTTCCGGCGTTGTCGTAACCATAGTTTCCATTGCTTCCATGTCTGCCGGTTCTTACCTTTCCGCCAAAAGTGCCATTGGAATTCAAAAACCATTTCAAAGCGAATCTCGTCTCGTGTTTGCTTCTTTGCGATCAGCTCTTACCATGGCTGTCTCCTATGCCGCAGGCGGATTTCTTCCCCTTCTTCCCTATCTTTTTTTACCCATTGCTACGGCTTTGTATATCACCCCCTGTTTTATCGCGCTTATTCTTTTTTGCGTGGGAATAGGGAGCGCCTATTACACCAAACGTTCGTATTGGAAGAGTGGGCTTGAAATGATGGGAGTCTCTTTGGGAGCTGCAGTGATCGGATATCTTATTGGTCAAGAATTTACTCTCTTTTTTAACCAAGAATTATGAACCAAGAAAATGCTTTAGGTGAATTGATTCGCGCTTGCGATGTCTGCGGTATACCACTTGAAGATATGCCCGATATGATTACGCGAGAAGAAGAAGGGAAACTCCAGACATTTTGTTCGGACAAATGTTATAAAGAATATCTGGAAAATCCCGAACTTTATGGAGATTTTTCAGAGGAAGAAGTTGCGGAATAAAAAAGAGGATAAGGCCACCTTGCAAAAAAGGTGGCTTTTTGATATTTTCCTTGTTGCAAACTAGGAAATATGTCGAGCTTATTACCCATGAACGCCCGTCTTCACTATGCCTTTCTTTTTTTGGCTGCCCTAGCACAAGTATATGGCACAAAAGATTGGCTTTCTTTACAGGCTTTTTCCATGCAAACAGGCTTTGTTCCTCAAGGATATTTGGAAGAGATTGCTTGCACCTTGCGCAAAGCCGGAATAATCAAAGCCAGACGGGGAGTTCACGGGGGTTATCAACTTTTACACACTCCCTCGGCTATTAATCTTTACGATGTCGTCGTGGCTTTGGAAGTTTCCATTCCTCTTTGTGGAGGAATGTCTTGCGCTCGGCATGGATGTCAACTTAAAAAAATCTGGCAACGTCTTCAAGAAGGGGTGGATGCGGAACTGCGATCCATGACCTTACAAGATCTCATTGTCCTATGAATTGTCCTTGCGAAAAATTAAAACTTCTCATGCGTCAGGTTCGCCAAACATGGTTTGGCACCCCCCAAAAATCCACTCGTTTTATTTATCTCGATCACGCAGCCGCAACCCATCTTGATCCTCAAGTGAGGGCAGTGATGGAACCTTATATGCAAGAAGAATTTGGGAATCCTTCGAGTCTTTACGGGCAAGGAGTGCGTGCAGGACAAGCAGTCGAAAATTCCCGCAAGAGTGTGGCAAAAATACTCGGTGCTCTTCCCGAGGAAATTCTTTTTACCTCGGGTGGAACCGAGTCGGATAATCTCGCCCTCCTCGGTTATGCGCGTGCTCATGCAAAAGGAGGCAAACACATCATCACAACGGCGATTGAACATCATGCGGTTTTAGGAGCCACAAAACAGCTTGAGAAAGAGGGTTTTGAAGTGGCCTATCTTGTGCCGGACACACAAGGATTGATTACGGCGCAACAAGTGAAACAAGCTCTGCGACCGGATACGATTCTTATTTCGATCATGTATGCAAATAACGAGATCGGAACCATAGAGCCTATCAGCGAAATTGGAAACATGGTGCAAAAATATCGTCAGGAAACAGGAAAAACGTTTCCAGTCTTTCACACCGATGCCTGTCAGGCCACAGGATACCTTGATCTGCAAGCGGAGAAACTTCATGTGGATCTTTTGACGCTCAATGGAAGCAAAATGTATGGACCAAAAGGCATCGGGATTTTATATCGTCGTCGGGGAATAAAATTACAATCGCTTCAATTTGGAGGATCACAAGAACACAACATCCGTCCCGGAACTGAAAATGTTCCGGTGATTGTCGGATTGGCAAAAGCTTTGGAAATCGCTGAATCACTCCGCGCGAAAGAATGCGAACGTCTTTGCACTCTTCGCGATTTTTTCATCAGAGAAATCCTCACCTCGGTTTCGCACACGCATTTGAATGGTCATCCAACCACACGTCTTCCCAATAATATCAATATTTCTTTTGCCGCAGCGGAAGGGGAGGCCATGCTTCTTTATCTTGATCATGAAGGCATTGCCGTTTCCACAGGATCGGCTTGCACAAGCCAGTCACTTGATCCAAGTCATGTGCTTATGGCGATTGGCTCTACCCACGAGGAAGCGCACAGTTCCCTGCGTTTTACTCTTGGTCGATCCACCACAAAAAAAGATATTGAAGATGTTTTGGACATTCTCCCTCCTATCATTCAAAAATTACGTCTTTTAAGTCCGCTCGTATGACCTCACCTTTTTTGGATGGCAGTACACAGACAAAAACTTCTTGGGTGTATTCCGATATTGTGAAAGATCATTTTTTTCATCCGCGTAATTTTGTAAAAGATGATGAAGAGGTGAAGGATTATGATGCCCATGGTTCGTACGGATCTCCGGCCTGCGGGGACGAGATGCATATGTGGATCAAGGTGGATCCGCAGACAAAACGTATTGTCGGATGCAAGTGGCGGACATTTGGATGTGCAAGCGCGATTGCCGCGACTTCGATTGCTTCCGAAATCGTAACCAAAGACGGCGGTATGACCTTAGAGGAAGCCAAGCATCTTAAGCCTCAGACCATTATTGAGCATTTGGGAGGATTGCCTGATCGTAAAATTCATTGTTCGGTTTTGTGCGACAAGGCTCTTTTTGAGGCGATTCATCATTATGAACAAACTCATTTTTAATTTTTTTGTATGCCACGTTTAACCATCAAAGTGGATCCTGACCTTTGCATCGGCGCTGCCTCTTGCGTGACGGTCGCTCCCGAAACCTTTCGTCTGAACGATGAGAACAAAGCATTTGTTCTTGATCGCGGACAAGAACCCGGAGGCCCGACCTATGAGCGCATAGTAGAGGTGAGTGAAGAAGAAAAAGAAAACATCATTCTTTCCGCACAATCCTGTCCCACTCTTGCGGTTATTATTTTGGACGAAGCGGGAAATCAAATCTACCCGATTTAAAACTATGCGTTATGTGATTGTGGGCGGAGGCATCGCGGGGGTGAACGCATGTGAAGTGATCCGCAAGAAAGATCCCAAAGGAGAAATCGTTCTTATCGATGCGGAAGAACATCCTTTGTATTCACGCGTGCTTTTGGGAGCTTATCTGGTAGGGAAAATTTCTCGAGAAAAGATTTTTTTGAAGACCGAAAGTTGGTATGATGAACAAAAGATCGAGTGGTTAAGAGGCCTGCAAGCGAAAGCTCTTGATCCGATCAATCACGCTGTCACTCTTTCTGACGGCCGTGAGATTCCCTACGACAAACTCCTTTTGGCTGGCGGGTGTCAACCGCGGCTTTTGGGCGAGGATCTGCGCGGAGTGAGTTATTTGCGAACACTTGACGACGCCGACCATCTTCATCAACTTTTACGAGAGCAAAGAGACCATTGCTGCGGATTTATTTACGGAGGAGGATTTATTGCCTGCGAATATCTTTGGATTTTTTCTCACCACCATATTTCCACGACGATTGCGTTTCGCGGTCCTTGGTTTTGGTCTAAGGTCCTTGATGCGCAAAGTGGAGGGATGATTGAGAAGTGGCTTCAAAAAAAGGGTGTGCGCGTTATCCCTTCAGTTTCCATTCAAAAATTATTAGGACAAGAGACTTTAGAGGGCGTAGAAACCGAGGGGCAAATTTGGGAGAGCACACTTTTGGGGGTGGGGATTGGAACAGCGCCCGAATTGTATTGGATAAAAGAAGCGGGGGTGGATACACAAGAAGGTGTTTGTGTCGATAAAAATATGCAAACCAGTATCCCCGATATGTATGCGGCCGGTGATATTGTAGAGGTAAAGGATGAGATTTCGGGAAGATCACTTGTTGCACGCACATGGACCAATGCCATGTTACAAGGAAGAATTGCCGGAGCAAATATGACCGGTGGTCATGAAATGTATGAAACGGTTCCCTCGTACTCCATGAGTATTTTAGGACTCGATGCGATTTTTATCGGAGATACATCACGGGAAGCGGCAGAAGAAATTATCACAAATGGAACAGAAGGGACGGGAATTATTCAGCGTTTTTTACGCGACGGAAGAATTGTTGGCGCCACCTTGGTAGGGAGATCGCAAGAACGATCCGCACTCACCAAAGCCATTCAAGAAAAGAAAGAAGCCTTTTTGTAAAAAAGAAAAGAAAAATAAAAGATAGGTGTGTATGAATGTTTCCGTTCATACACATTTTTCGTTATAATGATTGCACATATGGCAATCAAGAAAGCGATTATTCCCGTGGCCGGTATGGGCACGCGGTTTCTTCCCGCTTCCAAAGCGCAGCCAAAAGAAATGTTGGCGGTCGTAGATAAACCCGTCATCCAATATATTGTCGAGGAGGCGGTGAAAAGTGGCATAGAAGAAATTATTTTCGTGACCGCAATCGGTAAGCGTGCGATTGAAGATCATTTTGATCGCAACTTCGAGTTGGAGTATCGCCTGAAGCAAAAAAATAAAACAAAAGAGTACGAGGAAATTTCCGCGATCGGAAAACTTGCGAAGTTTGCTTTCGTGCGTCAAAACAAACCACTGGGTGACGGGCATGCGATTTTGGCGGCTCTTCCTTTTGTGGATCAAGATGAACCCATTGCGGTTTTATTTGGCGACGACATCATCGACGGCAAGGTTCCCGCGATCAAACAACTTATCAATGTGTACGAAAAGTATGGTGATCCCGTGGTGGCCGTCATGTCTGTTCCCAAAAAAGAAGTGTCTCGCTACGGGGTCATTGATGGCACTTCGGTTGGAAAAAACATATGGGAGATCAAGCGTTTTGTGGAAAAACCTTCTCCCTCCGAAGCTCCTTCAAACTTGATCGTGGTCGGGCAGTACATCATCACCCCCGAGATCATGCGTCTTTTGGAAACGCAAAAACCCGGCGTGGGAGGAGAAATTCGTTTGGCCGATGCGTTCATCTCTCATCTTAAGAATAAAAAAGCTTTGTACGGATGTCAGTTTGAAGGGGATCGATATGATTGCGGGGACAAACTCGGATTTTTGAAAGCGCAGATTCAGTTCGGTCTCAAGCATCCGGATATTGGCAAAGAGCTTAAGCGTTATCTCAAAACTCTTTGACGTATGAAACGTTTTTTTCCTTTGTTTCTTCTTTTCATTTTTTTAATCACTTCCGGCGCAGGATGCGGAGGATCTTCGGCTGCCGAGGAGGCGGCGAACATGCCGGTGAAACTCACCTTGTGGCGCGTATTTGATGACGATGAGACCATGGGGGAGATCATGAGCGCCTATCGCGCCATCCATCCCAATGTCAGTTTTGAATATCGCGAGCTTCGTTTTGATGATTATGAAGACGAGCTCATTCGCGCGCTTGCTGAAGGAAACGGTCCGGACATTTTTTCTTTACACAATACCTGGATCGGCAAATACGATAATCTGATCTCCCCCATGCCAGAGACAGTCACAATCCCTTTTACCGAAATTACAGGTTCTCTCAAAAAAGAAGAGATTACCACCTTGGTTGAAAGCGCAACCCTAAGCAAACGTCAGCTGGAAACCACTTTTGTAGATGTGGTAGCAGATGATGTATTGCGTTTTTAT
The DNA here is from genome assembly GCA_001002765.1 of Candidatus Uhrbacteria bacterium GW2011_GWE2_46_68. GTDB lineage: Bacteria > Patescibacteriota > Patescibacteriia > UBA9934 > GWF2-40-263 > UBA12393. The sequence continues at coordinate 3,406 of LCMS01000003.1, read as the reverse complement.
CAATCAACCGTCAAAGAGGAGTCTGTAGAAAAGATCTACGGACTGCCTTTGTTTGTTGACACCCTGACCATGTTTTATAACAAAGATCTTTTAGATGCCTCCGGGATCGCACAACCTGCGACCACATGGGATGTGTTCCAAAATGATGTCGCTAAAATGACCTTGCTTGGGGCCAATGATGCGGTTTTACAATCAGGTACAGCACTTGGCACAAGCGATAATGTGGAGCGATCGTTTGATATCCTCTCACTTCTCATGATGCAAAATGGCACAAACATGGTGGATGATCGTGGGGACGCTGCTTTTTCGGGGCGCGGAAAAGAAGAGAATCTGGGACTCGATGCTTTGTATTTTTACACGGACTTCGCCAATCCCATGAAGCAAGTTTATTGCTGGAATGAAGAGCAAACAAATTCTTTTAACGCGTTTGTCAACGGTCAGGTCGGATATTTTTTCGGTTATTCCTATCACATCCCTTTGATTCAAGCCGCGAACGGCAAATTGGATTTTGGGGTCACGACCGTGCCGCAAATTTCCGGTGGGCGTGTGGTGAATTATGCCAATTATTGGGTAGAGACAGTTTCCAAAGATACCAAATACAGCAATTGGGCATGGGATTTCATTCTATTTGCCACAGATGCGGATCAGGTGGGAAGTTATCTTGAAAGAGCCGGGCGCCCAACCGCACTGCGATCTCTTATCGAAGATCAACTTAACGACGAATGGCTGGCGCCTTTTGCAAGTCAGCTTTTGACTGCGGATAGTTGGTATGAAGGGGATGATGCGGCTGTGGCTGAGGAGGCGTTAGCCGATTTGATTGATACGGCCGTTACCGGATCCGAGGATATTGTGAGGACCATGCAAGACGCGCAAAATAAAGTGAATGAGACGTTATGAAAAAAATATCTCTCATTCTAAGTATGAGTTTTTTGTTGAGTGTCGCAGCACTTCCGGTTTTTGCTTCGCAGATTTGCACCAATGACCCCTGCGTTACATCCGAAGTTGGAGTTTTTATGGACGGCATCTCAAGGTCTTGCGGGAATACGGGGGACTGTTCCATGGACGACATCATGCAGGTTTTTCATAATATCGGAAATTATGTTTTGGGTATTTCGGGTTCCTTGGTGCTTCTCATGTATGTGATCGGAGGACTGTATCTCATCACTTCTCGCGGGAACACCTCCCAAGTTCAAAAGGGGATTAAATATCTTCAAGTTTCTACGGTTGGTTTAGTCATTGTTTTTGTGGCGTATGCCGGGGTAAAAACTTTGGAATCTGTTTTGCGTGGAGGAGATGTACTCACCAGTGAAAGCTATGTCACTTGTGGCCCGGGAGAGATCAATGAGGGTGAGCCTTGCGGGGAGTATATGCGCTGTTCGGAGATTGGCACCTGTGAGAGTGAATGTGATCTTAAAAATACAACAGGAGATACAACAGGGTCATGGATGTGTGCTGATGTAGATATTATTGAAGCATCGGGGGACACACCAAACTGTGTGATAAATCTTTGTCCAGGGGATGAAAGCAATCAATGTTGTTATATTGAATTTTGATCCATAGAAAACTTTATGAACACGATTCGTCATTTACTTTTTTATCTGGGTGCTTTATTGCTTCCTTCCGCAGCTTTGGCTGCAGGGGCGCTTGTTTCTCCGTTTGGGGGCACCACCGATGTCCCGACCATAGTGGGATACATCATCCGCGCGATTTTGGGATTAAGCGGCGTGCTTGCTCTTGCCATGTTTATTTACGGAGGAATTTTGTGGCTTACCTCGGGAGGAACTCCAAGCAAAGTAACTAAAGGAAGAGATACTTTGGTTTGGGCAGCGCTCGGACTTGTGGTATTATTTACAGCGTACACCTTGGTTGCCACTGTCGTTTCTTTGATAGGAACAGGGACGATTACAGGATCAACCACACCATAACATTTTAAAAAACTTTCTAACTAAGTAAGGAGAGTTCATCAAAATGAGCTCTGAGATCGTTATGAAAAAATATTTCGGATATCTCTTGGGTGGTCTTATGGCTTTTGCCATTGCTACACCGGTTCTCTTTGGTGGATCCTTGGTCCACGCGCAGGCATTAAGCGGAGCAGATGATTTTTTTGGCGGATCTGATGCTTCCACATTCGCCGCTACCGCAGGTCTTGGATCAGGAGATCTTGCGGACACCATCGCTTCGATCATTCGCGTGGCTCTTGGGTTTTTGGGAGTTGTTGCTGTGGTAATCATTCTCTATGGTGGATTCAGATGGATGATTGCCGGAGGCGACAGCAAAAAGGTGGATGACGCGCGTAAGCTGATTTTTGCAGGCATCACAGGGTTGATCATCATTTTGTCTGCCTATGCGATCGCCTCTTTTGTAATCGATCAAATTTCAACCGCGGTTTCAGGTACTACTAGTACAGAATAATATCCTTGTCCCCCACATTTGTGGGGGTCTGGGGTGAGGGGCTTTAGAGCTCTTCACCCCAGACTATGAAGATTTTACAATGGATTCCTTCCATGTTTCTTGCCATAATTCCCACGGTTGTTTTTGCCGATGATGCGTACGATGCTGTGACAGCAGGATTGGGGCGCGCAGGGAGCGAGGCCGGATATGTCACAGCCACCAGTTTTGCCGAGACCGTTGCCGGGCTTATTGATGTGGTGCTTTCGATTCTTGGTGTTGCTTTTTTGATTCTGATTGTGTGGTCAGGATTCAAGTGGCTGACCGCACAAGGAGATTCCAAAAAGACCCAAGATGCAACCAAGATGTTGGTGAACGCTGTGATTGGCATCCTCCTTTCCGCTGCGGTTTAAATTATTATAAAAATAGTCATTTAATCTTTTTTTATGAAACAATTTTTTTCAAAATTCGGAGCATGGGTCTCGGTTTTGCCTGTTCTCCTTTTGCCGGGCGCGGTGTATGCGCAGATATCAGCCTCCGGGGACACATTGGCTGATATTCAAGGACAACTTACAGATACAGGCGGAGTCTCCCTCCCTGTGCTTATTGGCAACATTATTCAAGTCGTACTATCTGTTTTAGGCATTGTCTTTTTGATCCTTATCATTTTTGCCGGATTTAAGTGGCTGACCGCACAAGGAGATACAAAAAAGACTGGAGACGCAACCAAGATGCTTACCCAGGCTGTGATCGGAATTATTATCATTATCGGCGCCTTTGCTCTTGCCGATTTCGTGATTGATTCCTTGGCAACGGTAGCGAGTTAGGAACTGGAGGAAAAATAAAAAAAAGAAACACCCGGGGCGATTGTACCTTGGGTGTTTTTGGTATAGGCCCCATTGGTCCTATAGGACCTATCTCATAGACAAGAAAACCCCCGGAGCAAAGCTCAACGGGGGTCGTTTCGTAAAAACCGGAATGTATCGTTATCGTGGGGCAAACGGCTGTTTGCCCCTAC
>LCMS01000002.1 GCA_001002765.1 Candidatus Uhrbacteria bacterium GW2011_GWE2_46_68 | reverse complement strand
ATCTGTTCCTTTGTGAATGTTCTTTTGCTCATATGATAGTAGTTTAACAGAATCAAAAAGCGGACACTTTTGTGTCCACTTTTTGGGGTACGGATCAATTTTCCAGTCGGTTTTTGTGGTGACCCCACCGGGAATCGAACCCGAATTTTCAGGATGAAAACCTGATGTCCTAACCGTTAGACGATGGGGCCATTTAAATGTGGCCTTATTATGAAAAAAAAGATCGTTCCTGTCAATCATCAACCTTCAAAACAAAAAGCGCTCCCTTAGGTACGGTGAGCGCCCGTCATGTCACCGAGACGTTTCCCCTCTTTATACAGTCGGATCTTGCGTGCTATGTGATCTTTGTGTTCTTCGTAGACCACGCGCACACTCTCAAACAATTGTGCCAACTCGAGAATCTTGTCATTCTGTCGGATGTACACCTGAATGAAACTGTCGTCCCCGCGTTCCACTCGATCCCGAGCATACAAGATGTATCCCAAGCGTTCCACTGCATTGAAAAATCTTCCCTCCATCGTATCGCTATCAACAACGCGATAGGCCATGCGCAATTTATCACGAAGAAATTCTGGTACAGACATTAAAATATCTTCCACCATCTCTTGTTCGATTGCGCGCAATCCTTCCTTGACACGTTCATCTTGTTTCACTCGATAAGCCACATCCCCAATCATTCCTTCTCCCAAATCATGGAGAAGTGCTGTCAAAAGAAGAAGTTCACGATTAATTTCAGAAGCATGCGTTCCGTGCCTCTCTTCAAGATCAAGAAGAAACAAAGTGAGAAAAACGGTATGAAACGTGTGCTCTAAAACCGTTTCTTGTTCTCGAGGAGGAAGGGATGCGATCGTATCGAAATGTTGCCAACGATGATACCCATCCATCCGACGAGCAATCGCGGTCAGCATGCGAAAAAAATCCAGAGACGTGGACATGTGATCTCCAAAGAACGAGGCGAAATAACTTTTTCACGACTCGCCATTCCTGTCAAAAATAATTGACGGATTCCTTCAAAATGTTATGGTTTGGATGAAATCGCTCCTTCCATCGGAGGCTCCCATGGGATTTCTCTACACGTACGACCAAGTACGTCGTGGAGAGGTTCCAACCCTCCACGACTTTTTGCAAACACGCGACCTTGCTTTGGAGATGCTTACGGCCTCCCCATCTGTCGTCACGGCAGGAGTGATGGGATCGGTGGCACACGGAACCCCCTCACGAGGAAGTGATTTGGACTTACTGACGATCTGCCGGACACAAGGGGAACACGAGGTCTCGACCATCTTGTTGGAAATTCGCAAACTGGCGAAAGCCCGACATGTCATGGTGGATGCACGCCTTCTTACCGTTCAATCCGGACGAGAAGGACACCATTTCTTTGGACCGTCCTTTTTGATCACTTGGCGAAAACTTATGGAACTTGGAGCGATCATTGGCCCACCCCCGCAACTGTTCATCTGGGGCATGGCTCCCACGATCGCCATTGAGATGGCGCGAAAAATCGAGCGTAACCTTTCGGTGATCATGGCATTGGAACACGAACATCGTTCCCTACAGAATCGTGAGGCAAAACTCGATACCTTTTTGCGACGTTGGCACCGCTCCAATATCCGTCCTCTTCATTTCTATATTCGCCTGGGACGATGGCTCTTGTGGCTACGCTATGGAAGACTTGAAGATGACCGTGCCGCTTCCGTCATCTCGTCCATCTTTCAAGATCGCCATTTCTCCTTCCTGCATCCGCTCTATCGTGAAGCGCACGGTTTGCAAAAAGAATATGACATTCTCCTCGAGCGCGCGATAGCAAACGAAATCCCTCGCCATGAATATGAACAGGCTATCCGACGGTTAGCTCTCGAGTCGTTGCGTGTCAACGCACTCCTTATTAAAAAGACGAATGTGCGTGTGGTACGGGACAGCCGTCTACAACTGGAACGGGTGGCTTGACCTGCTACAATGGTGGCAACTGCCACCTTTTTTCTTTTCTTATGCGCATTCTTGCGATTGAAACAAGTTGTGATGATACTTCTTTAGCTATTGTCTCCTGTAAAGACGACATGTTTATCGTGGAAAAAAATCTCGTATCTTCTCAAATAGACACCCACGCGCTTTATGGAGGAGTCGTACCCGAGATCGCTGCTCGTATGCACGCGGAACAAATCGCTCCGCTTCTCTATGCTCTGGAAATTCCGCAAGACGGTTCTACTGTTGATGCAATAGCGGTCACTGCCGGCCCCGGACTTGTCCCGTCGCTGCGTGTGGGAGTGGCTTGCGCCACTACTCTTGCAGTTGCTTGGCAAAAATCGCTTATCGCCATCAATCATCTAGAAGGACATCTATACAGTTGTTGGCTTGCGGAAAAACCTCCTCTTTTTCCCTGTGTCGCTCTCCTTGTTTCTGGTGGACATACGGAGCTCATCTTCATGAAAGATCATGGGAATTATGAATATCTTGGCCGTACACGAGATGATGCTGCAGGTGAAGCGTTTGATAAAGTGGCAAAACTTTTAGGGCTTGGGTATCCAGGAGGACCTCTCATCTCTAAAAAAGCGCTAGAAGGAAAAAAAGATGCGATTGACTTTCCTCGTCCCATGAAAAACGCTATCAGCTTTGATTTTAGTTTTTCAGGATTAAAAACGGCTGTTGCTTATCACGTGAAGGATCACCCAGATGATCGTCCTGAAGATATTTGTGCTTCTTTTCAGGATGCGGTCGTAGACATATTGGTTTCAAAAACCCTCAAGGCTGTGGAAAAATATCAACCTGCTTCTGTTCTTTTGTCCGGAGGAGTTTCTGCAAACATCTCTCTGCGGGAAACGCTTAAAAAAATATTATCCGACCGTTTTCCTCACGTTCATTATCACACCCCCCCCATTACCTATACGACAGATAATGCAGCCATGATTGGGGTGGCGGCGTTTTTCCATTTGCAAAAAAATGACTTTGCTGATCCTTTGACTTTAGCGGCCGATCCCAATCTCCCTCTTTCATCTCTATGACATTTTCCACTCATACACCAGAGGAAACAAAACAACTTGCTGTTCAACTCGCATCCTCACTTCAAGGTGGAGAAATACTCGCGCTCGAGGGAGATCTTGGGTCTGGCAAAACAACCTTTGTTCAAGGACTCGGGGAAGCGTTGGGTGTGAAGGCTTATGTGCGAAGCCCAAGCTTCACCCTCATGAATATCTACCACACCAGTCACCCAACCATCCATTTTCTTGTTCATCTCGATTGTTATCGCCTGGGACCTTTGTGTGATTTACAAGGATTGGAACTGGAAGAATGGCTCCATAGATCTGACGTTATTATTGTGATCGAATGGCCTCCCCATCATCTTTTAAACAAAAATGTATCGATTTCTATTATCTTTGAAATGATCAATGCACAGACAAGAAACATCTCCCTCCCTCTATCACCATAAAGCCCTTTTAAAATAAGGGTTTTTCTATCCCCTGTTCATCCCCAACCGCCTTTTCCGTTCCCTTGACACTCAAACAGGCTTTCGCTACTATTACGCCACCTGTTCACAATCTCGTTTATTTCAAAAACTCATTCGTAGGCTTCATCCCGAATGAGTTTTCAATTGTGAAAAGTGTATGATCTTTCCAATAGAACATTCCCTGTCGATCACAAAAAGATGTTGTCTTTTCTGTGATTGCAACGAACAAAAAAACAAATGAGCAGAGCCTTGTTTTTTAACAAGGTTTTTATTGAGAGTTTGATCCTGGCTCAGGACGAACGCTGGCGGCGTGTCTAAGGCATGCAAGTCGAACGGTCTGTTGTTCTTCGGAGTAACAGATAGTGGCAAACGGGAGCGTAACACATTGGTAACCTACCTCGAGACTGTGAATAATTCCGCGAAAGCGGGACTAATACACAATATGGATGGGGGGTCATATGACATCCCCATTGAAAGTTCCGACGTCTCGAGAGGGGCCTATGTCCTATCAGCTAGTTGGTGTGGTAAAAGCGCACCAAGGCTATGACGGGTATCGGGCGTGAGAGCGTGGCCCGACTCACTGGGACTGAGACACTGCCCAGACACCTACGGGTGGCTGCAGTCGAGAATATTCCGCAATGGGCGAAAGCCTGACGGAGCGACGCCGCGTGCCGGAAGAAGGCCTTCGGGTTGTAAACGGCTTTTCTTAGGGACGAACAAATGACGGTACCTAAGGAATCAGGGGTTGCTAACTCTGTGCCAGCAGCAGCGGTAATACAGAGACCCCAAGCGTTGTCCGGATTCATTGGGCGTAAAGGGTTCGTAGGTGGCTTTGAACGTCATGTGTTAAATCTCTGGGCTTAACCCAGAGCCTGCGTGTGATACGGCAAAGCTAGAGGATGGGAGAGGTGCACGGAATTGTCGGTGTAGCGGTAAAATGCGTTTATATCGGCAAGAACACCAAAGGCGAAAGCAGTGCACTGGAACATTCCTGACACTGAGGAACGAAAGCGTGGGTAGCGAATGGGATTAGATACCCCAGTAGTCCACGCCCTAAACGATGAGTGCTAGGTATCGGGAGTATCGACCCTCTCGGTGCCGTTCTAACCAAGCTAACGCGTTAAGCACTCCGCCTGGGGAGTACGGCCGCAAGGCTAAAACTCAAAGGAATAGACGGGGACCCGCACAAGCGGTGGAGCGTGTGGTTTAATTCGACAGTAAGCGAGGAACCTTACCTGGGCTTAAAGTCTGGCTGCAAGCCGTCCGAAAGGATGGCCGCCTTCGAGGGTGCCAGAAATGGTGCTGCATGGTTGTCGTCAGCTCGTGGCGTGAGCTGTTCCCTTAAGTGGGGTAACGAGCGCAACCCCTGTCCTGCGTTATACTTTCGCAGGGGACTGCCTTCGTAAGAAGGAGGAAGGTGGGGATGACGTCAAATCAGCATGGCCCTTACGTCCAGGGCGACACACGCGCTACAATGGCCAGTACAATGGGTTGCCAAACCGCGAGGTGGAGCTAATCCCAAAAAGCTGGTCGTAGTTCAGATTGGACGTGGCCGTGAATACGTTCTCGGGTCTTGTACTCACCGCCCGTCACGTCAAGAGAGTTGGTAACACCCGAACGTCGCCGTAGGGCGGCGGAAGGTGGGACTGATGATAGGGACGAAGTCGTAACAAGGCACCCGTAGCGGAAGCTGTGGGTGGATCACCTCCTTTCAAAGGAAATCTAGTCAGTACGTGAACACGTATTGATCCTAGGTCGAGATCAACATTTCAAGTTGATTTCTGCGCAATGCGCAGAGCATTCGTTGCAATCACAAAGAAGATGACAAAACATCCCACTGCAGGGATGTTTTTATTTTATCTGTTATACTATTTTTACTTATGACAAACAAAAAACTCATCCAAAAAGCAGCTTCTCTTATTCGACCGGTGAAAATTCAAAATTATTTAATTGGGGATGTGGGATGCGCTTTAGTTACAGACAAGAATCACATCTTCGTAGGTGTTTGTGCGGATCTCTGTTCTGGAATGGGATTTTGTGCTGAAAAAGCTGCAATTGCTGCCATGATTACGGAAGGAGAATTCAAAATCAAAACGATTGTTGCAGTTTGGAAAAATGAGAAAGGAGAAAATCAAATATTACCGCCTTGTGGTTCTTGTCGTGAACTCATAAGACAAGTACACCAAGACAACCTTCAGACTGCTATTATTTTAAAGACAAGTGAAATCGTAAAATTAGAAGTTTTGCTCCCTCATCATAATTGGTTTGGCTAAAAAAAGGCCCCTAAAACATCTTGTCATTCCTCCCCTCTTTTGTTATAGTATCGCCACGTTTTCGGATGAATCATTCCAAAAAAATACGGGCGTGTAGCTCAGGTGGTTAGAGCGTCACACTGATAATGTGAAGGTCGGAGGTTCGAGTCCTCCCACGCCCACCACCCTTCGCTCCTTTGGAGCTTCGGGGGTAAGCCAGTCTTCGTCAAGACTTCAACCTGACAGCGCCACACCCCCCATCATTCAAAATAGAGTAAGGGGTTCTGTCGTGCCACACGAAAGAAGAAAAAGATGAAACTGTTTATCATTCAAAATTTTCCGCAAAAATTTTATCCGGATGGATAAGCCGAGGTAGCTCAGTGGTAGAGCGAAGGACTGAAAATCCTTGCGTCGTGAGTTCAATTCTCACCCTCGGCACCACAAAAAAATACCAGATAAACTGGTATTTTTTTGTCCGCTATGATGTCTCTTTCCTTGATGCTAAAAATATCAAAATATCATCAAGACATAATTTCTTTTTTTCTTGATCATTGCGGTACCCCCAATTTTGCTGCGATCCATAAGTAAATCCTCCAAAATGTTTATAAAGTGTCTGTGCCCATGGTGTCTCTTGCACATAAAAACGATGATGCCGCTTTTCCCAAAGAATAAGAGGAGTGGGTTTCCTACGTTTCAATGCAAGAAAAATGGAAAGAGCTCCTCGCAAAAGATAAACACTGTTGTTTTCCACCAAAAAAAACTCCTTCCATTTCTTATGATACATCCACGTCTCTTCCACAGCCTCTAACCTTTTTTTATCTTCTGACAATGGTTTTCTTTCCCCCATCAACTCTTCCTCATATTGAAGTACTTCTTGTATCTCCTTTTTCGTATATCCCTCTTTTTGCAATGCCCAAATAAATCCCCGATCAAAAAGTCCTACCCCCTTCACCTGTTTTGGAGAAAATCCCCATTTCTCCAATTGATGATCGGTAATCCGAGCCACGTGTAAAAATTGTTCCAATGAAGAAGGAAGAGTTCGATGAGAATGCGGATAAAATGCTCGTTCTAGTCCAGTGTAATTATGATGATCGATAATGACGATGTCACACCCCAAAGAACGTATACGTTCTTCTGTCTGTATCCCTGGCATTTCCACAACAATAACCCGTTGCCACTCTCCTTTCTTTATAGCTTCTACATAATCACGCCCATGATCCAAAGAAGCTCCATGACTCTGCTTGGAACGCAGGACATCAAACCCTCTCTTTTCAGCCAATAGAGCGATCAACATCGCCTCTGCATCATTAGTCGGGACAATGACCACGGTCTTTTTCTTTATCATATATTTTCCATTATACCGTAAATCAAAAAACGACCCGTTTTTTGGGTAGCTTTTTTGATCCAGAAATATATTTATGTGCAAGCATGGGGCACACAAACAGGATTCCGGAAACGAAATAATATACATTCTCTCTCCTTCATTGCTTTTGCAGCCTCTCTCTCTTTATGTTCGTTTTTACGAACGCGTTAGACTATCATAATGAAAGCTCTCTTGTCAATGGTTCCCGGTGCTCATGAAATAAAAAAGGCTTATCTAAGCCTAAAAAAATGTTCTTTTTTTCTTGACAAACAAGCTATTTCTCTGTGTTTTGAGGAAAAATGTCAGGACCTTCCACCTTTTCACACCCAAGCAAAGCTGTCTCATAAAGTGCTTTTGCTACATGAGAAAAAGCCTCACTTTCAATGATAACCGTGATCGGCTTGCCGATAAAAGAAACAAAAGCTACACGATTTCCATACAACCAGATATCTCCGTGAAATTCTCCCACGCTTGAAGGCATTCGATAATACTCAGTGTGAGGAGAAATCTTTCGCAGCTTACCGCAAAAAATCATCTTCATTTTGATTTTCTTTTCGTGCAAAATGCGCCGATAACTTTCAAGTTGTCCTATATCCAAATGCTCATACACATCATCATAGTTGGCCACCTCATAACGGATAGAAGGTGAAACCAAAGCGACGTCATGAAAAACAGCCTGAATCGCATCCTTCCCCTCATAAAAACGTGCAGACGGTCTTTCTCCTCCAGCTAACATCTTGAGCTCGGAAAGTGAAGTGTGTAACACACCCAACTGATCATTGAGGTTGCTCACTTGATTACGAAAATAGGAGATTGCGCGCTCCGGATCCTCTACCGTAAAAAATTTCTTTTTTCCACGTTCATAGGTGGAGAGCAATCCTCGATCTTGTAAGGAGGCAATCGCGTCATAAGCAGCGGTGCGTGATAGCCGAGCTTTCTTTGCAATCTCCTGAACGCTTGTGGGGCCCAAATGCAAAGAAGCGAAATAAATCTTTGTCTCGGTTTCCGAAAGGCCGAGCATCGTAAACAACTTGGAAAAATCTATAGGCATACGTCTTCTATTCTACACGAGCTCAATAAGAGACAAAAGACGGGGCTATCCACCCTGTCTTTTTTTACACTTTTTTAAACCCTATCTGCATATCATATTCATTCACGCGGAATGCTTCTGCTCCTTCTGGCGCGTCTCCCTGTGTCCCAAGTTGATTGGCAAGTGTTCCTCTAAGCAAAGCGTCCTTGTGTTCTTCCAAAGCTAATTTCACTTCAGGATGCTCGCTTATCACAAACAAAATGATACGGTCACCAATCGTGAGATTGGCTTCTTTACGCATCGCATTCACACGACGAATTACCTCACGCACCGTCCCTTCCCGTACAAGCTCTGGAGTAAGAGTGAGGTCAAGGTGAACGGCATGCTCTCCTTTTTCTATTCTGATCTCACGGACATTCACCTCATCTTTAACGACCTCAATAACCTCATTAGACATTGCTCCTGAAGGACGGGTGATTGTCATCATCGACAATACCTGACGTACGTTGATTCCTGATTCGGCTCGTTTTTCTAAGGCTTTTGAAACAGTAGATCGCGCCTTTCCCATCTCGTCCAAAAGTTCTTGATCAATTTTTATCAAATCTACAACCGGCCAATCTTCCAGATGGACAGATTCTTTTGTGTGATCCACGGCTTTGTAAACCGTTTCGGCAATAAAAGGAGTGAAAGGCGCCATGAGCTTAGAAAGTGCGGAAAGAACCACGCGTAAAGTGGCGACTGCCAAAGCGCTTTCTTCATCTGCCCCCTTACACCGCTCGCGACTGCGACGGACATACCAGGTGGAAAGATCATTGATGAACTCGCTGATCGCTCGCGCGGGCTCAAGTACCTTGTACTCTTCAAGCCATTTTGTGTTGTTGCGGATCAATTCGTGTAATCGTGCGAGAATCCATCGATCCATTATATGAGCCGACTCTACTTGATTTGCTGTGGGAACATCCTTGGCAAACATCTCGTAAAACCGCATGACGTTAAGCAAAATAGTAAAATTCTTTTTGACCATTTCAGAAAGTGTTTTTTCATCAAACCGTTTTCCTTCCCCAGGTTGATTGATCGTGTACATATACCAACGCACAGCATCGGCTCCGTATTTTTCCATCATTTCCATGGGCATTACTATATTCCCTAAAGACTTACTCATCTTTTTTCCTTCCGCATCAAGGACATGCCCCAAACAAATCACGTTCTTAAACGGTCGTTCTTTTCCAAGCAATACAGCCACGGCAAGTAAGGTATAAAACCATCCGCGGGTTTGATCGATCGCCTCGGAGATAAAATCCGCCGGATACTCAATCCCCTCATCAATCTTTTCTTTGTTCTCAAATGGATAATGCCACTGAGCAAACGGCATACAACCCGAATCAAACCATACGTCAATCACATCGGGCACGCGTTTTGCCACCCCCCCACACTTTTGGCATTTCACCTCCACTTGATCCACAAACGGACGATGAGGATCAAAAGGATCATGAAGTGGAGTGGTTGCTTGCGCACGCAACTCTTCAAAACTCCCCATACACATCTGTTCCTTGCAAGCATTACACTCCCAGACAGGAAGCGGGGTTCCCCAATAGCGCTCGCGGGAAAAAGCCCAGTCTTTTGCCTCACGCAACCATTCGCCAAATCTCCCATCTTTCAAATGTTCCGGCTCCCAATGAATTTTTTCGTTTTCCGCCATCAATTTTTCACGCATTTGGCTCATCTTGATATACCAAGAATCCTTGGCATAATAAATAACCGGTGACTTACAACGCCAACAAAATGGATAAGTATGAGTAATTTTTTCACGTTTAAGCAATAACCCCCGCGCTTCCAAATCATCCATAATCGCCCCATCCGCACTTTTTACAAACCTTCCGGCATAGGGTCCGGCTCCATTCACAAACTTTCCGTTCAAATCCACCATGTGATATTTGGGAAGTCCTATTTTTTGTCCGAGTTCAAAATCCTCCACTCCATACATGACGGCCGTATGCACAATTCCAGATCCATCCTCAATCGAAACAAAATCGGCACCCACCACGATCCATGCTTTCTTTTCCCCTTCCGGTGTTCCGGCAATCGCATCTTTTACAAAAGGATATAAAGGTTCATAAGCATAACCGATCAACACCTTCCCTTTTTGTTCCTCTACAACTTCGTACTCTCCGCTCATCACAAAAGACAATCGTGCTTTGGCCAGCCAATAATATTTATCTCCTTGCTTCACCTTCACATAATCCACATCTTCTCCCACAGCGAGTGCCACATTCCCGGGCAAAGTCCAAGGAGTGGTGGTCCAAGCGACCAGATATTCCGACTCACTTGGTGTTGATCCATCCGCTTTCGAAGTCACTTTAAATGCAATCGTAATCGCCGGATCCTCCACATCCTTATATCCTTGTGATAACTCGTGGGAAGAAAGCGATGTCCCACAGCGCGGACAATGTGGGGTCACTCGATAATCTTTATACAAAAGTCCTTTATCCCAAATTTGTTTGATACACCACCAGAGAGACTCCACATATTCGGGTTTGTAGGTGATATACGCGTCATCCAAATCCACCCAATATCCCATACGCTTGGTAAACTCGATCCATTCATTCAAATACTTCCACACACTCTCCCGACACTGTTGATTAAATGCCTCAACTCCATAACCTTCAATTTCAGCCTTGCTCTTAAACCCCAATTGCTTTTCCACTTCAATTTCCACAGGGAGGCCATGGGTATCCCAGCCGCCTTTACGACCCACATGATAACCTTGCATGGTACGGAATCGTGGGATGGCGTCTTTGAACGCTCGCGCCTCGGCATGATGGATCCCCGGACGCCCATTAGCAGTAGGCGGACCTTCAAAAAAAACAAAATTGCCCTTTGGGGCTTTTTTTTGCAAAGACTTTTTAAAAATCTCTTGTTTCTCCCAAAAGGCCAGGGTTTCTTTTTCCTGCTCCGGGAGATTTGGTTGAGAATCGGCCATATTTTGATGATTTTGTAAGCTTTATGGTACCAAAATGTAGGCCGCCGAGCAAACCGATTGACGCGTTGGTTTTATTGTGGTCACGTATGAGGGCAAAATCGCCTGTAGGGGTGAACGGCCGTTCACCCCTACATACACGTGTTCTTTCCATCAAAAACCCCGAAGGAGACAACCATGCCTCTTCCCACACTTAACGAAGAAGCATCTGATTTTGTTGATAGACTTCTGGTGCCATGCACGGAATTGAACTGGAGTAAGAGAGCTGAAAACCGTCTTTATGAAGCTTCCATTGAAACCCTGGCTCACCTCGTGGCGCGGACCGAAGAAGAAATCCATTCCCTCCGAAATCTTGGGAAAAAAACTCTCAACGAAATCAAAGAAATGCTGGCTGAATTGCGGTTCAGCCTGGGAATGGATTTGCGTAAATACCAAGCTCACATCAACGCAGAGCTCGAGAAAAAGGATATGCCTCTCCTTGAGGATTGGAACGAGGAAAAGAAGATGTATGAAAGGAAGCGCCGACCCTCTCACCCACCAAAACCTCAAGAGGAGCAAGCCGCCATGAATGATGAGCAAACACTTTCAACACTTCTCGAAAGTGCCAAACATCAATTGGAACAAAGGCTGCGTCAAATCGTAGATGAAATCAGTGCATTTTCAAAACTTCTCGATGCGTTGCGCTTGGGGATAGGAGTGAATGTGCAGGAAGGAACGACCCACTCCGCAATCTGCTTTTTCTTCCAAAAGCATGGCATGAACCCCACCGTCCAACAGATCCACGATCACGTCGATGCTCTGGGGAAAAAGAAGGCGGCACTTAAATCAGCACTCTATCTCAGGGGTCTTTACCCTCTTGATCTCGTGATCACTGCACTCAGGGCTCACGAACAATACGACCGACCTCTCTAACGTCTGCGGACAAAAGAGAGGTTTTTTTGTTTTTAAAACACCATCAATATCCATCTGTGGTAGGGGCGAACGGCCGTTCGCCCCTACCCACCCGTCATCTGTTATAATACCCGCATATGAAACCACATCTTTATATCGGAGCGGATCATGCGGGATGGGAATACAAAGAAACCCTCAAAACCGACCTTATTGCGCAAGGTTTTGAAGTGACTGATCTTGGTAATGCTCATTTGGTCGAGGATGATGATTATCCTGACTTTAGCTATGCCGTGGCTCAAAGAGTCGCTACCGACCCCCTGGCACGTGGCATTCTTCTTTGCGCCAATGCCCAAGGAGTTTCTATCGTGGCAAACAAAGTAAAAGGCATTCGTGCGGCAACAGGTTTTGATGAACAGGTTGCGCAAACAAGTCGAACCGACGATGACAGCAATGTTCTCTGCCTTCCTGCCCGACATCTTTCAAAACAAGAAGTCCTGAAGATCACCACCCTTTGGCTCCAAACTGATTTTAGTGGAGAAGAACGCCACCTACGTCGTCTTCAAAAACTCTCTGAAATCGAATCGCATATCTATCCCCTATGATAGAAATCATCCCCGCCATTCTTGCAGAGTCAAAACAAGAGTTTGAACGTAAACTCCGCCAGATTGAATCCCTCGCCCCCATCATTCAAGTCGATATCCTCGACGGAAGTCTCTATGATCACGTCAGTTGGTTTGATGCGCATCATGTAGGAGCTCTTGACACACAGGCACAATTTGAACTCCATCTCATGATCGAAAATCCTCTTCCCATTATCGAGGAATGGAAAAAGTTTGTGCCCGGAACCAAACGTGTCATTGTTCACCATGAACTAGATAGACCGGTCGGCACCATCCTTTCTCATGCCAAAGATTATCTTCACCTCGAAACGGCCGTCGCGTTTAATCCGGAGACTCCCATTGAAGAAGCTCTAACGATTCTTCCACATGTAGATCAAGCCACCATCTTGGGCGTACACCCGGGATCCTCTGGCCAACCGTTTGAAGGAGAATATATCCTCGAAAAAATTCACCATCTTCATCACCTTTATCCGCAAATTACCATCGAGATTGACGGCGGGGTAACTGAAAACCTCATTCCTTCCCTAAAAGAAGCCGGGATCACCCGTTTTTCTGTGGCATCACTCATTTTTTCCGCACAAGACCCGCTTCAAGCCCTCAAGCGCCTTCAATCCTTTTGTTGAAATCCACACCCTTGCTCCTCGCTTACAAAAACCCATGCTATACTATCCTTATCTTTATCATTATTTTCACATGCTCTATGAAAAAAGGACTTGCCTATCTGAGTATCTTGGTTGCGGTGTTTGGAATTTGTGCCCTTTCCCCAGCCAAAGCGTCTTCTTTGATTTCTGTGGATGATCTTCAGGCTGGTGATCTCTTTCGCGGTGAAAGTTTTTCTGCAGTGTACTACTACAGTGTTGACGGATTCCGTTATGTTTTTCCAAACGACAAAATCTATTTCACCTGGTACGAAAACTTTGATGATGTGAGATGGGTCTCTGATGCTGATCTGGCCACGGTTCAACTCGGTGGAAATATCACCTACAAACCGGGGGTAAAAATGATCAAAGTGACAAGCTCGCCGACCACCTATGCCATCGGTTCCAACGGAACCTTGCGCTGGGTCAAAACTGCCGAGATCGCGGAAGCTTTATACGGATCTGATTGGAACAAGCAAATTGATGATCTTCCAGATGGATTCTTTGGCAACTACACCATGGGAGCAAGTATTGATACAGCCTCAAGTTTTGATCCTGATGCCGAGCAAGCCGATGCCTATAGTATTGATGAGGACAAGGATCTCCAGGAAGCCGCGGAAATCGATATCTCCTCTGCGGGATACAGTGATACTTCGATCACGATCGAGGTAGGCACTGCAATCCGCTGGAACAATACCGATACGGAAAACCACTCTGCCTCGGACGAAGACAAAGAATGGGGCAGCGGCACGATCAGCGCCGGCCGTTCATGGGCAAGATATTTTGATGAGTCAGGCACCTACGAGTACTACGATCGCTATGATGAAAGCAACACGGGAACGATCGTTGTTGAATAAATCAGAAAAAAAGCAGAGGGCATAAACCTCTGCTTTTTCGTTTCGAATCCCACCATTTTTCTGCTACACTGTGGGTATCGTATGCCCATACACAAAAGAGAATCAAGACCACGGAAATCTCTTTTTCTTTCGGAACGCAAATGCCACGCATTGCAAAAAATGGCCTGTACCATTCGTGAAGATGTGATTGATATGCTTGTAGAGGCAGGCTCGGGACACACGGCTAGTTCCTTGGGAATGGCAGATATTTTCACGGCATTTTATTTTCATATTCTTGTCCATCGTCCCAAACAACCTGACTGGCAAAACCGCGACCGACTTTTTTTAAGTAACGGGCACGCGGTTCCCGCCCAATATGCTGCTCTTGCACATGCGGATTATTTTTCAAAATCTCTTCTCATGACCCTGCGCAAATTTGGTTCCCGTCTTCAAGGACATCCGGAATACGGATCCCTCCCGGGGATCGAACAAACTTCCGGGCCTTTGGGATCGGCTTCCTCCCAGGCGACCGGCGCTGCTTATGTGGCGCTTATGGATCATGCGCCGTGGCGCGTCTATTGCCTTATGTCTGACGGCGAACTTCAAGAAGGGCAAACTTGGGAAGCTATGCTTTTTGCTTCCAAACATCATCTTTATAACTGCACCTTTATTGTGGATCGCAACAATATCCAAATTGATGGAACGACCGAGGAGGTGATGCCACTGGAACCTCTCCAAGCAAAATTTGAGTCCTTTGGCCTTCATGTGATCCGCTGTGATGGTAATGATATGCGTCAAGTTATCAACGCTGTTTCTCACGCGCAACAAATCACCGAACAACCAACAGTTATTATTGCCGATACCGTTCCCGGCTGTGGCGTGGATTTTATGGAGCATGATTTTACCTGGCATGGAAAAACACCAAAACCGGGCGCTGAATCTCAAAATGCGATCAAACAAATTCATTCTCTCTCTGGCACCATTGCCAGAGAATCTTAATCATCTTTATGCATAAACATCTTTTACGTTGGATCTTGATTCCTTTGGGTATCATTGTAGCTGTCATCGCACTCGTTATTTTTACTGCCATCGTGGTACGCCTTTCTCTTGTGGCAACAGGAAACGTGGGATCCTTCCAATCAGAATCTTTTGGTATGTTTGCCGGTGCGGCGAGTGCTCCTTCCACACGATCATTTGTCATGAATGACTCTCTCGTCACCTATGACGAGGCAACGAGCGCGACTGATGTCAGTCAAAAAATTATCAAAACCGGTTCACTGACGCTTATTGTTGACAAGGTAGATGAAGCGATCACCCAAACAACCGAACTGACATCAACGCTCAAAGGATTTGTTCAATCCTCCTATGTCAATGAATCGGAAAATGGGACTAAGACAGGATCGATCAATATTCGCATTCCTTCGGCTTCCTTTGAAGCGGCCATTCAATCTCTCAAAGACCTAGCAACATTTGTATCCGAGGAATCCACAACCGGCACGGATGTCACCGAGGAATACACTGACTACATGGCGCGACTTACAACCGCGCAAGCGCAAGAAGCTGCGTATCTTCTTATCTTGAATCGCGCCACAACCGTGGAAGAAATTTTGAAAGTCCAAGAGGCTTTGGGAGAAATCCGCTCCGAAATCGAAGTCTTACAAGGACGTATCAATTACCTGGATGATCGTACCATGTATTCCACCATCTCGGTTTCCCTTTCCGAAGAGACGCTTATCACCCTTCCTTCCAAAGAATTCCGTCCGTGGACAACGGTCAAACAAGCGGCTCAAGCATTTGTGGTTTTAGGTCAAAATCTCATCAACTTCGGCATTTGGTTTGTGATTGTAGGCGGTGGCCTTCTTTTCCCCATTCTTGTTTTGATGTGGATCATTTGGAAACTTGCGCGACGACATCATCATAAAAAACACTAGAACCTCTGTATGTCCTCTGCTCCCAAATCCGCAATCCTCAAACAAGCTTACTTGAGCCATCATCTTTTTGATGCCAAGCATCTTGTGTTTGCTTCCACGCGTGTGGGTTATGGACAGGGTTTGGTGGAAGCGGGGCGTAAAAATCCTTCCATCGTGGTGCTTTGTTGTGATGTGACAGAGTCAACCCAAAGCATGGAGTTTAAAAAAACATATCCTGATCGTTTTGTACAACTTGGTGTTTCCGAACAATCTGCCGCATCCATTGCCGCAGGCATGGCCCTGTGTGGAAAAAAACCGTTTGTGGCCGCCTACGCCGCTTTTTCTCCCGGACGCAATTTTGAACAAATCCGCACCTGCATCTGTCTGCAACATCTTCCTGTGGTGATCGTCGGGTCTCATGCGGGCGTGGGAGTTGGACCTGATGGCGCTACCCATCAGATGACCGAGGATATTGCCATGATGCGTTCGCTCCCGGACATGACCGTGGTCGTTCCTGCAGATCAAATCGAAGCAAAAAAAGCCACCTTGGCGATCGCAAAATTATCTTCTCCTTCTTACCTGCGTTTAGCGCGGGAGTCTTCTCCAATCTTTACTACGCCAAAAACTCCTTTCCGTATCGGAAGGGCAGAAGTGTATAGGCAAGGAACAGATGTCACGATTGTTGCCGCAGGGCCGATTCTTTATGAAGCGCTGGTGGCAGCCGATCTTCTTTTAAAACAAGGAATCCAAGCGTGCGTCATCAATTGTCATACGATCAAACCGCTTGATACAAAAACTCTTTTGATGGCTGCAAAACAAACCGGAGCGTTTGTCACTTGTGAGGATGGTCAGGTCGCCGGAGGATTGGGTGGTGCGGTCACCGAATATCTTACAGCCTCCTGTCCTATTCCGCTTGAACGCATCGGCATCCAAGATCGCTTTGGTACAAGCGGGGAGGCTTCGGAGTTGAAAACCGCGTATGGACTTACAGCCCCTTTTATTGTTCTTGCCGCAAAACGCGCACTTGATCGCAAACGAGGAAAAAAAGTCTCTTTGATCCCGGAATATCTCACCTTGGCCAAAGAAAAAAGTTTTGCGCTCAAACAGTCCATTCAAAAAGAAGCGCTTGAGCGCACGCCAAAAAAATGGGGCGGGAGCAAATCTGATTCCACACTTTTATCTCGACATGACTCTTAATTCTATGCTCGATATCATCACCATCGGCGGGGCTACACGCGACACCTTCCTTGTCTCTGATGCGTTCGTGGCCATTCATTCCAAAACCTTTTCCTCTGGCACTGGCGAGTGTCTCAACTTGGGAGACAAAATAGAATTGGATGATCTGGTACTGACAACCGGAGGCGGGGCAAGTAATGCAGCCGTCACCTTTGCCCGTCTTGGATATAAAACCGCAACCTGCTGCCAAGTGGGTGAAGATGCTCCGGGACGAGATGTCATCGAAACATTGCAAGCGGAAGGAGTGCATACCTCTCTTGTAAAAAAAATTGTGGGAGGACGTACAGGATCGTCTGTTATCCTTACGATGAAAAATGGAGAACGTACAATTCTTGTGTATCGCGGGGTCTCGGCTTCCTTTAAATCCGCTTCTATCCCTTGGCGTCAACTGCGTTCCAAATGGATCTATCTCACATCTTTGGGAGGAAATTTTTCTCTGGCAAAACAAATCATCGAACATGCGGCCAAACACAAAATCAAGATCGCCTGGAACCCGGGGAGCCAAGAATTGGAAAAAGGCCTGCATGCGTTTGGAACAATCCTTCCTTTGGTGAATGTTTTTAATGTGAACAAAGAAGAGGCTCACCTTCTCACCAAAGCCACAAAACTTTCCGCAATGTTCCGCCTTTTGCATCGAGAAGGAAAAATCACCCTCATCACCGATGGTCCCAAAGGTGCCTATGCCGATGATGGCCATCGTTTCCTTTTTGCCCCTGCCTCCAAAGTAAAACCCATTTCACAAACAGGAGCGGGAGATGCGTTTGGATCCGGATGTGTGGCCGCTTTTATCCAAAACAAACCATTGGAAACCGCACTGGCTTTGGGAATGGCTAATGCCGAGTCTGTGATCCAACATTATGGCGCCAAAATTGGAATTCTCCACGCATGGCCATCCATAAAGTCCCTCAAAAAATTTCACATCAAAACAAAAAAGACTCTATGAACTACCGCGTCCTTGTCACTCGCCGTATCCCAGATATTGGCATGAACCTTCTTTTAAAAGACAAACGTCTTCGACTTGATGTGTATGAAAAAAATCGAGTGATCCCGCAAAAAGAACTGCTCAAACGCATAAAAGGCGTAGATATTCTTTTGTGTCTTCTCACCGATCGCATTGATGCCAAGGTGATGGATGCCGCCGGGTCCTCCCTTAAATTGATTGTGAACTACGCCGTAGGTTTTAATAATATTGATGTGGAAGCGGCAACGAAACGTAAAATCGCGGTGGCTAATGCTCCTTCTCCCTATGTTTCCGAATCTGTGGCAGAACACACGATCGCACTTTTGTTTGCTCTCACCCGCCGCATTGTGGAATCTGATGCTTTTACACGCGCCGGAAATTATAAAGGTTGGGATCCCCACCTTCTCCTTGGAACTGATGTATATGGAAAAACGCTAGGGATCATCGGAACCGGGGCCATTGGAGAAGCTGTGGTGCACAGGATGCACGACGGATTTTTCATGAAAATTCTCTATCATGATGTGAAACGTAATCCTGTGCTTGAAAAAGAAACCGGGGCAAAGTTTGTCAGTATAAACGAACTGTTAAAACGCTCTGATTTTGTTTCCTTGCATGTTCCCCTTCTACCTTCCACACATCATTTGATCAGCACAAAGGAATTGGCACTCATGAAAAAAACCGCCTTTCTCATCAATACGGCTCGAGGTCCTGTCGTGGATGAACGAGAACTTTTGAAGGCTTTAGCGCGTAAGCAAATCGCCGGTGCAGGACTTGATGTGTACGAATGCGAACCTATGATTGATTGCGATCCTCACGACCACTTGGAACTGCGAAAAATGAAAAATGTTGTCCTCACTCCGCATATAGCCTCCTCCACCATAGAAGCGCGTGAGGCTATGGCCAAGGTTGTGGCCGAAAATATCTTGCTATTTTTGAAAGGCAAACGTCTGCCTTGTCAGGTCAATGAGATTGTATAAGTCTTAGAAATCCTATTTCCAAAACAGAATCCTATCTTTTGTCCCGCCCTCCGAGCACGCCAGAGCCACCTTGGCACAAGCGAGCCGACAACAAGCTAGGCTTGTTGTGGCGAGGATGGTTCGAGCGAAGCCTCCAAGGCTGACCATTTGTTTTTTCTGTCAGCCACAGGAGGCAAGCGACGTTCCACAGCCAAGGCGAGCAGTGCCAAAGGTGGCCTGGCGAGCGCAGGCGGGCGGCCTGTTTCTTTTCTTTGCAGGCCAAAGAAAAGCGGAGAGGGGGCAAGGGGGGTGAAACCCCCTTAAAATACAAAAAAGAGCTTCCCTACTGGGGAGCTCTTTGCGTAAATGCATTTAGCCATACCTGTTCTCGAAAGGCAGGATCAAACAAGACAGCATAAATCCATTCGTACTTGATGAGATATCGGCGAGTCTCTGCCGGAAGCTTTTTACAAGACGGCTCTCGCCATGTGTCTCCACATTCTTTGATCGCTTCGTAGACCCTCTTCACATTGGCATTGTATCCGCCTGCCAAAATCAAACGACCTTCCTTGGGATGTTCGATCACGAAATGACGGTATTCATCACTCATGGGCCAAAGCTCGGCATCCGCATGGATGATCATGGCCTTGAGAGCCATGGCATGATCCAGACGACCAAACTCTCTATCCTCAGGAAGTCCGGCACGATCATATCGCTCCCGCAGGCGGTTATAGGTTCCGGGCATGATCTGCCCGATTCCTGTTGCACCCACACGGCTGCGTGTATACCAGAAGGACCGATCACGGTTGGCACCGATAATGGTCAGAGTTCGATTGAGCATAGCAAGTCGCACCGCATCGTCTCCGTTTACAAAATCAAGGTCATGGAGCATTTGCTCAGTCAAAATCAAGGCGATGATGTGATCAAGGGTCCCCACATCCACAACAAGTTTATCTGTGAGAAAATCCGACTCCAATTGCCTAGCATGAAGATCATAATAAGCGGAAAGGGCAATGTCCCCCAAATAATCGATAGCCGCGTCTCGAAGCTCGGGTGTATCGAGCCTGGAGCTGTAGGGAATATACACCGCCCCTTGGGTTGCATCGTCCTTGGCGCGCACAGCGGTACGAATCGCGACCACGGTCCATCCCAAAGGAGACTCCACATGAAAAGAAGGATTGACTCCGCCTTGGCATCCACCTTTGCGCTCACAGGTAACCTTGAAATGATGGGAAGCTTCCTCTCCCTCGTAGAGAGAAAAAACATTTACCCTTCCCTGTGCATCCGTTGCGGCGATCAAATAGTCCCCGAAACACTTTCGCCAACCAGATCCCGATCCCCCACAGCGACTTCTTTCAAGGTGCATGGAGTTGAGAATAAGATATCCGGTCTTGATCGCCCCTCCCAAATGTTCGGGCACATCACTTTGCCGGGGAGAACCGGGAGGGAGATAGGCCGTATGGGTAAGAAGATTTATAAACTCGGTAGGAAGCGGGGCTTGCGGAGGAAGTGGGGTGGTCTCGAGCACTTCATCCTCCGGATCACGAGTGGGTTCCTCATTTGGAGGGATCACCGTCACCTCAACCTCTGGATCGGTTTGTGCCGTCACTTCGGATATTTTCTCCGAGGATCCGGCACACAGGCGACTTGATCGGAAAATTTTCTGCTCCTCATCACATCCCGCAAAGACGGTGAAGAAAACACACAATATGCATGTGGAAAGAACGTTTGACATGTCTTGTCTCCGTGGAAAGAAAGACGGCTTAAGTTAGCAGAAAACTTGCCCTGCGTCAAGGCAAGTGGGTTAACTTTTTGGCTAAAAATGATAAAGATATGAACCTTTGTTCTTTCAAAAAAAACACTTGGGGGTTACGGGTCATGAAAAAAAACGATCTTATCATCCCAAGTGTTGAAAGTTGTAACAGCCTATGTCAAAAAGCGGAAACTGAGAAAATATCTTGTCAGAGAAAGACATGTACGGCAGCATTCATAGCCTGTTTCCTCTCTGTTTTCGCTGTCATATCTTTCCTTGAGAACGCATACTACTTCACAGGAACCTTCGTATTCTTAGACATTTTTTATCTCTTGATTATAGTATCTGCTGTAATGACGGAACGTGTAATAAACCGAGGGGAAATCAACCCTCTGGTTCTGCCGAGTTCTCTTTTTTCTCGCTATGATATTTTCGCCCATTTGGTGGGACTCATCCAGAATCGCGTCAGTGTGATGATTCGTCGTTGGAATAGATACTGCGAGATGCGTAGTCTGGGATGCATGGAACCTCTTTTGAACGAAGCACAAATGCATGAGTCTCTATTGAGCCTGCAAGAAGAAACCACACGGCATGTACAAGTAGCTAACATTCTCTTGCAGATGGAAAAAGAAGGTGACTCCAAGCCACAACTGACTGCACCAGATGATTCGCTTGCGACATCTCTGGAACATGTACGGGAACTTGAGGATCAAATCCGCCGATCACTCGATGGTGTCGAACATCGCCTTCATGACCCTCTTTCGGTGGCGGCAAATGTTGCCGCACTTGAGAAAGAAATGGATCAAGAACTCGGGGTGGTATCTCCAAAACTCAAAGCCGCACGGGCCATGGGACGCAAGCTCACAAACGGATCCTAAGGGTCTACGCAAAGAAGCCATGCCAGGCTTCTTTTTTGTTTTTCTATTCATCAGCTAAAAATGATGTGCAGACAATTTTCCAATGTATTTCTCACAAAATCCGTTGACGCTTAGGGTTCGGAATGTTATGATTTTGCCACAAAATGTTTGGAAATAGGGGCCAGTAGCTCAGTTGGTAGAGCACCGCCTTTGCAAGGCGGGGGTCTGGGGTTCGAATCCCCACTGGTCCACCATATTGAATGAGTCTCCTTGCTCGGGGCTTCACCCCTTGCTTCTGTAGGTATTTCGTTTTCTGCTTCATCCTTGCGTTCCACAAATTCCTCTTTCATGTAGGAAGCCCCCTCCTTTCGCATCTCGTAGATGCGTTTTTTTACCTCGAGTATTTCCATTTTCATTGTCCAATTAAACAAAGGCTCACAATCTATTATCACTTTTGTCATCTTACCCAGATCGTGTCGGAGACGCATCGGAATTGAGCAATGTGCTCGAACTGGTAACCGATGCTTGGAACTACTTTCCGCACGAGGTACTTGGCAGTATCTCCCCAGCCGAAAAATTATTAGAATATAATGCGGATATCAAATAGTTGATATCTGCATGACCAATATCAACAAAAATACCAAAACAGTTGATATTAATATTATGAAAATGAACAACACGCTCAAACTCATTATCGCCATCGTAGTGTCTGAGCTCGCCGGTATCATCGGCTCGGTGTTTACGACACCGTCCATTGCCGGCTGGTATGCAGGGATTGTCAAACCAGCTCTCAATCCTCCGGCGTGGGTGTTCGGACCGGTGTGGACGACATTGTTTGCGCTTATGGGTATCACGGCGTTTCTTGTTTGGAAGAAAGGGTTGGATCGTAGGGATGTAAAAATCGCCCTCGGCATATTCCTCGGCCAGCTGGTCTTGAACACGCTTTGGTCAATTATCTTTTTTGGTCTGCGCAGTCCGGGTGGTGCGTTGATTGAAATTATTTTCCTCTGGCTTGCCATTCTCGCCATGATCGTCGCCTTTGCAAAAATTTCTAAACCGGCCATGTGGCTTCTTTTGCCATATATTCTCTGGGTTAGTTTCGCCGGCTATTTGAATTATTCGATTTGGCAACTCAATCCTTCCTCTGGCTCTGGACAAGTTGCATGCACACAGGAAGCTAAACTCTGTCCGGACGGTTCGTATGTCGGGCGTACCGGACCCAAATGCGAGTTTGCCCAGTGTCCGGGAGAGAATAACAATCTTTGGATAACAGCCACCGATAGCAAGACCGGCATAACGTTCCAGTATCCTAAAACCTTACTCACCGAATACATCCACACTGTTGATTGGCCTCCGCAGATTCAGGTTTTGAACGAGCCATTTACCTGCACCGAAGCAGGATCGGAAACTGCTCGAGCTGGCCAGACGCTAAAGCGTATGGTGGATGATCGGACTTATTGCGTAACCAAAAAAAGCGAAGGCGCGGCCGGCAGTGTTTATACCAATTACGCCTACGCCTTTCCTCTTTATTCGACCGACTCGACACAGGCAGAGCACAAGACTGTCATTTTCACTTTCAGTTTACAGGCCGTGCAGTGCGCCAATTATGACGATCCGCAAAAGACCGCCTGTGAGAATGAGCAGTCATCATTCGATCTTGATAGCACGGTTGATCGAATGGCAAGGATCATGGTTATTAAATAGTTATGACTGACGGCAACGAGCCAAATGAACCTCTGCGCAGTCCGGCCTTCGTAGCCGAAGCTACTTCGGCGGAGTAGGCCAAGCTGCGTGGAATAAGCAAGTTAAAATCATGAATGCAAAAAAAGAGCTGGTTAAAGCTCTTTGCGTAAGGGAAAATCGAGCGTAACAATTTGGAAACCACCTTGAGGTAGATTCCAAACATGTCCGTGATGGGTGAGGAAGTGACGAAACGCAGATCCATGACCCATAAGAAGAATGTGTGGACCAGTCATCACAAGATCATGGTGAGTGGATGCAAGGTCGTGGAAAAAATCATGGAGACGCCCTCGAACTTGCAAAGCAGACTCACCGCCGATGGATCTAAAATCAAATTCCGTATGGTGCGTGGAAAAATGTGGAGCCGGGAAACGCAAATCAGCATCCGTTTTTGTAAGCCCGGTTATTTCTCCCGCATGAACTTCACGCAATCGCATATCGGTTCTCACCTGTATCCGCAGCTTTTGTTTTTTCGCAATCGCTTGAGCTGTGGAAACCGCTCGAATCAGATCAGAAGAGTAAATGAACAAAAGAGAGTGTGAAGAAAGTTTCTCTCCCAAATCGTCTGCTTGCAAAATTCCCGTATCATCAAGTGGCACATCGGCCTGACCCGAATAACGGCACTGTGCATTCCAATGGGTTTGCGTATGTCTTGAAAGAACGAGATGAAACTTCATGGGCTCTCCCTCAAAAAAACGTTATTCCACGGTTACGGATTTCGCAAGATGCCGCGGTTGATCAATAGGATACCCCTTATGCATCGCAAAAGCGTAGGCAAATAACTGAAGCGCACACATGGAAAGGATCGGCTGTAACAGTGAGATGGTTTTGGGAATGATCATCATGTCATCGGCAATCCCTTGCGCTTCTTCCGTCTCTTTGGTTGTAAGAACAATCACTTTTCCTTGTCGCGTTTTGACCTCCTCAATATTGGAAAGATTTTTTTCGTAGACATCATCTTTGGGAATCGAAAAGAGGGCAAAGGTTTGATCAGAAATAAGGGCCAGGGGGCCATGTTTTAATTCTCCGGAATGAAACGCCTGGGCGGGAAGATAGGCGATCTCCATGAGTTTAAGCGCTCCTTCTTTAGCTGCCGCTTCCTCATATCCTCTTCCCATCACCAAAGCGTGAGAACATGTCAGATATTTTTTCGTGAGATCAGCAATCTCTTTTCGTTTGGCAACAATCTCGGCAAGCTGATCGGGAATCTGTTCTAAAGCGTTCAAAATTTCCGGATGGTTTTTTCCTCGGAGAGAAGCAACCGCATGTATCAATTCCGACAATACATGAATCGTGCCAAACATCGCTTTTGTTGAAGCAACGGAAATCTCCGGGCCCATGGCAATCAAAAAAGTTTCGTCTGCCTCGCGTGCGATTGTAGAACCCATTACATTGGTTATGCCAATCGTGTAGGCTCCTTGTCCCTTGGCCTTTCGCAAAGCCGCAATCGTATCAGCCGTTTCTCCGGATTGAGAAAGGAAAAGAACGGTCGTTTGCTCATCCACTATCAAGGAATCGTAACGAAAGGAAGAACCTGTGATCGCTTTGGACGGAATACCTGCGATGGCTTCGAAACCTTGAGAGGCTATCAAGGCATTGTAAAACATCCCTCCACATCCCACGGCAATGAAACGTGTGGTGTGGAGCCATCGATATTTTTGTGCCTCCACGCGGGCATGTATCTCTTGTGTAGACTTTTCTCGCGCGATAGACATCCGCAGAAGATCAGAACTTTCTGTTATTTCTTTAATCATGAAATGCGGATGTCCATTTTTTTGAACGGTTGTCAGGTCCGTCAAAAGACGTTGTGTGGTGCGATCTTTTTTCTCTCCAGTTAATGTGCGAATGGACCAAGCGTCTTGTGTCCCTATAAGCATCTCTTGATCTTCTAAAATAATAATGTCACGCGTCTCATCGGCGATCGCAGAAAGATCAGAAGCGATAACAAGCGAATGATCTTCGCAAACACCAAAGAGAAGCGGACTCCCTTGGCGCGCAGCGATCAGAAAATCTTTTTTATCGCGCGCAGAAATCACAACGGCATAAGTTCCTTTCACTTGTTTGAGAGCATACGCCACTGCATCCTCCAACGATTGTTCCCGTCTCCATGCTTCCTCAATCAAATGTGAAAGAACTTCCGAATCTGTATCACTACGAAATTGATGTCCGCGTTTCATGAGGGCGATGCGAAGTTTCGTGTGATTTTCAATCACGCCGTTGTGCACACAAAAAATTTGTTCATGACAATCGGTGTGTGGATGTGCGTTCACATCATTTGGAATTCCATGTGTTGCCCATCTCGTATGCGCAATTCCACACCTCCCCTCCATAGGAGTGGAGGGAAGTGAGGAGGCCAATTTTTGCACATTTCCTTGGTGTTTTTGCACAAAAACGCCCTGGGAATCAAAAATGGCCATGCCAGCGGAATCATAACCGCGGTACTCCATTCTGCGAAGACCTTGCAAAAGAATCGGTTGTGCCGGACGAGTGCCGACGTATCCAATAATGCCACACATAGTAGCAACATCGTAACGGGTAATGCGTGAAAGAGAAAAAAATAAAAACAAAAAAGTGCAAAAATAAAAAAATAAGTGTGAATCCGTTTCTTTTTTTACTCCGCATTGTCCGATCGTGGCCGTCATCTTTTTTCAAAAAATATTTTTTCTCAAAAAAAATTATCCACAGCATCATCTTTTTTTTATAAAAACAACTTGTCGCATGTTCTGAATGATCTATAATGGAGTTAAGTCGTCGATGACGCGCGTCCGTCGTCACGACCCTGTCTGCAGCGCGTACATTCCTTCACGTGTTGCAGTGCTCGGTCGAGCATAACTATAAACCGTGAGTGTTCACACTCACTGAAGGAGGTAACATTATGGCAGCAAAGAAAAAGGCAAAGAAAGTTGCCAAGAAGAAAGTCGCAAAGAAGGCAACAAAGAAAGCCACGAAAGCCAAGAAGAGAAAGTAAGCTCTTCTCTCTCAAATAAAAAATATCTCTCGAGACGTGTCGGGAGATATTTTTTGTCTGACGAAGAGAAAAAAACACGGTACAATAGAAACACGTATGAAATGGTTTCTCTCTTTTTGCCTTGGGATTTGTTTTCTCTTCCCAAGTCTTACACTTGCAAACATCCACTCAATTTCTTTTTCGATTTCCGATCAAGAAGGAAACGTGTTACAGACGATCGACTATGCCATGGAAAATTGGGCCGGAGGAATTTCTTTAGCAGTCGCGGATCTTGGTTGGGATGGCGTTCCGGAACTCATTGTGGGAAACGGGGTACATAATGAACCACGCGTCTCTATTCTTCGACAAGATGGATCTGTCATCGGAAGCTTTCTTGCCTATGCTGCTCATATGGGAAGTGGCATTTTTGTAGAGGCGTGCGATCTCACCGGAGATGGGGTCAATGAAATTATCACGAGTGCCCAATATGGTGGAGGCCCCCATGTGCGACTCTTTACCAATTATGGTCATGCAATGGGCCCGGGATTTTTTGCTTATGATGCCTCGTTTCGAGGGGGAACAAATATAACGTGTGGAGATATGGATGAGGATGGACAGATGGAATTGGTGACAGGTGCCGGACCTACGGGTGGACCACATGTAAAAATTTGGTCTTGGCAAAAAGGACAGATGACGCTGGAACAAGAATTTTTTTCTTCAGACGTGAATGATACACGAGGAGTATCCGTTCGTATTGAAAACGGAAAACTCCTCACCTCACCTCAAACGCAAAAACAAAATTATCAAGCGGTCGTAGTGACAGATGAGCCATCGTGGTCTATCTCGCAGGAAATTCTTTTCGCTGATCTTGATCAAAATGGATCAGTGGAAACACTCACTGCCCCCGGTCGCCCCATGGGATATCCTGAGGATCAAAAACATATCGTGATCGACCTTTCCACTCAACAACTCTACGCGTTTGAGTCAGGTATTGTGGCAAATACTTTTCCCATTTCCGCAGCCAAATGGCCGTGGACAACACCGGTAGGACAGCATGAGGTCCTCGCCAAACTTCCCTGGGTGGATTACACCTGGAATTATGGCGTGGAAAATCCAAACAATTATAGTCTTGGTCTTGTGCCGTGGAATCTGCGCATTTATCCGCACATCTACATTCACTATGCCTATTGGCATAATAATTTCGGAAACCCCATGAGCCATGGGTGTATCAATGCTTCGCTTGCGGACATGATGTGGATCTATGACTGGGCTTCTGTGGGAACACTTGTGGATGTCTTATAAAACCTCCGGGGAAGCCCGGAGGTTTTTTGATTCTACAATAAGGTGGATTGTTTTGGGGTTCGTTTTTCGTCCGGACCAAAAATCTTCACAACTCCAAAGATGCCGTCATACCCGGGTTTAATATACATTTCGTCTGCTCGCATGCGACGGATAGCTTCAACCACATCGGGATATTTTGTCTGTGCGGCAATCTGTTCAAGTGGAGTATCAAGTAATAGTGTAAATTCATCAGCGACACAGGTGGTGAGGTGATTATATTCTTCCTGTACTTTTTTGGATGTGGGAGATGAAACGCCAAAAGACTCTGCAAGCACTTCCTCAAGTGGCACAATGTATTTGTGAGGAATACCTCGAGGAAATTTGTCTGGACGATCAGCAAGCGCTTCCACGCGATGCCCCACCCCAAGCGTCATGAGTTTTTTGCAAGAAGGACAACGAAACTTCAAACGTTTGGATTCCTGCGGAGAACAAGAAAATTGGCAATCCGCACATCCGTCCGCGTAATATTTTCCTTCCTCTGGATGAAACTCGATGGTATAAAGAAAACGTTTTGCGTCTCCGGTTTTTAAAATCTCTGTGAATGTATTATAAGAGACTTCCTCTTTGGAAAGATCAAACACGTTGGCCTCACGCCCGAGTTTATGACAAGAATGTGCGTCAGAATTGGAAATAATAGTCACATGATCCAAGGCGGATAAACGGCGATTCATTGTGGGATCAGAGGAAAGACCGGTTTCGATCGCATAAATATATGGTGTCATGGATCCAAAACATTCTTCAAGCGAATCAAAACCTGATTTGCTGCCAAACACTGAAAACCAGGGCGTCCAAGCATGAGCTGGTACAACCAAAATACGATCATCAATCTCTTTGAGACGTTTATAAAGCTCTTCACTGTTGATTCCCAAAATAGGACGACCATCGGATTTCAAATTGCATCCATGATCGGTCAACATGATGTTCACTTTTTTACATGTCTCCAGAGAAGGAGAAAAAATCAGATTGTGAACACGGCGAGTTTTTTCTCCTTGTTTGTAAATTTGACTCACCTCCTGTGTTAACATGAAACGCGTGGAACTTGAGCGATTGCGCAGTTCATAGATACCTTGTCCTGTTTCCTCAAGAAGTCGGGAAATTTCCTCAAACCACTTGGGATGGGTCCAATCCCCTGTCGTCACAATCTGAATCCCTTTGCGCTCACACCATTTGGCAATGGTAGGGAGCTCTAAATCTTTTGAGCAAGCTCGAGAATATTTGGAGTGGATATGCCAGTCGACAATAAGGCGCATATGTGTGCTATCATAACAATATTCTTAACAATCGCCTATGCAATTTTCTGATTATCAAACCGCGTCCTGGAAGACGGCCACTTATCCTCACGCTGGAGAAAATCTTTATTACGCTGCTCTTGGACTTGGCGGAGAAGCCGGAGAGATGCTTAATAAAATCAAAAAAATCATACGAGATCATGATTCTGTACTCACCGATGATTATCGAGAACTGTGCAAAGCCGAACTTGGAGATGTTCTCTGGTATGTGGCGGCCTTAGCAACTGAACTCCATATTGATCTTGAAACAGTCGCCCAGGACAACATCAACAAATTAACTTCACGGCAAGAACGCGGAACTTTGGGAGGAAGTGGAGACGTCCGGTAAATAAAACGACCCGCTTTACTCGGGTCGTTTTTGTTGGCGGAGAATTTGTTCTGCGATCTCCTGTTCCTCGGGCGTATTGATACCAATCGCTTCCTCTGGAGGAATGGGAATGGTCTCTATTTTTTCTTTCTGCTCCACAGCCATGGCGATCAAATCCGTAAGATAATACTCTTTTTGTTTATTATCATTTTTCAGTTCTTTGAGATTTTTCCAAAGCCAATCAGCTTTAAAACAGAGAAAAGCCGGATTTACTTCCAAACACTGGCGCTCTTCTTCGCTCGTATCTTTGTATTCTTTGATTCCTAAAATCTTTCCTTTGTCACTACGTAAAATGCGTCCCCAATGAGCAAAAACCCTTTGCCAACCATCAAAGGAGGGAACCGTGACGGTCATCATTGTGATCGTATTGTCTTGTGCCTCATGCTGATGACTTAACTGACGAAGTGTTTGGGGAGAGATAAAGGGATGATCTCCATAAAGCACGATGATCGCGTCAGATCCTCGTGCTGCCTCCTGTGTCATCATGACAGCATGGCCTGTTCCAAGCTGTTCCTCTTGCACGACATATTGACTCACTCCATGAAACGATCGACAGAGTTGATCACGCTCATGCCCGATGACGATAATGGGAACTCCATCAACTCCAGACGCTTTGGTGGATTCATGGAGCCACTGCAAAATAGGTTTTCCTCCAACAGGAATGAGAGCCTTTGGAATTGATCCTCCCATGCGAGACCCCATACCAGCTGCCAAAATAACAAATCGAAATGTCATAAAAAATCGCCTCTATCATAGCAGGCGAGTTGGTTTATACAAGGTCATCTATTAAAGAAAAAGACCCCCTAAAATAAGCCCTATCCCAAGCATCACCGCATGGGTCACAAAAGGACAAAGATAACAAGATTTTTTTTCCATACCTAGATAGTCTATCGGGAAACAAAAAAGAGTTCCAATGTCCCGGCGCCCACCTACTCTCGCGCATACGCACTACCATCGGCCCAAGGAGGCTTAACGACTGTGTTCGGGATGGGAACAGGTGTGACCCTCCTGGAAATGGCACCGAGACATTGAAACCCTTTTAATAAAAAGATTCCTTACAAAGAAGAATCATACAGGATACAACCTTTCAGTGGCTGTAGAGCTCGACCGATTAGTACCGCTCGGCTCAACGTGTTACCACGCTTACACCTACGGCCTATCAACCTGCTCGTCTCGCAGGGGTCTCAAATGATGACTAATCTTAGGATCGACTTCACGCTTAGATGCTTTCAGCGTTTATCCGAGCCAGACGTCGCTACCCAGCTGTGCTTTTGGCAAAACAACTGGTACACAAGAGGTCTGTTCATCCCGGTCCTCTCGTACTAAGGATGAATTCCTTCAGTCATCGACGCCCATGGTAGATAGGAGACCGAACTGTCTCACGACGTTCTGAACCCAGCTCACGTACCGCTTTAATAGGCGAACAGCCTAACCCTTGGGACCTTCTCCAGCCCCAGGATGCGATGAGCCGACATCGAGGTGCCGAACCTCCCCGTCGCTGTGGACGCTTGGGGGAGACTAGCCTGTTATCCCCGGAGTAGCTTTTGTCCGATGAGCTTCCGCCGTCCTATATCGTACGGTCGGATCACTTACCTCTGCTTTCGCAACTGCGCGACTTGTAGGTCTTGCAGTAAAGCTGGCTTGTGCGTATACACGTCCAGCGCGATTTCCATCCGCGCTAAGCCAACCTTTGTAGACGCCTCCGTTATCTTTTGGGAGGCACCCGCCCCAGGCAAACTACCCACCAGCTCCTGTCCCTGACACCGGATTCACGGCGTCTGGTTAGGATTCACGCAGCACAAGGGTGGTATCTCACTGGCGCCCGAAGGCTCCCACCTATACTGAACATGTGAAGTATGAACTCAAGAGCAAGTTGTAGTAAAGCTTCACGGGGTCTTTTCGTCTAACCACGGGTAATGAGCATCTTCACTCATCTTGCAATTTCGCCGAGTCCTTCGTTGAGACAGTCTCCAACTCGTTATGCCATTCGTGCAGGTCGGAACTCGCCCGACAAGGAATTTCGCTACCTTAGGACGATTATAGTTATCGCCGGCGTTCATCCGCGCTTCAGTCGGAAGCTTCCCCTGCCTTGCGGCAGGATGACCCCCTTCCTTAACGTTCGGACACTGGCCAGGCATCAGCCCCTATACATCACCTTACGGTTTAGCAGGGACCTGTGTTTTTGGTAAACAGTCGGTTGGAGTCGTTTGCTGTGGGTCGCCCTCTCACAAGGACAACCAGGCCTTATCCCGAAGTTACGGCCACTGTTTTGCCGAGTTACTTAACGAAGGTTCTCTCGTACGCCTGAGCACATTTATGCCCACCCACCTGAGTCGGTTTACGGTACGGGTTCATTATTCATTAACCTTAGCGGCTTTTCTTGGCTCCTTTTAATTTCCTCTTGTCCGCCTTACGGCAGACTCGCGATGATGTCATCGGCTTATGATGAGCGGATTTGCCTACCCATCACCGAAACACCCCCAGCGTCATAGCCATAGAACGCAGGAAACGACAAGAAGCGTCCCCGCATCAGTGAATAACGAAGTGCAGGAATATTAACCTGCTGTGCATCGACTACGCCTTTCGGCCTCGCCTTAGCTCCCGACTAACCCTGGGTCGATTCGCGTTGCCCAGGAAACCTTAGGTTTACGGCGGACAGGACTTTCACCTGTCTTTTTGCTACTTATGCCAACATTCTCACTTCACACTGCTCCACCGTGCCTCACGACACGACTTCAACGCCATGTGAATGCTCCCCTACCACAGACTTCCGAGATGGAAGGTGTCCTCAACTTCGGTACATCATTTAGCCCCGGTACATTTTCGGCGCAAAAAAGCTTGACCAGTGAGCTGTTACGCTATCTTTAAAGGATGGCTGCTTCTAAGCCAACCTCCTGGTTGTATAAGCCTCTTCACTACCTTTTACACTTAATGATGATTTAGGGACCTTAGTTGGAGATCTGGGCTGTTTCCCTTTCGACGAATGGAGCTTAGCCCCCATCGTCTGACTGTCAGGAACCACGAATGGTATTCGGAGTTTGGTTAGGACCCCTACCCGAAGGCGGCGGTCCCATCCAGTGCTCTACCCCCACTCATGTATTTACTGACGCTATGCCAAAACATATCTCGGGGAGAACCAGCTATTACCGAGTTCGATTGGAATTTCTCCGCTAGCCACAACTCATCCCCGCGTGTTGCACAGCGCGTGGGTTCGGTCCTCCACGGGTTTTTACACCCGCTTCAACCTGGTCATGGCTAGGTCACCCGGTTTCGGGTCGTGTACGTGCCACCATGTGATCATGTTCGAAAAGTTCGATTGCTCAAACAGATCGAACAAAATCACAATACGCGGATTAACGCTCGCTTTCACTTCGGCTCCGTCCCATAGGACTTAACCAAGCGACACGTAGCACACTCGTTGGCTCATTCTTCAATAGGAACGCCATCACCCCACCCGAAGGCAGGGCTCTGACTCCTTGTAAGCATACGGTTTCAGATACTATTTCATTCCCCTCACCGGGGTGCTTTTCACCTTTCCCTCACGGTACTTGTTCACTATCGGTCAGAATGTGTGTTTAGCCTTGCCACATAGTCGCGGCAGATTCCCACAAGATTTCACGAGTCTCGTGGTACTCAAGAAAATCATCGTGATGGTATAAACCTATTTCACGTACGGGGCTATCACCCTCTATGGCGTTGCTTTCCAGCAACTTCTGTTATAGGTCATACAATTATCATCACCCGTCTTTGGAAGCAGACGACATGATCAACTTACAACCCCTTACAGACAACGACTTCCATCTTTCACTACCGCGCTATGCAAACCGAAGTCCACATAAACACCATAGCTTCATCTGTAAGGTTTAGGCTCTTCCCTTTTCGCTCGCCGCTACTTAGGGAATGTGCTCGCTTTTCGTTCGCGTGCTACATGTTGTGCACACGAACGTAAAACGAACGATCTTTTTCTTTTCCTCTGGGTACTGAGATGTTTCACTTCCCCAGGTGCCCTTCCCGGACCTATGTATTCAGTACGGGATCATGCGGCATTCCCCGCATGGGATTGCTCCATTCGGAAATCCCCGGATCAAAGGTTGCTTGCCACCTCCCCGAGGCTTATCGCAGGCTGCGACGTCCTTCATCGGCACATTCTGCCAAGGCATCCACCATATGCACTTGATGCTCTACAACCACTGAAAGATTATTTCCTTCAGTGGACCCAATATAATATTTCGATATTATATTTCTAATTTCAATGACTTTACTTACTTTTTGTATGATTCTTCTTTAGTTGTAAGGATCTATTTCCTGATCTTTGGGATCAGGGACGAATGGTTTTATAACCACTCCTCTCTGATTCTAAAGGATTTAAAAACCGCGCAAATGCGCGGGCGCTTACTCTGGGGAAGACATCCACCATCCCGCAATGGATATCTATTGTTTCCCTGAATTTAACACACGTTTTTCTTTTCTAGGTCGCGGCCATAGTATCCCAACCCTCTTTTTGTGTCAACGGTATTTGACCCTGTTTATCCCTCCCTCATCCACAAGAAAAAATTCTTCTTTTGAATCCTCTCTTTTTTCTGATATTCTAGAGAAAATCTATGCTTCATATTACGATTCTTGCTGTCGGAGAAACAAAAGATAAACGCCTTGCCGACCTTTCCCACGAATATCTTCTTCGGTTGTCTCCCTATGCTAAAATCCAGATCCTCTCTGTAAAACCCGAGCCATTTTCTTCACCCTCCCAAAAAATAAAGGTGAAAAAGAAGGAAGCTGAGCGCCTTCTTGCAGCCTGTCCAAAAGATGCACTTCTTATCCTTCTGCACGAACGAGGAAAATCCTATACCTCTCTTGAATTTTCCACTCAACTGCTTTCCTGGTCACAAAACGAAACCAAACATCTAGTCTTCATATTGGGAGGACCTTTGGGATTAGATCCTGACCTTCTCTCTAAGACACCTGCACTCCTTTCCCTTTCTCCCCTCACCTTTCCCCACGAACTTGCTCAAACCATTCTTTTAGAACAACTTTATCGAGCGATGACGATTCTAAAATGCAAAACCTACCACTACTAAAAGAGACGCCTGCGGGCGTCTCTTCTTTTAAGAAAAATCATCAGGGAGCCCCTCGCCTGGCTCAAAAATATGCGGGATGGAGATAAGACGATTGATCTCTTCCAAAAGTACTGGATAACGCTCTCCCATATAATGATCATCCCCTGTAGTCACCACCAGTCGAGCTTTGAGTGCCTCGGCTAATCGCTCTCCGTGTTCAAATGGAACGAGAGTATCGTCTTTAGAATGGATGATCACGAACTCCCGCGCTTTCCACATTAAAACATCGGCATCCAGATCTGCCATAAAAAGCGGTCGAAGCTCGGGTCGCGACACTTTCCAGGGTGCCCCCACCAATACCATGGCATGAGGGGTTTGTGTCATCTCGATAGACTCCAGGTAACGCAAGGCGATCAAACCTCCCAGCGAATGCCCGAGCAAAATATCATCGCTTTTTAAATAACCCACTTGCTCTTTCATTTTTTCCATAACCAAAGTCAAATCAAAATTCTCTCCATCGGAAAGTGGAAGGATGGGAGTCACTACCTCATACCCTGCCTTGCGAAGTTCCCCCGCAAGCCAAGGATGAAAATTCATTTGTGGAGAAGCCTTAAACCCATGAACCAAAATAATGCGCATATGACGTTATCGTAAACAAGGTTTTTCCTTTTGTCGAGAAAATGGTCTGTTCACGTTACAAAAAAATGACAAAAATAATTAAAACTGATACAAAGTCCTGTCTTCTATACATGGAAGCTTCCACGTATAGAAATTTTTCAAAAGCTCTTTAACAAAGGGAAACTCTTATGTGGGATCCGTACGCTGAATTCCAATCAACAACATTACCAAATGGTCTCACGGTCCACGCAGCTCATTGGCCAGGACGCACGTGGGAAGTTATAGCATTTGTGATTCACAGTGGAGCAGAGCATGATCCCATTGGACTCGAAGGACTGTCACACTTTGTCGAACATTTAGTGTCAAAAAACGGCACTGTCTCAGCAAGAGAAATCTGTGTGTTGTTTGAGGATTGCGGAGGAACGGTCCGTCTTGGTGCGACTGGTTATCCTCACACATACTACCAATTCTTTGTACCTATACATGAGGCAATTCTTACAAAGGCATTCTCAATCTTTGGACACATGTTGCTTTCAGCCAGACTTGAAAAATCCATTGAGAAGGAACGTCAGATTATTGGTGGTGAATTTCATCGACGATATCCATTCAGGCAACAATTCGACCTTGCCATGCGTGAGCATCATGCTCTCTATACCGGCCACTGGCTCGATAGGATTGTTTGTCCGATCGGCGATCTAGATTCAATCGGACGAATCACACAAGGTGATTTGCAATCACACTATAATGCACACTACACCCCTGCGAATATGAGTATCGTGGGTGTCGGCGGCATGCAACTCTCAGAACTTGTTAAGCTTCTTTTTGAAAGTCCTTTCGCTGTGAAAAAAGATGGGGTACGCACACCTCTTCCGACTCTGATGACTGATGTCAAACCACCTTCAGAAACCCGTTATATCCTCGAGATGTCAAAATACCTCAACGTTCCGGTCGAGATCTGTGTATACCGAAGTGTCGCGAAAATCCCAGGGAATATCAACAGACAGATCATCCGTGTCACAAGAAATATATTCGATGAAATATTAGACGAGGAAGTGCGAGAGAAGCGTGCTTGGACCTATGCTATCAACAGCGCTCAACTCAATTTTCGAGACTTCAGCCGATTCTCTATCTGTTGCGGTGCGTTTAAACTTGAAGCACTTGATCAGATCGAGAAAGTCATAGAGGAATGCATCGCTTCAATAAAACATCGTGAAGATTTGCTTGAACGATTCAAACGACACATCCTTGCAAGTAAATCTATGATTGATCTAACCGGCAATGAAGTCTGCAATGGTGCCATCAATGATCTTGGACATCACCAACGGATCATCCCACTTTCAGAAACTAGTAATGACTTTGAGAGTGTGACCATGGACGATGTTCGAAATCTGCTCCCGTGGCTCCAATCAGAGAAAAGATGGACTCTTATTACGCGACCTTAGTCTCATCTGACATCGCACGACGGCCTGAACCTTTATTTCACAATAATTGGTTCGGCCGTTTTTTCATCACCTAAGATTGACTTCGCTCCTTCCTTTCTTTAGGATAACTTATCTTGCTTCTTGCGAGGTGTTCTTTGACAAATAGAGAAAAATTTAGATCAAACCATTCTTATGCGAGAGAACGAACCCCTCTTTGTGAATTGCCAGGTTCCCTTTCGCAAGAAATGCGCAAGGCGAAAGAAGCTGGATATACGCAGGGGCAAAGAACAAGAGAGGATTTCAAGAAAAGATACTTTCAGATAAGTCTGTTTATTGCCGTGTTCCAAGAATTATTCCCTTCTTGTTCCTCTGATCTACAACCCATCCTTTGCGCTTCGTTTTTTCATGGATTTATTTTAGCACTAGAGGAAATGGACGTAGCAGAACGAACTGTCTTCTACGGATCAAACGTGGGGAAGATTGGGTCCATGATGCTCATGCATCTTGCTGAGAGTTATCGCGGATTGGCTGGATCGCTAAGTCGTTATTTTTCTCGAGAAATGTACCCTGGAGAAAAAAGGGACGAACAACGATCTTGGGAAATTTACTGCCAAGGAGCCTTGGGAGTTGCTCTCTTTATTCAATCTCTGCGTCGATACGACACAGAGGTCTATCATCCAACCCCTTTTGAAGACATTGCCTGGAAAATAGATCTCTTTGCTCTTGATCCTTCAGGCGAATTTGGATTCTGCTTTCAGGTGAAAACAAGAAAAAATAGAGATGTTTCTGTAGAAATCGCAATACCCGATCTTCACAATGACCTTCACCTTCCTTTCTTGCTGGGAGTTATGGAATTCGCAACTCATTATCCAGAAATTCAATGGATTCCTCTCTTTGTCACCGTCTCAATCCCGAATCTGACAGCAGATCCGCAAAGTTGTTATGAAGGAATAGATGCCGTAGTCCAAAACATGTTTCAACACTATAAAGAGATCTGATAAGATCTCACAACGGACGCCCACAAACGGGCGTTTTTTCGTTGAAGAAAGACGCGGATCATGTTACAAATATAGTCATTACATCGTGAAACGAGACTTTAGACGCCGCAAGGATGGATGGGATGCGCCGTCCTGCAGCATAGAAAAACCGCAGATGTATCCGTAGATACATTGAGGATTTTTCTGTGCGAAGGACAAGCAGACCGCCATCATTGCGGATGGATAAATCTCGTTTCACGATGTAATGACTATATTGTCACGTGGGCGAGTGGCGGAATTGGCATACGCGCATGGCTTAGGACCATGTGGGTTTTCCCGTGAGAGTTCGAGTCTCTCCTCGCCCACCATCCCGCCGTAGGCGGGATGCCCCTCCGAAGTCCCGCCGATGGCGGGACGAAGGAGGACTCTGAAACTGTTATTCCTTCGGAGCTTTCCGCCAGAGGCGGATCCGCCACAGTCTTATCCGGGCGGACGGGTGGCAGGCCACCAAAAAAATTTATGTTTTCTGATTTTATCGAAAGTTATCAAGAAATAATCAGCGCTATTTTAGGAATTATATCCTCTGTTTTGGCAATAGAAATTTTCTTGCCCCTTTCTAGAAACAAAAAACGAAAAGCAAAGATAAAACTAGATAATTTTTACACGATTGCTTACGCTTTTGTAAAAATGAGAGAAGATTTTTCAGTTTCAATAGCCGATAAAATTCATAATAAAGAAAACTGTGGTTGGTTTCATTCATTTAATTTTGATCAAATTCCCTCAGCATCAGAGAAAACTGTAAGAAAAAATAGTGGAATAGTTTTTGATGAGCAAGAATTTTTTGAATACACCGTCAACAACTTTAATGTTATCGACGACAGTTTAAGAAGTGATTTTATCGAGTATTTTAAAGTACGGGGTCCAGAAAGTGTTTCTCCGTCAAATTTAAAATGTGAAAACAGTAAACTTATTCGTCTTCGAAAAAAAATAGAGATAAAAATTATCAATTCTTATAAAAAATATTCCCGTATTGCTTCAAGTCTTTCTGTTGTGGCGTGGTTTAAGTAGTTGTTATTAAATCATCGATGCCACACAAACTTACCTGTGGGCGTCGATGATATTAGAAACTGAAAAATTTTCTCGTAACGTAAAGTTGTCCCCATACGACGATTGACAAATGCAAAAAAAATTGATGTGATGGAGCTAACAAAAGAAGAACCCCCGCAAAGGGGTTCTTCTTTTGTTGCCTACCGCTGCGGCCGCGCGGTAGGCATCCCGGGATTTATTCATCTTACATTCTCCTGTATGCAACGATGGAAAAATTTTTCTCATTGGGTGATGGGGTTCTTTCTCTGCGGAATTCTTTTTGCACCTTCTGCACAAGCGGCAACACCCGCCACCGTCTTTATCTCTGAAATCGCCTGGGCAGGATCTTCACTAAGTGCCTCGGATGAATGGATT
Source organism: Candidatus Uhrbacteria bacterium GW2011_GWE2_46_68 (assembly GCA_001002765.1). GTDB lineage: Bacteria > Patescibacteriota > Patescibacteriia > UBA9934 > GWF2-40-263 > UBA12393. Next base: position 28,171 of record LCMS01000002.1, on the reverse strand, counting down.
GAGCTTGCAAATCCAACGGACGCTACGATTGATCTTTCTGGTTATGAACTTCTGGGCGCAGCTTCCTCGGGAAGCGTAATTACCTTGCCCGAAGGCTCTCTTATCACACCTTACTCAACCTTTCTCATCGCAAACTACGATATTGCCCACGAAAACGCCGTTGTGTCGACAGTGCCTTCGTATATCACCAGCAGTATTTCCCTCTCAAACTCTGCGCTTCAAATCACTTTTTCAAATGCGCAGGGAGAAATCCTGGATGTGGCCGGAGATGGATCCGTCCCTCTGGCCGGAAATTCGGGAGGAACTTCTTTGGGTGGCCCCTATGCTTCCATGGAACGTGTCTATCCTCTTTTGGATGGAACTTTCCCCGATGCTTGGACAGCGACCACTGCTCAAACCGGAATAAAAGAAGGTATAAATGATCTTGGAACGCCGGGTTTCTACTCTTTTGAAACGACGACGATTGTAGAGGAAACGTCCGATACTCCTGTACAAGAAGAATCTGTTTTGACCGAAACGGAAAGTACAACAACAGAGGAGGTTGTGGAAGATATCGAGGAAACTATTGTCGAGCAAGAGATTGTTCTGCCTTCCCTCTTCATCTCCGAATTTGTTTCCGATCCTTCCGAAGGCGCCTTCGAGTTTATCGAGCTCTACAACAATACTGATCTTCCTCTTGATCTCACGGGCTATACCATTGCAGACGCGGCAGGAAAAATCACCACCCTTGAAGGAACTATAGCCGCACAAAGTTATTATCTTGTTTCTGAACCTGCAGGAAAATTAAACAATGATGGAGATACGATCATCCTTACTGATCCTAGTGGCACAATCGTGGAAACCGTTATCTTCGGAACCGATGATCTTCCTGCCTTGAGTGATCCCTCCGCTTATGCACGCACACAAGAAGGAACCTTGGTCACCACGACAACACCAACACCAGGACAAGAAAATATCTTCACAACCGAAATCATCACAGAAAATACTTCTGAAGAAACGGTGAGTCCTTCCCTCTTTATCTCCGAGTTTGTCTCTGATCCTTCCGAAGATGCTTTCGAGTTTGTGGAGCTCTATAACAACTCCGATGTTCCCCTTGATCTTACTGGTTATACTCTTGCGGATGCGGCAGGAAAAATCACCACACTTGAAGGAACCATGGCCGCACAAAGTTATTATCTTATCAGCGAACCTGCGGGGAAATTAAATAATGATGAAGATACGATCATCTTGTCTAATGCCTCTGGAACTATCATTGAAACTATTATGTACGGAACCGATGATCTTCCCGCATTGAGTGACCCTTCTGCTTATGCTCACACACAAGAGGGAACCTTGATCGCTACCACAACACCTACACCAGGACAAGAAAATATCTTTACGACCGAACTTCCAGAGGTGACAATCGAGGAAGAATCTGTCGAGGAAAAAACCATCACGGAAACGGAAAATATTGAAGATGTGACATCGGTTCTCTCCTACCAATCCGGTGATCTTCTTTTAAACGAACTCGTCTCGAGCCCTTTGGAAGGAGAAGTGGAATGGGTGGAAATCTATCATCCAGGAACCAATGAAATCGCGCTTACACACTGGACACTCGAAGATGCGACAGGTAAACAAACGAATCTGGGTGAAGGAACACTCGCGCCAAAATCCTATCTCATCGTTCCCTCTCCCAAAGGCGTTCTCAATAACGATGGTGACACTTTGATTCTCAAAGATGGACAAGGAAACGTGATTGATACGCTTATCTATGGGGCCGCGGAAATTCCCGCTCCCAAAAAAGGATATGCGCTTGCAAAAACAGCTGAAGGAACTTGGAAAGAAACGGAAACTGTCACACCTGGAATGGTGAATACTATTTCAACCGCGGAGGAAACAACGACGGACACGACGTCGTCAGGCGTATCTGAAACACAGGAGGAAACCAATGTTTCTTATGACTACACCGCACTTCGTCTTTCTGAAATCTATCCCAATACCAATGGATCTGATGAGGTTGAGGAATTTATTGAAATTGAAAATGTAGGGGACAGTCCGGTCGATCTCTTTGGTGTGATCCTTGAAGATGCTTCAGGAAAACAATTTATTTTTTCCACACATCAAAATCTTTCCAATGTCTCGGTTATGGCTCTCATGCGAGAAGTTACAGCTCTGGCACTCAATAATCTTGGAGATACGGTTTCCCTCTATGATCCTTCTTACAAACTGCTTGATCAGGTGACGTATGAAAAAACAAACCAGGGCCAATCCTTGGCACGTATCCACGGATCTTGGGATTGGACTTCCCACCCTACAGCAAATGAACCAAATGCTTTTCCGACGACTCAAGTGGACAAACCTTCTTCCGTTACAACAACCAACACCATCGTCTCTGCCGGAGAAAAGACAACCACCACTCTTGCCGTGGATCGGCCCAACACCTCTTCTGGCTACTTGGTAACAATGGATCAAGTCCGCACTCTTGCCGATGACACACCTGTGCAGGTAACCGGTATTGTCAGTGTGGTTCCGGGCATTCTTGGAAAACAAATCTTCTATATCCAAGACGAAACCTCCGGTATCCAAATCTATCAATACAACGCGGATTTCCCCGTGCTTCAAGAAGGAGACGAAGTGACTGTGAAAGGAGTAATGAGCACAAGTCGAGAAGAACGAAGGATTAAAATTAGTGAACAACAAGATATTGTTGTTCAAAAAAACCCATCCAATCTCGAAGCAGCTTCAATGACTCTTACTGAAATCTCAACGGAAAAAACAGGCATATTGATAACAGTCTCTGGCATCGTCGTATCCAAAGAAAATTCATCCATCCTCTTGGAAGAAGACGGGATACAGCTGACGGTGCGGCTTGCCTCTGTCACTGGACTCACCCCTGCAAATTTTTCAACAGGCGCACACATGGCTGTCACAGGAATTCTTACGAAATCCAATGACCAACTGGTTTTGCTTCCGCGCTTTGCTGAAGATATCAAAATTCTTGTATCCACAACCGAAGACACAACCATGACCGGATTAATCGCACAAGAACAAACCTCTAAACGTATTGCCCTGGTGCTTACGACGGCCGCTCTGGTTATCCTCGCCGGTTTTGCTCTCTCTTATTTCGCTCCACGAATTAAATCCTATGTCACCCATCGCCCTCTCCGCCTCGGAACTCAAGAAACGCATTGAACATAAGGCTTTTGCCTATGGAGTTTCCTCTGTGGTCTCCACTTTATTGGGAGAATATGTGATTGAACTCCTGCGCGCGACTTCTCATCCACCTTTAACACCTTCCTATGAGCGACTCACCTCAAACCAATAAATGGCATCTTCCTTTTATCGAGCGTGTGCAAGCGCTTGCAGAAGAGTGCGGACTTGATGACTTCCACACCTCAAAACTGCGCGACTTCATCATGTTCGTTGCCAAAGAACAATATTGCGCAGGCAACCGTTCGGGTATCCGATGGATGCGTGAACAAATGCGTAACCAACAACCCGCTTCTTAAGCCTGAAAATAGCACGCCCCGGCATAGATCGGGGCGTGCTATAATATCTTCGCTATGGAATCCTTTGTCACACAAAAAGAATTCTTTACGACGACAACTTCCTTGGAGCGCAAGGTAAATTTTTGGGGAGAAAAAACGGATCGCCTGGAGCAAAAAGTGGATTTTCTGGGAGAAAAAATTGATCAACTTGGTGATAAGGTGGATCAAATCGCGCAAACACTGGATGATTTTATCGTGATCACGCAACAACAGTTTGAACGTACAGAAAATAATATCTTGTTTCTTAAACACGAAACAGCAGCTAATGGTGATGCCATTGTTCGCCTGTCTCTCAAACTCGATAGTGAAACAGCTGCTATCAGACTTCAATTGACAAGAACAGATGAAAGACTGGATGAAATGGATAAACGTTTTGATATTGTGGATGAAAAATTTGATATTATTGATGAACGATTCGAGGTGGTAAATAAAAGATTTGATATGGTAGACGAACGATTGGATGGGATGGATCAACGTTTTGATATTGTAGACAGACGATTTGGGGTCATTGATACTTTCCTAGGAATTCCGGCTTGGCAGGAGTGAGCTCATATTCACTCCCACACTCTAAAGACTCTTGCCACTCCTTATCTAGAATGCTATATTTTTTCCACTACCGCGCGGGAGTAGCTCAGTGGTAGAGCGTCTCCTTGCCAAGGAGAAGGCCGCGGGTTCGATCCCCGTTTCCCGCTCCACATAAAAATATCTGACCTTGGTCGGATATTTTTAATTGGAGAAAATAAAAAACGGGAATCGAACCCAGGGAAAGGAGCTCGAGGAAAACGGAAGTTTTCCTCGATAGACTCTAAAGGAGGAAGGGGTGACAGCCCTGCACCTTACATGGTGCAGGGCTCCAGAGGGGGAACGACGTTCCCCCATGGAAAGGTGAGATCCCCGTTTCCCGCTCCACATAAAAATATCTGACCTTGGTCGGATATTTTTGTTTTGCCCTTTTTCCGCTACAGTACAGTCAATATTCTTTCCGCAATCTTTATGTTCTCTCTCCCCTCTCTCCCATTTGATTCAAACGCCCTCAAAGAATTTCTTTCCAAAGAAACCTTTGATTACCACCATGGCAAACATCATGCCGGTTATGTTGCCACATTGAATGCCATGATCGAAAATACCCCCTGGGCAGAAAAAACTTTGGAAAAAATCATTGAGGGTACGCGCGGAAATACTCCTAGTATTTTCCATCCTGCCGCACAACACTTCAATCATGCTTTTTTCTGGAATTGCCTTTCCTCCGAAACTCAGTCTATTCCGGAATCTCTACAAAAACGTCTCTCCGCTTCTTTCAAATCAGAAAATGAGTTTACAAGGATATTCACTGATACCGCCCTTGCCCTCTTTGGCTCAGGGTGGATCTGGCTTGTTCAAAATCCTGATACCACTTTAGGCATCCTTTCGACAACCAATGCAGAGACCCCTGTGGCCACCTCACAAAAACCCCTTCTCACCCTCGATCTTTGGGAGCATGCCTATTATATTGATTATCGAAATGATCGCGCGCGTTTTGTGGAAAATTTTTGGAACCATATCAACTGGAACTATGTCACCTCACTCCTCTCCTAAAAAAACTTCTCTTCAAGAAATTCTGCACATGCTGAAACCCCTGGCAGAACCGAGTACAGATTATTGTGCCTTTCGAAAAAAATGCACACACTATTCTTGTTTGGGTATTCGTCTCCCTCATCTGCGCGCCCTCTATAAAAAAGGGTTTTCTTTTTCTGACAAACCTCACGAAACACAATCAAAAATCTGGAACACTATTTGGCGTGAAGCTCTTGTCCATGAAGCCATGCATCTTCCCCTTTTTTATTTCGAGGAACGCAAGGACAAACTGACCCCCAAAGATTGGGCAATGCTCAAATCCTGGATCTCCCGCATCGATGGCTGGGAACACTCGGACATGCTCTCAAAAATCTATTCCTTTCTCCTCGAGCGTTTCCCAAAACTTGTCTATCCAACACTTAAAAAATGGAACCGATCCCTCAATCCTTGGGAGCGACGGAACTCCATCGTTCCTCTCATTCTCTACGCCTCTCCCAAACGAAAATATCTTCCCCCATCAAAAATCCTTCCTCTCATAAAAATTCTCCTGAAAGATCCTGACCCCTATGTTCAAAAGGCTGTGGGGTGGACTCTGCGAGAATGTCACACCCTTTATGCGAAGGAGACACTCGCATTTTTCCATACTCATATCCGCACTTTTTCCGCCATTGCCTTCTCTTATGCCACCGAAAGATTGACCCTATCGGAAAAACAACTTCTCAAACAAAAAAGATCCTCTCCTTAAGAGGATTTTTTCTTTGAAATGCTATAATGGAAACAATGCTATGTTCCAATCTTTTATTATTTTATTCGGCCTGGCACTTTTTGAGATCATCAGCTCGATTGATAACGCAGTTGTCAATGCACATGTTCTCAAAACCGTACCGGAAAAATATCGGAAGTTTTTTCTTTTCTGGGGGCTGCTCCTAGCGGTTTTCGTCATGCGAGGAATTCTTCCTTTTGTTATTGTATGGCTTGCAAATGCCAGCCTCTCTCTTCCCGAAGTATTCCGCCTCTCTTTTTCTGACCCTCTTCTTGTCGAACAATCTCTCGAGCATTCCAAGCCACTTCTCCTTTTGGGAGGTGGGGTCTACCTTTTCTTTGTTTTTCTTTCTTGGCTTTTTTTGGAAGAAAAAAAATACGCCTTCTTGGTTGAACATTTTCTCCATCGACAAAGCGTATGGTTCTATGCCGTTTCTTCTTTGTTTATTACGGCCGTAATTTATTTTTCCATCAAAGAAAATGCTCTGTTGGCTCTTGCCGCCTCTATTGGATCCACCGCGTTTTTCATCACCGATGGTTTTCGTAAAAATGCCGAGGCAGCAGAACAAAAATTGGAAAAGAAAAGCAGTATGAGTGCCTGGAGCAAATTGCTCTACCTGGAAGTTTTGGATGCTTCCTTTTCCATTGATGGCGTGATCGGGGCGTTTGCCTTTACTCTTTCTGTTCCCCTGATCTTACTGGGTAATGGTCTTGGAGCGTTTGTGGTTCGGGAATTTACCGTGAAAGGCATGAATTTCATTTCCAAATTCGCCTATCTTAAAAATGGCGCTATGTACTCCATTGGATTTTTAGGAGCCATTATGGTCCTTGAGAGTTTTGGTAAAGAATTTCCTTTTTGGATTGCCCCGCTCAACACAACACTCTTACTCCTTATTTTCCTCGGGCTTTCTTGGCGCGAACTGCGTGATGTAAAACGAGCCAAAAAATAATAGTTCTCATCCCCATTCATCCACACCACCAAAAAGCACCGTCTGTTATAATACAGACGGTTCTTTTTTACCCATGGAGTGATTCATGATGGCAACCCCCTGTTCCCTTCCGCTTCAGCCCATGTTCGAGCTCATTGTCGGCCCCATGTATGCCGGCAAAACCGAAGAGTTGATCCGACGCCTGCGCCGTGCCCATCACGCCAAACGGCATGTAGTCTTGTTCAAACCCGAAGTAGACAATCGCTGTGGAGAGGATGCCTGTACTTCTACGCACAATGGAGATAGGTTCCCCGCCGAAATTAAAAAAACGGCAAGGGAAATCCTCGCCTATGTTCTTGAGCATGATGTGGATGTGATCGGAATCGAAGAAGTGCAATTTTTTGATGAGGAAATCGTCGAGGTGATCCATGCTCTCGTCTATGTCCATCGCAAGTGGGTTATTGCCGCAGGCCTCAACCGCGACTATCGCGGAAAAGCCTTCGGGCCCATGGCAAGATTGCTTCAAGAAGCCTTTGAGATCTACCCTCAACACGCCATGTGCAGTATCTGCGGACAGCCCGCCTACCACAGCCAACGCATCGTTCCTGCAAAAGAACTCGTCCTCGTTGGCGCCAAAGATGCCTATGAGGCTCGCTGCACTGTGCATTTTGACCAAGACGCCTAAACGAAAATGGCGTCCTTTTTTATTGAAAAAATGAGGATGGTTTGTTATGCTCTCTGTTGTCTGGGGCGAGTGGCGGAGCTGGTATACGCGGCAGACTTAAAATCTGCTGATCGAAAGGTCTCGTGGGTTCGAATCCCACCTCGCCCACCATCCCCCGTCGCTCCAACAAAGTTGGAGCTATGGGGGATGTCCCACCGAAGTTCCGCCATCGGCGGGACGAAGGGGGACTCTGAAACTGTTTTAGACTTTAAGCTGGAATCAGAATCGATTCATCCATACAAAACAAGCCGCGCATGCGGCTTATTTTTTATTCCTCAATTGAGGAAACGCGCGTGGAGGATAGAGTGAATGTAATGTCTGCGGTCACCCCCATATTCAAAGGATAATTCGTGCGTGTAGAAGTGTGAGTATAATCTTCAGCCACGGAAAAATCCCATCCTTCCTGATAAAGCGGCAAAAATAACTGGGTTAATAATGCGACATCTGGCATTACTTTTGGAACACTATGCTCGCCCGGGCAATACCAATAAATATCAAGCGGAACCCCAGCGGGCAATGTCTCCAATCTAAATTGAATTCTATCGGCGTCTAATTTTTCTCCTGTATCAGATGTGATTGTGCTCTGATGCACTCGTAAATCTGCTTCAGCGGAAACTTCTGTGGGTTCATAAGCGGTATCAAGAGGATAGACCTCGCAATCCTGCATATCACCAATGAGCATGCAGAAATAATCTGTGAGTTGAAAAGACCCTCTTTGCACAAGAGGATTCCCTCCTCCGACAGCAAAATAAAAATCCAATGAAAATGCTCCGCTCCCTAGACACGTGGTCGCTTCCGTTCCATTCTCCCTCTTGAGAATAACATCGGCTGTGATTGATACTTTTTTATATTCATTGATAACGGGTGCATCACCGATTTGTGGTTCGTTTTCTCCTCCCGCACACCCTATACCCGTCAATACCAAACCTGTAAGCAAAAGACAAAATATTTTTTTCATAAAAACAAAAAATGTGAGTGCCTTTATTCTACCTTAGGTTCTTTTTTTAAGATACGAGATGCCAAAAAGGTGGACAGAGGCATGGAAAGTGCCACCCCGATACTTCCCACCAAGGTGCGAATCAATTCTGTGGCGATCATCTCATGATTCAAAATTTGTGAAAAGGTGAGGAATGGCTCTTCCCTCACAACAAACAATAAAAGAAGGGGTAAAGAGGCACCGGCATAGGTCAAAAAAAGTGTGTTCACAATAGCTCCCATATGTGTCTTTCCCACTTGATGGGCCATCTCATATATTTTTTGAGGTGAGAGGAATGGATTCGCTTTTTTCATCTGTTGCACGGTCTCTATTTGATTCACCACCACATCATCTAAAACACCAATGGCACCAATGAGCATCCCCGCCAAAACCAATCCCTTAAAATCAATAATGTTATTCCCTATTCCGATAAGAAACATAGTTTCCTCTTGTGCATATCCGGACAAATGCGCCCATCCAGAAAAAAGCCATGACAGTATGATGACAGCCAGCAGGGAAAAAAAGATGCTTACCATGGCAATATGAGATTTTTGATTCCAACCTTCCGTAAGATAGATGAGAAAAAGTAAAATAAAAAAAGATCCCGCCGCCCCCCATACCAAAGGATTTCCTCCTCCCAAAATACCTGGCAAAATCATTTTAATGATGATCAAAAAACTCACGGCAAGACCGAGCAAAGCTTTGAAACCTTTTACTTTGCCAACAAGAATAGTTACGAGACAAAAAAGAAACAATAAAAGATACAAGGCGTCCCTCCTCACAAAATCCATGAGATAAAAATAGGTTTCTCCTTCAGAATTTTCACTTTTCAATACCAATACTTTATCTCCTTCTTCGTAAACATTCGCATCCAAAACATCAATAACGGAAATGCCTTCATAATAAACTTCCTCGTCTTTCCACTCCCCTCTCAATCCTTCCAAAAGAATGTTCTGTTGTATTGTAAAAGTTCCATCTTCTCTTTGTATTTCCCGTTCTTCTAAAATACACGACACGCGCGCCTCAAACATCTCACTGGTTTGAGCTTGTTCTTCGGAAAAAGTCTGACCGAATGCTAAAAAAGGAAAAAACAGAAAAAAAGAAAATATAACAAAGAGTTTCATCATATGTCGCGAATAAGTTTGATGGCTTTTCCATGCACCAACGCATCTGCTATTTTTTCATAAGCACGGTATAAAATTCTCTGATATGTGCTTTGCGAAGTTTGCATACTTTTTGCCGCTTCTATTTGTTCCATGCCTTGGACATGGCGTAAACGATAGGCTTCAAGTTCTTCAGACTCCAATGTAACAACCTCAAGATCCCTCATGGGGATTCCTTGGGGTTTAAAATACACGATTTCCGGATAAAACCGTACTCGTCTCCCTTGTCTTGGACGTGACACACTATTTTTTACCTTTCATTTCTTCCAAAACCACATCTTCCCCGTGGCGATCTTCGAAATGTGCGGCCAAAAAATCCAACCTTCCTCTTCCCGCAGTTCTCAAAAGGCTGATCAAAAAGTTGATCATTAGGCACGCCTATACAGGCTCCTAATCCTCTCCCTGTTTTTGGACCTTTTCCACAAGGTCCTGTTCCGTCTTGATGTGGCATAGAAATATATGAGAAATTATATTTTGAATATATACCCATAATTCTTTCTTGTCAAAAAAACCCAAGGTGTTTCCTCGGGTTTAACGCAAAAAGCGTAAGGAGTCCACAAAACGCGTGTTGTCTTGCGGCAAACCTATGGGAAAACGTGAAAGATCACAACATCTCACAGGTTGACCTGATAGATGTTCTATTTCCTCGAAAAGAACAATGGCGCGAGCAAAACAAAAGGCGGAAAAAAATTTTGCGTGTTCCGGAGGAATGGATGCCCAACCAATAGGATCCCCAAAAGGTAAAAGATAAGGAGCACCCACACGATCATTCCCTAAAATGGCACGACCGGATTGCGGGACACCTGGGACAAAATCTCGCTCACAAACTTCATCTATAACACTCTCAAACTTCCGTACGCATCGCACATCATATCCGTGCGACAACAATCTCCTCACCCCCTCTCCCATTCCCACTCCTGCGCAAACAACGCCGACACGTATTCCTAACCGATCTAACAGATGGTGGACACGCTCGATAAGCGCCCCGGAAAAAATCACATCATCGACAAGCGCCACTTCGCGCACTCCGCTTTCTTGAATCTTCCGCACTTGATGCAGAAGGAGAGGAGTTCCTGGACGATGCCCGATCCCCACCTCTTTTTTCTCCCCATTGATTTGTCTTGCCAGCTCAAGAGACAAATCCGCTTGCACGTACACTCCATCCAAAGAAAGAACGGGGAGATCTATATGCTCCAAAAGATTCGACAGTCCTTGTGTCATCTCTTTCTCAGAGACGGAAATAACATCCGGAAACATCCTTTGCATAAAAAAGACAAATTCTTCCCTCCATCCTTCAAAAAAAATCTGGGAAGGAACTTGGAATCCTCGCGTTGGAGCCCAAGCGCCAAGGAGCAGAGCCACATCTTCGGAAATGACATAGGGAATCATGATGACCTCCGTTTGCATACGCACACCCTTCTCAAAAGAAAAATCCCTTCGGAGAAGGGATTGACCTTGGCTACTAAACAAATCGTCATTGCAAACCAAAGCCCATCTCCTCTCCCAAGGAAAAAGTATAAAAATGATGGAAAGTAAAAATGAAGCTAACACGCATTGTCATAACATTGTTTGATACGTTGCAAAGCGAGTGCAACGGCTTCTTTTGGAGTCTGGGCTTGTTCCACCTTCACGCGCTTACGCGCATCAAGATATTGCCCAGCCAATTGATCGCTCCACCCACCTGTTCCTGCTAACACAACGATCGGAATGTTTGCCTGATAGGCAATCGCCATTTCGGTTAAAGTTCCGGACCCGCCGTTTAAAGCAATAATCACGTCACAACTCAATACCAAAGTCAGTTCCCGTCCTCCTCCGCGCTCAAGTCCGCTGGCGATAATAACGTCAGCACTCGTTTGTTCATAGACATCAAGTCCTTTTCCGTACGTCACTCCGATCGTTGTCCCTCCGAATTTTTTTGCCCCACGACAGGCAGCTGTAGATAAGGAGTCATAATCTTTTTCCGCGCCAAAAAATAACACGGCACCCACTTTGGCAATTTCGCTTCCTACCTCTTCAGCCAAATATTCTAGATTTTTTTCATAAGCGAGATCAGCGGCTGAACCCATCACTCCGATCTGCCATTTGCGTGCTCCTCTTTTCATACACTATTTTTGTCGATCAAGAATAAGACGGTACCCTCCTTTTCCCGCCGTGAGCCATTTCTGAACGCGAGCGATCGTTGTCGAACTCATACCCGTTTCCTCCACAATCGTCGTATAAGGAATTCCCTGGCTCAACATCTTGGCGACTTTCCATCGCAAACTAAACTCTGCAATTTCTTTCTCCGTTAATAAATCGCGTAAAAAACAACGTAGTTCTTCTTGATTTTTCAAAAGGAAAAAAGCATCGAGCAAGGCTTGTGCTTCTGTCTGATTCCAGGGATCTTTTTTGATTGACATAGACTTTACTTGAATAAAGTACTCTCTTGACGATTCTTCGTCAAATTCATCCTCTTGTTTACCTTGCTCCTCCCCTTTCTTTCCCGCATAATACAGGTGATATGATTGAAAGAGACAATCAACACATACCCCCAACAAATCTGCTCACAACTCCAACGGCTTCGGAAACCGAACGAGAAGAAGAAATCAGTTTACGCCCAAAAACCTTGGGAGATTTTGTAGGACAACCTGTGATCAAAGAACACCTTTCGATTTTTTTGGAAGCGGCAAAAAAACGAGAGGAACCCATTGAACACGTACTGCTCTACGGAAATCCGGGCCTTGGTAAAACCACCCTTGCCCATATCATTGCCAATGAATGTGGGGCGCAAATCAAAATCACAAGCGGTCCGGCTCTCGAACGCGTCGGTGATCTCGCCGCCATCCTTTCTAATCTGCAAAAAGGAGATGTGCTCTTTATTGATGAAATTCATCGACTCAATAAAACAATTGAGGAAGTCCTCTATCCTGCCATGGAAGATTATGCGCTTGATCTGATCGTTGGAAAGGGACCAACCGCGCGTACCCTCCGGCTCAATTTGGAACGCTTCACTGTGATCGGTGCCACCACCCGCCTTTCTCTTCTGTCCTCTCCACTGCGAGATCGTTTCGGCGTCACCCATCACCTAGATTTTTATGCGGATGAAGATATCGCCCATATCATTCGTCGTAATGCTTCCAAGCTTCAAGTGGAAATTGCAAAAGACGCCTGTGAACTTTTGGCCTCGCGTGCGCGCAAAACTCCTCGTATTGCCAACCGCCTCCTGCGCCGTGTACGCGATTTTGCACAAGTGCGCGCACAAGGAACCATTACCACCTCGGTTGCACAAGAAGCTTTTGACATCCTTCATGTTGACCCTCTTGGTCTGGATGACGTGGATCGACGCCTCCTTCACGCCATTATTGAAAAATTTCACGGGGGTCCTGTCGGACTCAACACTCTTGCCGCCTCCACACAAGAAGAAATTGATACGATCGAGGAAGTGTACGAACCATTCTTGTTACAGTTGGGACTTTTGGAACGTACCCCGCGCGGACGCCTCGCCACTCGTCGCGCCTATGAACATCTTGGCCTCACACCTCCTGCTACCCTCCTCTAATGCGTGTTACACTATCTCCCTATGGACCTAGAAATTTTCTCCTCTCTTTCACTTTCCGTCTCTTGGCTACTCCTTCCTCTGGGAATCTTTTTTTTCGTTTTTGTTCTCTACAGTCTGTTCAACCTCTACCATCTGTTTCGATTCGGCGTCTACAACTTCGGTCTGTATATCATCTCCACAATCTATATTCTTGGAACCGTTTTTCTTGTGAGTCTGGCCATCTTCATTACACTGGATATAGATTGGACCGCTTCGATCTCTTTGAAAAACTTTTTTGAAGATTATTCACAAACCATCCTTCCCATATGATGCGCCTTGATCATCTTCCCAATCAACGCAAGGATGAAAAAGTGATTTTATTTCTCCGCCGTCACTGGATCACCAATACAAGACTTGTTACTGCCGCGATCTTTTTTATCGGCGCTCCTCTGGCTGCCGGTCTCACTGTGTATGCGGATGAAATTCAAACCTGGTACGAGCATCCGCTCTTGGGGCCGCTTTTTGCCACCGTCGCGATCATTTATTTTCTTGCGGTTTGGCTTTTTGCCTTCATGGAGTTTACGGATTTTTATCTGGATACTTGGATCGTCACCAATGAACGCGTCATCAATATTGAACAAAAAGGATTGTTCAGTCGTATTGCCTCCGAGCTTCCCTTAGATGCAGTGCAAGACGTCACCTCTGATGTGCAAGGAGTCATTCGTACCATGCTCGATTATGGAGATGTCGTGATTCAAACGGCGGGGCAGATGAAACAATTTCATTTTAAAGAAATATCGAAGCCTGAAAAAATAAAAGAACAGATTATCCATGTGGTTGAAGATAATCGGGAACGCAAGCGACAAGAGATGACAAGTTCTGCACAAACAAAAACCCTGGAGTAATCCAGGATTTTTTTGAATTCTCTATTCCCAGCGCTTCGAGAGATCAATCCCCGTATAAAAATAGTGCAAAATGTCTTCCCAATATTTACCGTTTTTTGCTTGACACAAGGCCTCACTTGCGGAAAGTCCCACCCCGTGACCCCATTGTGTTTTCCCAATGTCACAAGGGCAAGCCACACCTTTGACCCAAGGAACATTCCCACCCCACACCTCGCTCCAATCATAAGTTTGGCCGTTTGAGCGAGAAAAATATGGAGTGATCGCGGTTTTTCCTTCATAGGTGACCGTCGTGCCACGTGTCTCCTTGACCGCCTCTACTACGCGAGGAATACGCTGCTCATAGCCATACCCCTTATACACTTGGTCGCCCGAATACGCCGTCATGTGAAAAAATTCGCTGGCATGCTTGGTTCCACGCTCCCAATGATAAAGCGCGTAGGTACGGGCAATGGTTACAAGGGTCTTTTGAAACTCGGCGTGAGAATCATTGGAAGTCTCTGCTATCCCGTATAAATACTCTTCGATCGGAAGCTCGTTGATGACCCAGGTGCGATCCTTTGTACTGTTATAGCGAAGTTCCAGGATATCGCGAAATGTATTGTCCGCGTGCGCGGTACCGCGCGTGACCCGCCGATCAAAATTTTCAATGATACAAATCGCGTTCTCATCTTTGGGAACAAAGCGCAGATACGAGGAAGATTTTATCGCTCCTTTTCCCGCATTGTATGTGTAGGATCCTTTTTTATAAAAAGCGGTAACGCTTTTCCCTGCGTCCATCTCTTCGAGAACTTTTCCATCCCCATTGGTAAGATTCCAGGGATGATCGCAACTGATGATGACTTGCTGTTGTGTTTCATCATCCACGATCAAAACCCCAATACGCATTATAGGCTCTTCAATTTCATTGATAACTTCGCTTTCCTCCACAATGACCTCACTCTCTTTTGCTTGTGGAGATCCTGTGGTGACATCCACGGGAATGTCGATATAAAAATCAGGGAGGATAGTATCATCCACGGCTAAACGATAACGCACAGTGTATGCCCCCTTTTTTGTGGGAGCGGTAAACTTGAAACGGAACGTATCAGATTCCCCGGGATCAACAATATCGGTTTTGTTGAAGGCGACACGGTTAGTGGCCATCCATGATCCATGACGTGTTTCCATGGAGGCCAGAGTCATTGATGAGGCTACGTGCATATCCAAGGTACGCACTTCTCGAATGGTCCAAGATTTTGTGCCCGAGTTTAAAATCTTCACTTTATAATCCACGGTGTCTCCGGGCCCGGCCGTGATAGATGCGGGAGAACGTGTTTGAATCGTAGCCGATAATCCGTTTATTAACGGGGAAGCTATGTTGGTGGAGAGGGAAGATGATGTCGGTGTCGAAGTTGTAGAAGAAGCACAAGAAGTTGTGCATTCGCTCACTTCTATCGTCAACGTAAACTCTCCCCCCGGGATCCAGGTGACATCCTCGGCGGCAAGCGCAAAAGTCTCTTTGTAAGTTCCTGTTTTTGATGGCGCCGTAAGTGTAAAGGTGATCGTTCCAATACTCCCTACCGCGACTGACGATTCTTTGAGCGCTGAGGGTTGATCGGAATGAAGCCATCCATTTTCAAAATCTGATATACGATACTTGGGTCCATAGGTATAGACGGAAACAAACTCCTCACCACTATTCACCCAAACATTTGGTCCTCTGTTTTGAAATTGCATCGTGACTTGTTTGGTTTCGCGCGGTTTCATCTTGAGTATCCCTCCACCTGTCATTGATACTTGCATAGCTTCATATCCTTTTTTGGAAGCGGCTTGCGCAAAAGAGCTTTCTCCAAAAAAGAGTCCTCCACAAAAAAGAAGCACAAAAAAACCTGCCAAAACTCTCGGCAGGATTCTTTTTTTGTCGTTTTGTTTGTGAGGTTGTGTTTTTGTTTGAGATGAAACGGTGAATCTGTTTTTTGAAAACATGGGCATAGTTTCTATTTTTATCCTAACAAAAAATACGCTCTTTTTCAATCGAATCTATACACAATAAAGAAGAAGAACGGAAAACATTGATCATTCCTCCTGTTTTGAACGCGTGCTACACTAAAGACAATCTTTATGATTCAAGCTAAAACGTTTGCGGGAAACTTCTTTGTTCAAGTTCTTGGAAAAATAGGATCGCTTCTTGTGGGACTTGTCGTGATCGCGATTTTGACGCGATATCTTTCCACAAGTGATTTCGGATCCTACACGACCGCGATTACCTATCTTCAATTTTTTGGAGTGATTGTAGACTTCGGACTCACGTTGACCTTGATTGTGATGATTTCCGAACCCGATGCACAAGAAGAAAAAATCGTGGGAAACTTTTTTGCCATGCGCATGCTTTCGGGCGGAATCCTCTTTGCGCTTGCCGCGATTCTTGTTTTCTTTTTCCCTTGGTCTGCCAGCATTCAGCAAGCGGTCCTTGTGGGTGCGATCGCTTACTGGATCATGGGTGGCGCAAGTCTCCTCACAGGTATTTTTCAAAAACATGCGTGCATGTGGCGGCCGGCGGTTGCCGAACTTATCAATCGCACGATATTGGTCATTATCATTCTCTTGTTTGTTTGGCTTCGTCTTGGTGTCATCTCTATGGTGGCCTCTCTGATCCTCTCCAATATTGTCTGGCTTGTTGCCATGATCTTTTTTGCTAAACCGTTTTTGCGCATCAAACCGCGATTTGATTTTACCATATGGAAACAAGCCGCTCTTCGTAGTTGGCCCATTGCCGTTTCCATTCTTTTCAACCTCCTCTACCTCAAAGGCGATATTATTTTGTTATCTTTACTGCGCACACAAGAAGAAGTCGCGATGTATGGCGTCACGTATCGCATTTTGGACATTTTGACTGCTATCCCCACCATGTTTATGGGGCTTCTTCTTCCCACCATGGTCACAGCATGGACACAAAAACGTACAGAAGATTTTAACCGCATGTTGCGCCGCAGTTTTGATATTTTTATGATCGCCGTCATCCCGATTTTAATCGGCGTCCAAGCGACTGGAACTGCGCTTATGACTTTTGTGGCCGGAGATCAATATGTAATTTCCGGCACGATTTTGCGCTATCTTATTATCGCTATTTTGGGAGTGTTCATCGGCACCTTGTATGGTCATATCGTCGTTGCCTTACAGAAACAAAAACTCATGATGTGGGGATATGCGAGTGTGGCCATCCTTTCTGTTGCGGGCTACCTTTGGTTTATTCCTCTCTATGGCGTGTGGGGTGCAGTGGGAGTCACCATTTTTTCCGAATGTGCGATCGCCCTTCTCACTTTTCTTGTGGTCACATTTTCTTCTCGTTGTTTCCCATGTCTTATCAAAACGGGTAAGGCCCTCTTTGCTTCCTTGGTCATGTATCTCTTCCTCACTCACTTTCATTCTTTCCATGTGCTCACGGATATTACTCTTGGCGCCCTTGTCTATCTGGCTGTCCTGTTTGCGGTCAAAGGAATAAGCACAACAGAAATCAAAACACTGATCCCTTCACGTTTTCTCCCGACTAAACGCTAGATATGTATCCATTTCTTCTTGGGCTCCTCTTCATTTTTTTCACCTTCATCTGTTGGCGCGAACCAAAATACGGATTGTGTTTGATCGCCTTTGGACTTCCTACCTATCTTTTGCGTTTTGATATTCTCAAGATCCCCATGACATTTTTGGAAGGAATGATCCTGATCCTCGCAATCGTGGCACTCACAAAACAACCGCATTCATTTTTGCATGCGTGGAAAACCCTTCCTTTGCCATGGAAAATTTTTACGATCGGATCTCTCGTTACCGCAACGATTGCTCTTTTACCCGCACCAAATGTGCTTGCCGGGTTTGGAGTTTGGAAGGCGTATTTTGTGGAACCGATCATCCTGTTCTTTCTTGTTCGCGTTCTTGTGCGCGATCAAAAAAATCTTTCTTCTCTTTTTGTGGCTTTGGGGTGTGGGGCACTCCTCACCGCCCTTTTTGCGATCGTGCAGTGGATGTTCCAAATTGGTATTCCCGTGCCTTGGGATATCGAGCGACGTGTCACAAGTTTTTTCCCTTATCCTAATGCGGTGGGATTATATCTTGGCCCCCTTATTCTTATGGGAATCTTTGCCGGAAGACAAGCATGGCAATCACAAAACAAAAAACAATTTGTTTTCTGGATGGTCGCTGCGTTTTTAAGTGGGGTGGCCATTATTCTTGCGCAAAGCGAAGCAGCGATTCTTGCAGTCACTATCACACTCTTTCTTCTCTCTCTTGCATCAAAATTTTGGCGAAAAATTTCTCTTCCCCTTGCAGTCCTTGTGATCATTCCAATCGTTCTCATTCCATCGGCGCGCACTTTTATTTTTCAAAAACTGACCTTACAAGACTATTCCGGATCTGTCCGACTGACACAATGGGAAGAAACGTGGGAGCTTCTCAAAGATCACCCGATCGTCGGTGCAGGACTTGCAGGATATCCCACAGCGCTTGTTCCCTATCACACGCATACCTACATCGAAATTTTTCAATACCCGCACCATATCATTTTTAATACTTGGGTAGAGCTTGGAATATTGGGAATAATCCTTCTTTTGTATCTTGGATATCTTTTGATCCGTGCCATTCCTCGCGTACGTCATTCTTGGGTTGGAATCCTGTGTCTCGCCATCTTTTTTGAAATGCTGATTCATGGTCTTGTGGATGTTCCTTATTTCAAAAACGATCTTTCTGTTCTTGTTTGGATGTTCTTTGCTCTTCTTCTTTTTTCTTATGATTCTAAACCGCATCTTGCGTCATCATCCGACCACGCGTGAAGGAAGCGTAAAATTTTTCCTTGTCCTTCTTGCGTTTGTTTGTTTTACCGCGGTCATTATTCGCTTAGTCCAATGGATGATCCCTGACTCTCCCATCCCTCTTTTGTTGCAAGAAGATGGGGTGATTCAAACCTCATCGTGGGAAGAAGCCCTGGCAAAAACTGATACAGCCCTCTGGCTTCCCGAGGATGTGTTTGGGAATGAAATATTTGTGATTGGCATCTATCTTGATGGAACCGTCATCGCGGTCTTTACAAAAGAAAATTGGCGCACAGGACAGATCACTTTTACCCCAAACACAACACTCGGTGAGGAGCGGGCAAAATATCTGACGACCAATGTGGATGAGGTAATGGTGGAGGAAAAAATCGCCTATCTCTTTCCCATGCATGGAGTTCTCCCTTTGTGTGAAATAAATGTGGAAGGATTCCCAGGAGTCTGTCCGTTTTCAGAAGTAATGTTGTTTGAGGCAGGAGAGGTGGTGGTGACGATTGCATCTGATGGCGAAAAAATGACGAAAGGGGAGATGATCGCCATGGCGCGATCCATCGCCTCGCAGGGTGCGCAAAAAAATTTCGTTGACGGTGAAGGTGGGCAATGATATTTTGACGCGTGGAGAGGTGGCTGAGTGGTCGAAAGCGCATGACTCGAAATCATGTATATCCGAAAGGGTATCGAGGGTTCGAATCCCTCCCTCTCCGCCAAAATTGAAAATCGGAATCGGAAGCCATACAGGCTAAGATGAGTATCATTAGTACGAACAAATAAAATATATCCTCCTATGCAAACCGGACTCCTTGTGGCCAACAATCCTTGGCCCATCCTCATCGGGGTTGTGGGAGCTATCACTATCATCGTAATAGCTCTTATTGTTTTTTGGGTCTTAAAGCTTCGTCAACATAAACCAAAAATGCGAAAACTCATCGATTGTGGAGTTGTTGTTTTCTTTCTCTTGTGTGGAATTTTTGTCTGGATGTCTTTTACAACGAAAGTGGAACAAGTACTTGTTATAAACGGATCCTGCAATCCAGGATCACAAATATTCCCGGGTTCGGTAAAAGTAAAAAATGTAAACGGGGATATATCAACTCTCCTTTTTCCAATAGTCGGCTATGAAGGAAGTCGTATGAACGCGCTCAATGCAGAAGGAAACGTCGTGGACACTTGGTACAGCTCTGATTTTTGCAACGCTGATCAGACATTTAGCGAGCGTGTGAAAGACATTTATGATCAAACACAATTCATCTCTGTCACATCAAATTATTTCGGACGCATTCGATCTTGGCAACTTACAAAATAAACGAGCTTGCACACAAAACTCCAGTTCGCCTGGAGTTTTTATTATTCTGTGAAAATTTTGTATTCTTTCTCCATCCTTATTTCATTTTCGCCCAACAAACCCTGATCTCTTAATACTTCCAGCCTTTTTTCGTCTATCATTGTAAATCCCGCTTTACGATGAGCTCGGATGGAAGCGAGGTTATCTATTTTAATTGTGGCATACAGGGCGCGTAGATGATATTTTTGCGCAAGTAAATCTTCCGCAATCTCTGCCATCCCCTTCCCTCGACTTTTGGGATCGATAACGATCTGCACGAACCCTGTGCACTTCGGGAACACGACGGGGATAAAACCAACGACCCCCACTTTTTTGTGATCACAAAAAATAGCATGATACTTCCCCTTATCGGAAAACAGTATTTCCTCATGTCCTTCAAGTGTTTCCAAAAAATTTTTCTCACATATGCCGAGTGTGATGTTCATATAAGATAGAGTAACATGGAGGGAAAGAAAACATAATCGCCAAAATCTATGAAAGGTTTCCATGCAAATATCGAGCAAGATACATTATCCAACAATAATTTCCGCAAAGTACTCTACACAGGCAAACACTGCCAACTAGTTCTTATGAGCCTCAAACCCGGGGAGGAAATCGGTATGGAAGTACATACCGATAACGATCAATTTTTTCGTTTCGAACATGGGCGAGGGCAATGTATCATTGATGAAAATAGCTATGATGTCATTGATGGATCGGCTGTCATTGTCCCTGCGGGAGCCACGCACAATGTCATCAATGTTTCCAAAACCGAGGATCTTAAACTCTATACGATCTATTCTCCTGCCCATCACAAAGATGGTATTGTCCGCGCGACCAAGGAAGAAGCTATGGCGAATGAAGCGGAGTTTGACGAACAAACAACGGAATAAAAAAATAAAACGCTCTGGCTCGTCCAGAGTGTTTTTGTTACGCTATAGTTCTCACACTATGAAACTTCTTTTGACCTCAGATGGTTGGTCGACTGACGCGATCAAACAAACCTTTCTCTCCCTACTCGTCAAACCTCCACAAGAATGTTCGGTTTTCTTGATCGTCTGTGTTCAATCTCCTGAGGAACAGCGTTGGATTGATATGGATAGGGAAGAACTGCAATCCATGGGCATAGAAAAAATTTCTGTCTACAATCTTCTTGAAGAAAAAATTCCGCCACAAATTTCTGCAGATGTTCTCTGTGTGTGTGGAGGAAATACGTTTCTCTATCTGGATCGATTGCAAAAGACGGGGATGGATCAGGTCATCGAACAAGCGATCTTGGCAGATCGATCCATATATGTCGGCATCAGTGCGGGAAGTATTATTGCCGGACCGGATATCGAAATTGCCGGTTGGGGAAGTGAGGGGGATATGAACGAACGTCAACTAAAAAATTTGAAAGGTTTTCATCTTACGGATACCGCGATCTTTCCTCATTACAAGCCAGAACAAAAAAATGAAGTCGAGTCATTTTGCAAAAAAGTTTCCTACCCCGTCCTCCCTGTTGCAGATGGCCAGGCACTATTGATCACAGGTGAAAAACAAACCCTTATTTCTTCATCTCTATGAGAGAAGGCTCTCCAATCCCCCTCCAAGATTTACGAACGCAAAAACGCCAACAAGAACGGCCTGCTTTTCACGATGAAGCACAAGGAGCTTTTGAAAAACGACGTATTCCTACACCGGAAGATCGCAAAGAGATGGACACAAAACTAGATCAATTAAGCGACCTCCTATCCGGCACGTCTGTACGCTGGCAACTGGATGGCGCTCTTAATATCTCCCTTCTCAAGGGAGACTATATCGGTGTCCATAAAGATGTGGATTTGTTTGTGGAACCCGAGGATTTGGAAGATCTGGAAAAACATCTTTATACACAAGGCTATGCATTTTTTCTAACCGTAGGACACGAGGATCCAAATAAAAAAGGAATGGTCTGGGCAACAGCCGGTGAGATTCGTGAATCAGAGAAAGATCGTTCTTTAGTGGCGATCGACAAAAATGGAAACATCCGATTTGATCATCCGCTGAATTTTATTGATGTCCATTTGGTCAAAAGAAACGCGGAGGGAAAACCTTTGGGGTATCAACAAGTGGAACTTCCGGAATCTTGGTATACACCGAGACCCTTTCTGTATCGAGGAAAAAAAATTTTCTTATCTCATCCGGCAAAAGTCGCTTACTTCAAATTGCACTGCGGGCGTCCTTATGATCTTGTGGATTTGCAAGAATTGGCTGCGACAGGAACGCTGACTTTGGAAGACATGGATACTATTGAAGAGATATTATGTAAAGAAGAGGAAGCGATAAAACAGCGCACAGAGTTCGTGGTGCGGCGTGTGGCGCCACAGATAAAAAAAGGAATGACCGGCGAAACGCTGTATCAAATTTTTTCCGCTGATCCTGAAATTGCCGCACTACTTAAAACAAAAAAAGATGCAGAGGACGTGCACACACTTATACATCGATTGGCAAATGAAACGGATTTGGAAAAAGATTCTGTACGATGTTTTTTTGAAAATATTACGAATCAAAAAAACTCCACGCAGCGTCAACATCTTCTTTCTCTCCGTAAAGCAGTGGAAGACGCTCTTTCACTCACATAAGTTATTCTTAAACTTTTTTATGAAACACATCCTTCTTCCAGGACTCTTGGCAGGTCTTGCTATGGTCATCGTTAGTCTCATCCTTAATGCACTAACCGGCGTCCTCCTTCCCTCCCTTATGGCCGAATATGAGACATCCGGAATTTTCCGCCCTTGGTCCGATCCGCTCATGTCTCTTATGTTTGTCGAACCTTTTGTGCTTGGCGTTATCCTCGCTTGGGTTTGGAACAAAACAAAACCTTGTTTCCAGGTTTGTAAGTGTCATCGCCCTTGGATTCTTTTTGGTCTTGGCTATTGGGTTCTCACGATTCCCGGCATGATCATGTCCTACAGCAGCTTTCCTCTTTCCCTTATCATGATCGCGAGTTGGAGCTTTACAATTCTCCTCCAGGCCCTAGTAAGCGCCTTTTTGCTCTCAAAAATGAACAAATGAGGCCTTACCCCTTGCTTTTTCCCATAAAATCTGCTATCCTTGCTCACGAGTGTTTTTCTTTTTCTCTCTCCATAGTTACTTATGTGAAGCAGGAAAGAAAAGGTCGAACTCACCTTTTATAAAACTCACATTAGAGATCTATGGCAAAGAAGTTATATTGCGGAAACCTCTCTTACGACACAACGGAAGAGAGTTTGCGTGAAGCGTTTTCTGCCTTCGGTTCTATCGTCTCGGCCACGGTTATCGTGGACAAGATGTCTGGACGTTCCAAAGGCTTCGGCTTTGTGGAAATGTCTACCGATGAGGAAGCGCAAGCAGCCATTGACGGCATGAACGGAAAAATGGTTGATGGCCGCGCCATCACTGTCAATGAAGCCCGCCCCATGGCTGATCGTCCCCCTCGCTCCAGTGGTGGTTACAACAACCGCCGCTCCAGTGGTGGAGGTTATCAGCAAAGCAACAATAGCAACTGGTAAATCCAATTGTGAAAGCCGCCGCGAGCAATCGCGGTGGTTTTGTTTTCCAAAAAGAAAAGCCCCGTGCATGCACGAGGCTCGTTGGCTCCCTAACCTAAGGATTTGGGCAACCGAGAGTCTGTCGACCCTCTGGCGTCGACTCGCGGCAAAGCCGCTTGAAATCTTCGTTCTCTGTATCAGACGTCTCCTCACTCCCCTTAGCTTTTGACTTTTGGGAAGACGAGGTGTTTGGCATAGGCAAGGAACATCCGCTACACCCGCAACCGTGAGAAGCGGTTGGATGATGTACACAACTGCAACCACCACATCCATGACATCCCGCTTCGCTTGCCGGACCACTCCACAGACCGAACATGGCCATAAGTGGAACAACGAAGAGAAGACTGCGACCGATATTGTTGGGCTGATTGCTCACCGCAACCGAGTTTCCAAACTTGCTCTCGACCACCTCGGTCTTTCGCAAGAACCAATACCCGATAAAGGTCAGGGGCAGGAGCAGGAAAGTCCCCACCCACCGCCACACACGATCCTTATGCTTGGCATGATCAAGGTAGTAAGCCTTGGCGTCTTGGAGTGCGGGATCCACTTCTGCGGCCAAAAGCCCCTCAGCCGAAGCCAAGGTAAGCTGTCGAGCAGCGTCAATCTCGAGAACACGCGCAATGATTTCCTCGTTACTTCCCAACTCTTGCGGCCCATACCCGATCCAATGCGGCATCCACTCCCAGAAAAAAATCTTGGGAGCTGTGGCAACCTTGTAGGTCACCTTCCCGTTTCCCAGATCCTCTTCCTTAAGCTGATAACCAGGCAGATCGAAACGCGCTCCGGAATCGAGGGTGATCAAACCATTTGTCTGTGCCATCTGGATGGCCTTGGATTGACCCATCACGTCCTCGGCCAGGAAATACGTCCCCTGGGGAGTAGGAATCAGTGACGCGGTGGGGCTGTAAACCGTCCCATCTGACTTGGTCAATGAAACCGTGCGACTTTCAATCGTGAGGTCTGTGGTGGGAATCTCCGGCCAGCCCGCAAGTGTGAGCAAGAAGATAAGGGCGATCTGCGCCATAGTGAGAACTTGGAAAATCTTTGCCCTGGCGAATTCCACATCACGCACCCAAGAGAAGTTGAAGCTCTTGTTTGCGTAGTGAAGTCCGGCCCAGGTCAAAAAATACAGGAACCACATCGAAATGCGCGCGACAAATCCGGCATCAAAAATCACGAGCCAGAAGAAAAACCACGACGACGTTGCGAAAAATGCAAACGCCTCATCGGCAACCTGCTTCATCCAGGTCACGGTCTTTTGTTCACCGGGGATCCACTTCGCGATCCAATTGGTCATTGCCTGACTGGAGGCCAGGGGAATCCGACACAAAAAGAGCAACCCGATTGCAAGCGCCATAAGACCAACCGCCCAACCACCATGCGCGGCCAAGGAGGCCACGAGGTAGAGGACGATCGACCCAACGACTGTCGCGATCCCAGCAAAGACTGCGAAGATGCCGAAAATAATGGTCAAGACAATAACGATAATGCCTGCAATCTTTCCTGCCTTGGCAATCTTCGGGTGTGCATTGAGTTGCCGATATGCCCATTGAAGCGCCAGAAGGATCTTGGTGCCAAATTCCAAAGTCCCCTTTCCGAAGACTCGAATATGGCCTACGACCTCATCATAATCTTCATCCGACAGAAGGCCGGTAACAGGGTCTGCCTTGATATGGTTTCCAAGGTATGCCCAATGCTCGGGGGGCATGTGGGGCAAAATCTCTTTGCCAAAATCAATGCCGACTTGCTTGCCTGTGGGATCCTTGAAAATCGCAGTCCTCACAAACGCGCGGGTAAGCGCACGACCCTCTTCACCGATTGCTTCGAAAAATCCGGGTTTCCCCTTTTTCTTTCCAGCCTCGATTGCGGAAATCGTGACCTGACAACAGCCGGCGGGACGAAACCCGCGAAGTTCGGCGTCATCCTTGGTCATGAAAACTTCCTTGAATCCGGCGCCCAGGCGCTGCTTCATTCTCTGATAGGTGGAGCACAAGACTACATAGGGTTCCTTTTTGACCGCGTCAGGATCCTTGGAATCATTGGGCATGGAGGGATGATACCCCTCAAGCTCCGGACTCCAGGCAACCATAACCGGGGCAGAACCGTCGGTTGCAGTCACAATCGCGGGAAGGCGATCAGCATCCGCATCATCAATGGCCTGTTCAACAGCCCGCTCATACTCGAACTGATTGGCGATACCGTGGCCAAAGCCGATCGACAGGTGTGGTCCGAGCTTTTTGATGATATCGCGAGCTCTGGCCACATTGGCATTGTTGTTTCCTGGAAGCACCTGGTCTGCCATTGCGGGCAAAACCGCGGCCATGGCAATACCAAGGCCTTTGAAAAAAAGTGGATTAGCCGCATGAGCGGCAAGAGGCCTTGCCCCTGGAATCCTCTTGAGGAGCTGTTTGACAAGCTCTTTTCCAGGAAGGGCTTCGGCCACATCAGTGGCGGCCATTTCCACGCTTTCTCCAATGAGGAGTCCACCTGACTCGGTCAGTACTTTGTGAAGGTCAAAAATAGACATGGTGATTTTCTCCGTGCGCGGTGGTTTATCCCCCGAAGTCCCGCCGTTGGCGGAACGAAGGGGGATGGGGTGGTGACTTGTTGTGGTGTTGGAAAGAGCTTTTTCAAGCTTCTTTACGCGGGGTTTCCGCGCACAGAAGACGTGGTTTTGTATCAATTTTTGGCGATTTTGTCAATCATAATCGACTCATGTAGGGGCGAACGGCCGCTTGCCCCTACCGACCCATCACCATATTTCAAAAATGCATGGAAGCGTTGACAAAACGGCCTTTTTGTGCTATATTTACTCGTTCAAAACTGGGCAAAACATGCGGTTTTGAACCAATGTTTTATCCTTGAAAAGTGTGAGAAAGAGCGCAATCATTGTTCTCTTTCTTGCCCTTTCCAACCAAACCGGAAAAACAGGAGAAGTCATGAAAAACCTTTGGTTTTTTGCGTTGATTTTTTTGAGTGGGTGCGCTCACCTCCAACCGATCAAGTTGGAAGTTACTGAAACAGAAGGTAGTGTGGCGATCACCAGCAATGTCCCTTCGGGGCGCACGCTTGATCTTCTGCGGGGCTTGACCCAGCGGGAGGTTATGAGTGGCGCCCTCGAGCGTGGCGTCCCTGCCACGATCTGGGACCAAGGTCTGCCGCTTGCAAAGGTTGGTGGAGACCAGCCGTTCATGTACGGCAACTTCTACGGCTACGGCGCTGGTATGGCCTATGCACTCGACCCGCTTGCGGCAGCCAGTTCCAATGCTGCCGAGATGACGTACGAGATGCAGGCCAGGGCCCAGGTACCCGAAGCAGTAGGGGCGAACGGCAGTTCGCCCACAAAGCAGACCTCGCTCGAACAAGACGTCCGCGCCATCCAGCGATGGATCGGCGTACAAGAAAGCTCAGAGTAGGGGTGAACGGCGTTCGCCCCGTACACCGGGCGTTCGCCCACCACAAAAAAACACCCCTACCAAGGAATTCACCCATGTTCGCTCTCCTCTTCATCGCCTTCTTCTTCGTCGCCCCCTCCTTTGCCCAGGACACCTCCACGGATGACGTCCTGTGTGATGAGTTCGAGGCAGATCAGAATGCGTACGCCTCCTGCCTGGTACATGAGGCGGTCGCGCTCGCGCGTGAGGCCGATGCCAAGCGCATCGAAGCCGAGGAGCGCGCTGTGCTGGCTGAGGCTCATGCCGAAGCGGCTAGGCGCTATGCCGAGACCTCCTCGACCCGTGCTGTTGCCACCATCAGCCCAGCTCCGGCCCCAGTCCTTGCTGTCGTCCCTCCCGCTCCCGCTGCCCCTACCCCCCGCGTCGTCGAAACCACGATCACCCCCCGTGGTGTGCAAAACGCCGCGATCCTTGGCCGCCAGGTCTCCCCGACCTTGGCGCCCACCCAGGTGTGCGTCTACAACCTCGATGGAGGGGTGAGAACGCATATGGGGCAAAGCGTGCGTGTCTCCTCGGTTCGGATCGTGGCGATCTCCGCTGACGGAATCCCCGTCATCCCCAATGCCGGGGTGAGTGTGATGACCTACCCGACCTTCGCCGACATCGAAGGCAACGGGAACTACCAGATGTTCACCGCGTTTTCCCCAAACGCGGAAGAGATCTGCCTCCCCTCCCAGCATGGCCAGGCGATCACGCTCGTGTACCTTCGGGACACGGGTATGAACCGCCGAACTACGATCGACACCGATGGCGACACCGCCGCCGATCAGCTCGAGGAAACCCCCATGTACGGGGGCCCCAATACCGGGTCGGTCGCCGTGACCTACCCCAATACCAGCTACGGGATCCGCAAGGTTCCCGCCTCTGGTGGTTCCCGCGGCCACCGCCAGTAGGGGCAAACAGCCGTTTGCCCCACGATAACGATACATTCCGGTTTTTACGAAACGACCCCCGTTGAGCTTTGCTCCGGGGGTTTTCTTGTCTATGA
>LCMS01000001.1 GCA_001002765.1 Candidatus Uhrbacteria bacterium GW2011_GWE2_46_68 | reverse complement strand
CAATGGAACTTAAAAAAGATGACTCCTGTGGGATACAGAAATCATCTTTTAATGCATGTGTAGTTTTTTCCCTGTGTCCACTTTTTGGGGTACGGATCACCCGCACGGTTTTTTGTTTTCTATTCTGTGATGGTTTCTTCTTCAACAGGTGCCGCTTCTTCTGATGTCTGATCCTCGCCTTCTTCAATCACCTCTTCTTCCGCCACTTCTTCTCCCACAATCTTCCACACCCACGTATCTTCCAAATATTCCGCCACTTTATCCTCCAAAGTGATATCGGGCACGGCTAAAAATTGCAAATCTACAGATTCAGTTCCACTTTGCGCTTCTTCCACTACAATCCTCTGCTGCACAAACAAAACCAAAGATACCCCAGACCCTTCTATGACCTCGGTCATTCCCCCATCTCCAATCCCTTCCAAAGCCGTCTGCCACTCCTCGGGCAAATCTTCCAAAGCCACTTCTCCATAATCTCCTTGGGTATTCATTTCGTAAGCGGTCATAACCTCGTTGGCGACATCCAGAAAAGCCTCACCATTTGTCACACGCTGTCGATAAGATTCAACCTCCTCCAAACGTTCTCCTTGAATCTCCTCGCTTTCTTCCACAAAGGTTGTTAACTGATCTGCCATCACAAGCGGTGTCACTACACGATCGCGAAATACTTCCGTTGTCCATCCAAATGTTTCGGAAATTTTTTGTGCAAGAATTTCTTCTCCACCCACTTGATTCACCATGGATGTATACATCTCTGTCACAGCGTCCTCATCCAAGACCAAATCATACGCTTGCATCAACTCTCGCACCGACACTTTACGCACTAAGGTTTGCATGATCATGGTAATCACATCCTCATTCGTCATATCAGGAGGAGTGTCAAGTGAACTGAAATAATTCTGCATGGCACGATATTCCTCATACAAATCTCGCATGGAAACGGTGTGTGTTCCCACAACTGCAGCCGGATAAGGCACGATCTTTACCACTTTGCCAACGAAAGCATCTCCCACAGGTCGCGTATACACAAGTACGCTGACGATCATTGCCGCCGCTAAAATCCCAACCCCAATCCCGGCCAAAATCATCCAAATCTTTTTTGGAATCTCCGTTCTCTCTCCTTGCAAAGGAAGACAATCACAAGACTGCCCTTCACTCCCCTCCTTGTGTTCACAACATGGCATCATACGTTTGTTTTAACGTATCGAAACGATACGGATCAAAAAAATAAAACCACCATTTTTTTATATTGGAATAATAATCCGCGACCATGGTTCCTGCGGCGATCTGTGCCATGGTTTCTTCCACTCCTGTTTCTCTTTCTCCTTCTCCCGCCAAGGCTTGCAGAGAATCTTGCACCACCACAACCTGTTCCCCCGGCTTTTGCATACCGAGTTTTAACCGAGCCTCCCGTTCCATATAAGAAACCGTTTGGATAGAGGTGTACAGATCTTCCAATTCCGCATGATACTGTCCGAGCGTCGCCACTTCTTCCTGAAGTTTGAAAAGATTGTATTGGATATCCATTTGCCGCACAAACTCTCGCCCCAAAGAAAGACACAAAAAACCGATCACTCCCACATTGATCAGCAAGAGGGAACGAAACGAAAAAAGGCGGCGAAAAAAAGAAAGGCGAGGATTTGACATATCAATGTAGCAAACCTTGCGTATAATCCCGCAAATCAAGCAAAAGATATTGTATGCGCTTGGCGTTCCTCACACGCGGAAACAAAAGATTCTCTGACGACTGTAGGATTTCAATTTCCAAATTGCCATAAGAAAACACATGGGCCCAAGGTCCGCGACGTTTCACTTCCACATCTTTCACTTGCCCATGCCTCACCTCAAACACTTCAAAATTCATCCAACCCCGTTGCTCCACGTCAATCACCCGACGATCAGTAATAAAAAGAAGGGTATGCTTCCATTGATCATACACGTAAAAAAGCAAAAATGCTCCCGAAGAAGCGACAGCAAGAAAAATGATTACCCCCAAAATTCCACGTTGCAATAAAGGAAATAAAAAGAAAAAAGGAAGTAACGTCCAAAGACCCAAAAGAAAAAATCGCCAAGCATGCACCAAGGGAGTTTCGAACACCTTAGCCATCAATTCTTCTTCAGGTTGTAGAGTGAGTTGATAATGACGCATATCCGAGTTCTTGTAAGGCGCGACGTGAGGCGACGCGGTCGTCCCAAGGAATTTTTTTCCCTCGGGCAATCGCCATCACTGGTTCGCACCCTTTCCCGGTGATGAACACCAGGTCTTTGGGTTTGGCGTGAGAGAATGCCAATCGAATGGCTTCTTGACGATCTAACACAATAAAAAGATCTTTCCCGTCACATTTTCCTCTTTCGCGCGCACCATCCGCAACTTTGTGAATAATCCCCATGGGATCCTCATCATAAGGATCTTCGTTGGTGATAATCACTTCTTGTGCTTTTGCCGCGGCCAGATTCCCCAAAAGGGTCCGGCGTGCCACATCGCGCCCTCCTCCTGCGGACCCAAGCACATGAATCAAACGGTCATAGGACAAAAGATCCAATGTCTGATACACCGCGCCTAGTGCCGCAGGCTCATAGGCATAATCCACATACACAAAAAACGGCTGCCCCATATCGATCTTTTCCATACGACCGGGAACGGCATGCAATCGGGCGACTGCTTGCGCAATATCAGAAAGGGCATATCCCAAGGCTCGACAGGTCACAACAGCGGCAAGCACATTGGCTGCATTAAATGCTCCCAAAAGCGGTGCTTCCATTTTTTGTTCTTGAAGTTCAAAGGAAAACGCTCCCGATCCGACCACGAGATGTTTTGCGTAATCATGACACAAGACATCTTCCTTAAATCCAAATCCGTATTTTTCATCACTCTCAAACGCCAAAAAATCTTTTGCCTGTGGGTCATCGGTGTTGGCAAGAATAATCTTTGAAATATCTCGTCCTGCCAAATGTTTGCGCGGTTGAGAGGCTAATTGCGCAAAAATGGTTTGCTTTGCTTTTTTATACGCTTCAAATCCTCCATGCGCTTCAATATGCTCAGGAGTCAAATTGGTAAACACGAGCGCATCATAGGCAATCCCCACATGACGAAACTGGGCAATGCCTTGGGAAGAAGTTTCCACAAGAGCATAGTGACATCCGGCCTTTACCATCTTACGGATCCACGCGTGAGTTTGAAACCGCCCGAGCATGGTCATTTTTTGATCATTGATGATTTCTTTGTCTCCAACTTTTAGACTGACGGTTGTGGTCCACCCCACCTTAGCACCCATCTGTTCCAATAATTGACCCATAAATTGGATCGTGGAAGATTTTCCATTGGTTCCTGTGACACCAATTACTACAATCTTTCGCGATGGATACCCAAACCAAAAAGCGGCAAAAGACGCCAAAACATGATGGTAAATATGCAGAAGCGCGGGCGGCATCAAAAAGGTGATCAAAGATTTGATAGACATAAGAACTTTCAACATCTTCATTGTATCACGGCTGTTTTCTTTGAAGTGGATAGAAAGGAGAGACCGGCAACGGCGATATTAAACTGATCTCCTCGATCGAACTCGTTTTTGAACAAAGCGAAACTGGATCCACCGGGAGAAAGAAGAACGATATCCCCGGACTGCGCGGATTCGGAGGCAAACATCACCGCTTCTTTCATACTTGAAACTCGCTTGACCGGCACCACACCTTTCATCGCGTCCTCAATCATCTGCGTCCCTGTGCCATCAAACAAAATCACTTGCTTGCACGTTTTTTGAATCCATTCCCCCATTTCTTCGTAGGTAAACCCTTTGGTATTCCCTCCGGCCAACAAAATAATCGGGTGATCATCAAAACGTTTAAGTGCGGCGATCACCCCCTCCGGAGATGTTGCTGAGGTATCATTCACGTACACCACACCATCTTTTTCAAAAACTTTTTGCTGACGCCCGGGAAGTCCGGTGAATGTTTTGAGTGTCTGCCGAATACTTTCCAAAGAAACTCCGGCCACCATTGCTCCCAAAATCGCAGCAAGCGCATTGGCTACATTGTGTTCTCCCAAAAGGAGAAGTTCAGAAACCGCACAAATTTCTTTTCTCTCCCCTTGAAGTTCACAAACTATTTTTTCTTCCTCTACCCACGCCCCTTCTTTCCCCTGTAAGTGCGAGAGTGAAAACCAAAGCGTACGTGCAGAAAGTCGCGTTGCAATTTCTTTTGTAATTTCCTGATCCGCATTCAAAATAGCGACCTGCTTTTTTGTTTGATGATGGAAAATCAATTCTTTGGCTTGCTTGTAATGAGTAAACGATTCGTACCGATCCAGATGATCCTTGTACACATTTGTAAGGATAGCGATCTCCGCAGGCTTTTCCACATTTTCCAAACTTTCTAAGAGCCAAGATGAAAGTTCGAGCACGATTGGAACCGGTGCCGACTCTTCCAGCAACCAATCCAAATCTTCAAGCGGAGAATGCAAAATATTTCCGGCAATGACGGTCTTGGGATGTAAGGTCTTGAGCATTTCCCCAAGCCAAGCTGTGGTTGTGGATTTTCCACGTGTGCCCGTGATCGCATAAACAGGAAATGGACAAAATCGCAAAAACAACGACACATCGCTTTCTACGGTAATGCCCTGACGTCGCGCCAACTGCACAAATTTTGACTCGCGCGGTACACCAGGGTTTTGCACCACCAGTTGCGCGTTTTGAAAATCATCTTCCTTATGTTCGCCCAAGGTAAAAATGGGTTTTGAAATTTCTCGATCCGGATACGCTCGACGATATTCGTCATACCACAACATCACTTCGGCAACGGATTCTTTCAGTTCATCCTCGCTTTTAAGATCGGTAATAACCACTTGCGCCCCGTGACGCATGAGCCATTTGACTGCTCCGACTCCGCTTCCTTTTTTGTGCCGTCCAAGACCCATCACAGTCACCACGGCACCTTGTAAATCTTTGGGAGAAAAAAATGGAAAAGACATAGAGAAAAATGAATCTCCGTACAGTCCGGCCTTCGTAGCCGAAGCTACTTCGGCGGAGTAGGCCAAGCTGCGCGGAATTAACAAGTTAAATCATGACCGAAGACCGCAAACCAATGTACTCATCTCGAGCATGAGGACCAACCCCGCTGAGGCCAGCCCGACGATTGCCACGGTCCCAAAACACGCAAGGCACACGGGAGGAGAAGCGAAAAAAAACTCCTGTAAGGTAAAAGGTACTTTCTTTGCTATTTCGCCAGTTATCCATTGGTTTTCCTGTTTCAGAAAGGTGAATCATAAAAGCTGTAATCCAATCTTCGGGAGTCGTGCCTGTTTCACCATGATAGGGAGAGTCTTCATCATCTTGAGCTTTTTGAAGAATGGAAAGATATTCAATGGGAGTTTTGCCTGACTCAAGAGGGGGACGGTGGTTCTCGTCTTCTTGGAGTGCTCCTTGGCCTTGTCGGGGAATAGAAGAAAAACCTATGGGAGTCTCCGTGTCTTGGTCATCTAAGTTTGAAGGTTGGAGAAGGTGAACAGTCCAACCTGGGGTTCCCAATCCCTTCTCTCCTGCCACCCCTGTGGAGGCAGGGGCCCATCGTCCTTTAGATTGTTCTTTGAGTATCTCCATCTTCGTCTTTCCTTGATGATTATACCTATCAAAAGACTGTGGATAATAGACAAGATCTGGGGAATCTCCGATGTCTGCTCTTTGATATCCTATCAATACAAAGAGAGGATTATCAGTATCAAGATTAAAAGTGGGATTATCCTTCTTGTACTTAAGAAGGAATTGTTTGAGGGCGTCCGTGAGAGCATCAAGGCTCATGCCAAAGGGAACAAGAAGAAGTTTGGTAAAGCCTTGGTCATGTTTTGTTTCGAGAATCTCACGGCATTCAAAGATACGAGAAGCTATTTGTTCGAGAGTTGGAACGGGATATTCATGACCGTCTATGCCAGTGATGGCTCCTTCTTTGAGGATGCCTACTTGTTCAAGAAGGGAGACTTGAGAATCGTATTGCTCACAAAGATGATAATGCTCCTCTGCATACTCAATAGCTTTGGCAGGGTCTATCTCTTCTTTTTTGAGTTCATGATAGATAAGAAGATGTTTGAAGCGTTCAAGAAGGAGAGCGAGTCGTTCAAGATCTTGGGTGGAGAGTTTACAGGTCACCTCGCGCAGGAGGTCGGGCTTGCTAAGAGATTCTTTTGGGATCCCATGAGCTTTTGTAAAATCAATGATCTCTTGTCGCAGAGTTTCAAAGTGTGCG
The DNA here is from genome assembly GCA_001002765.1 of Candidatus Uhrbacteria bacterium GW2011_GWE2_46_68. Classification (GTDB taxonomy): domain Bacteria; phylum Patescibacteriota; class Patescibacteriia; order UBA9934; family GWF2-40-263; genus UBA12393. Next base: position 79,055 of record LCMS01000001.1, on the reverse strand, counting down.
CGATATTGTTCAGGCAAAGAATCACGAACACTTGAAACCGAATCCATGACGGCCTCGCCAAGAATTTCCGAAGTGCGCTGGATCCTCACTTCTGTATCCGGTGATCCCGCCACAGGCGGGACTGCCTCCGCAGGGGCGGCAGACGGAGAAGATTCCAAGCTTGGTCGAAAAAGAGACATAAATATCAAAGGTTAAATCATCACCGAAGACCGCACACCAATGTCCCCAACCCAACCACGAGGACCAGTCCCGGAGAGGACGACCTGCCGACCGCCACGGACCCAATACACGTAAGGCACATCGGCGGAGGAAGAGAAAAAAGCTCCTGTAAGGTAAGAAATGCTTTCTGTGTTGTTTTGCCAGTTATCAAAGGGTTTTCCTGTTTCTGTAAGATGAAGCATAAAGGCCATAATCCAGTCTTCGGGAGTAAGGCCTGATTCTTGGTGATAGGGAGAGTCTTCATCTTCTGTGGAAGATTGGAGGAGGGAAAGATAGTCATCAGCAGATTGTCCTGCTTCAAGAGGAGGACGGGAAACAATATCTCCTTGGGGTGTTCCTTGGCCTTTAAGGGGAATGGGAGCAAAGCCTTGGGGAGTTTCGGTATCTTGAGTGTCCTGGTTTAAGGGTTGGAGAAGATGAATGGTCCAGCCGGGAAATGGATGGGCGAGGGAACCTCGCCCATACGCAGGGGCGGGGTCTTCCCGCCCTTCAAGTATCTCTATCTTCGTTTTCCCACCATGCCCCTCTTTTGTAAAAGACTGCGAATAATAGACAAGGTTAGGAGGATCTCCTATATCTGCTCCTTGATATTCATCCCATGTCCAGAGAGGTTCATTGGTATTAAGTTCAAAGGTGGGGTGAGATTGTTTGTAATCGAGGAGGAATTGTTTGAGGGTTTCTTGGAGGGTATCAAGGCTCATACCAAAGGGAACAAGGAGGAGTTTGGTAAAGCCTTGGTCGTGTTTGGTTTTAAGTGTTTCTCGACGTTCAAAAAGACGGATGGCGATTTGTTCAAGTGTGGGGATGGGGTATTTGTTTCCATCTATGCCTAGGATGACTCCTTCTTTGAGAATGCCGACTTGTTCAAGGAGAGTGACTTGGGTAGTGTATTGCTCTTTGAGGTGATAATGCTCCTCTGCATACTCAATAGCTTTGGCAGGGTCTATCTCTTCTTTTTTGAGTTCATGATAGATAAGAAGATGTTTGAAGCGTTCAAGAAGATCGGCCAGTCGTTTGAGATCTGGGGTGGAGAGTTTGCAGGTCACCTCGCGAAGGAGATCGGGCTTACCAAGAGATTCTCTGGAAATCCCGTGAACTTTTGTAAAATCAATGATTTCTTGTCGCAGAGTTTCAAAGTGCACGCGGTGTTGTTCGGGAAGAGAATCACGGACACTTGAAACCGAATCCATGATGGCTTCGCCAAGAATTTCCGAAGTGCGTTGGATCCCCGCCTCCGCAGGGGCGGCAGACGGAAAAGATTCAGAAGTTGGTCGAAAAAAAGACATACATTACGTGTTTACCTCTCCCTGATACGGAAGATGCTCGATATCGAATGTGCGCTGAACGACCTTGCCGTCTTCTTCTGCAATCACAATAAAATGCGTGTCGTCAATAGCTTTGAGAAGATGACATTTTTCACAGGAATAAAAATGAGCACCAGACGTTGACTCAATCACCCATGACGATCCTGGCTCCTGACACGAGGCAATAATAACTTCATCACCTACGGAAATCATGCGAGGCGATGGCATCCTTAAATACCCTTCTTCTTTCCCAATGCTCCTTCCTTCTTGTAAGAGAAACAACCGTTTTGGATTTTCTGCTTTTGTTACGACAATCACCATTCCTTTATTTGTTTCCAAAATTCTTAAAAAATCAGAATACATTCCATAGGATTCGCCATCTACAAATAACTCATCGCCTCCTTTCGCCTTTTTCTCCACCCAAAAAGGTTGACCATCTATTTCTTTTAAATGAAAAAAATCTTGATTCGACATTTTTTGAACAACTCCGTCGTAAACAATAACGAATCTACCAACAGTATCTTTTGCGATAAAAGCAAGATCTCCGTTTATGACTTTCATCTCTCTCACACTTTCGTATCCCTCTTTATCACCTGCAATAAGACGATCGCCAAGATAGATTGCCATGTTGCCTCCTGATCTTTCTTTTACTGCTATGGCAAGCTCCTCGCCCACAGGGATGACATGGCTAACCTCCAAGTAACCCTCCGATGATCCGTAAGGCTCACCATCCACATAAATGATGTCTTTGTCGCTTTCATGATTTTTGGCTGTATAAATAAGCTTTCGATGTTCTGTGCGAATAAGTCTTACACTTTTATAACCTTCGGGCGGTCCTATTCTTTTCCCGTCAAAAAAGACAAAACTTTTGGACACATCATTAATAACGCAAGCGGGCTTTCCATTCACAATATTCAAATCGCCTCTTGCCATCCAACCTTGATCATAGTTTTTTACAAGTCCGGAACTATCAAAAATCCTGGAAAATTCACAACTCTTATCAACAGTAGAGAAAAAAACTTTTCCATCTTTTTCCACCGCTTCTGTAAACTCATCACCCTCCGGAATCTCCACTTCCCAATCTTTATATCCAGGAGGAATTTCTTTGCGTTCAAAAATGTAGGCAATGTCTTCCAAGAGTCGAGCGACACGTTCAAGGGTTTGTAAGGTGGGTTGTGCCCCCTCTCGTCCGAGTTTTGTGGGATGATCCACTCCATGGGCTTTACAGATTTCCAATACTTCATCACGAGACACGTCCAAGGGTTTGCGGACATGTTGCGGAAGCCTGTCGCGCACCTTGTTATATTCCATAGCAAAAGCGTCGGGAGCGATTGGAGCAGAGACAAATTCAGGATGACGAGTTTCCATATTTTATGTATTCACCTCTCCCTGATACGGAGAATGCTCAATATCAAATGTACGCTGAACGACCTTGCCATCTTCCTCTGCAATCACGATAAAATGTGTGTCATCGACAGCTTTGAGAAGATGACATTTTTCACAGGAATAAAAATGCGTTCCGGATGCAGATTCAATGACCCAAGGCATATCCGGACTTTTACCTGAAGCAATAATAATTTCGCTGCCCACAGAAACAACCTGGGGTTTTGGAATTCTCTCATATCCTTCCGTATTTCCGATGATTTCATTCTTTTGTATCAAAAACCAATTACCGAGAATTTCTAATATTGCCACAATAACGATCCCTGCCTTTGTCTTCAGGACTTTATGGATATTGGCATACACTCCTTGGAGTTCTTTCCCAATGAATAACCTTTGTCCTGAATCCCTTTGCTCTATCCAAGACAGTTGACCGTCTATTTCTTGCAATCCACAAAATTCGAACATCGACACTTCTTGATGAATTCCATTATGAACAAGCAAGCTATAACCGAGGTCTTCTCTAGCCAAAAAAGCAAGTGTACCGTTTACAACCGCCATCTCAATAACTTCCTGATAGCCATCTTCATTTTCTGAAACAAGATGATCTCCAAGATACACATGAACAGGGCTGTTTATTTCTTTTTTTGCTGCAAAAGCAAGTTCGTCGCCTACGGGCAATAGGCGGGAAATTTCATAGTAACCCTCTGTCGAACCGTAAGGTTGGCCGTTTTTATAAATGATCGTTCTATCACTTCCGTGATTTGTTGCTATATACACAAGTTCCCCGTTCATATCCAAAAGATGCGACGCTATTTTGTAACCTTCAGGTGACCCTATTTTTTCCCCGTCAAAAAAAACAAAATTTACCTCCGGATCGTTGATGATATAGGCGGACTTTCCGTCTACGATTTCCAAATCTCTGTGTGCTATAGAACCATTGGGATAATCTTCGCAATGTCCTGAAGAATCAAAAATACGAGTGCCTGTGTGGACTCCGTAATTTGTGGAAAAGAAAACGCGCCCGTCTTTTTCTACAACCTCCATAAATTTGTCACCCTTCGGAATCTCCACCTCCCAATCTTTATATCCAGGAGGAATTTCTTTGTGCTCAAAAATATAGGCGATGTTTTCTAAAAGTCGAGCAACATGTTCGAGGGTTTTTGTGGATGCGTGTTTTCCTTCTCGTCCCAATTTTGTGGGATGATCCACCCCATGGGCTGCACAAATTTCCAATACTTCATCGCGAAAAATATCCAAAGGTTTGTGGACTTGTTCCGGAAGTCTGTTCCGCACCTTGCTATATTCCATGGCAAAAGCGTCGGGAGCGATGGAAACAGGGGCAGATTCGTGATGACGAGTTTCTCTCATATTAAAATTGATGAAAAATCCTTGCCAATCGTACGGTGACCATGGCAAAAATAATTTGCCCGATCATGAGAAGATAGCCTTTCACTCCATGAAGGATTCCCACCTTCTGACATTTGCGACGAATAGTGAGGGAAGAAAGAAATACGGTTCCATACGCATACGCTCTAGTGCGGCAAAAATAATTGATCGAGGCCTCAACCATAAATCGTCGTAAAAATCGTTCGGGAATTTGCTCAATCACTTCTCGTTTCATGGCACGTTCCCCGCTGATGAGAGGCAAACGAGGGCCTAAGATTCGAAACCAAACACCTCGATCGCGCAATCCCACACACATAGCAAGACTTCCTTCAAGCACCGGACGGACAAGTTGTTCAATATGTTCAACCGTGAGACCGATCAAATCCGCATCAAAAAAAATAATGATCTCTGCCTTGGTTTTAGTAACTCCATATCGCATGGCTCCTCCTTTGCCTCTATTGTGTGGAAGCTCGTAGACTGTTGCGCCGGATTCTCGTGCATAGGAAGCTGTCATATCGGTCGAACCGTCTGAAACCACGATCACTTCGGACAAAAGCGAAGAAACCCTAAGCACGCGCACCACCTCTTTGATGGTTTGTGCTTCATTGTAAGCGGGGACAATAGCGGCAACATTAACCATAGCAAAAGACGGCGGATTATCCCCGCCGACTAATGTCATACAAAATCTGTTCGAGTTGTCGCAAATTTTTCTTGGCTTGATCAAACTTTTGACGCAAATAACCGGTGAGATCCAGACGCAGCAAATCTTCCACGACACGGCTGACAATTTTTTCCGCCTCCACGACCGCATTCATATTTCCCTTGGTAGCTTGTCGCATGGCATAACGCACAATTTCTCCGGTCGCATCACTCAATCCTCCCAAATATGTTTCCACTCCCATGGCACGTTTTTCGATCTTTCCCAAGGTCCTTCGTTCTACATATTGTTGAAACAACAAGGCCTCGGCATATTCTTCGAGTCCCGCAAGATAGGCTCCTTCGTTCAATGTGGGAAATGTTTTAAAATGCTTTTCACATTTTTCAAAATGAGTAACAGCTTCGGCCAATAAATCAGAGGCGGCTTTAGGATCCTCACGATGAAGAGCAAAAATGGCTCGCTTGGACAAGTTGAGTGCTTGTCCGGATTCGCGGATCACCTCTCCGCGCGCTTTTGCTTGCGCATGATACGTTTTTTCTATCACGGAAAAAAGAGAAGAAGATGCCATAAACTTAAATCGGATTATGAATCAAAATGCCATCTTGTTTGCGACGAAATCCCCATTTCACAAGCTCGATAGCAAAAACCTTTATGCCCACTATCATAAGCAAAATAGTGAGATCAAACAAGGAAAGAAGAGTGAGACCAAAGGCTTCTCGCGTCATGGGGAGGAGAAGCACTGTGGATAAAAAGACGAGACCGAAAGCGACGCTCGCGATCAACCAAGGATTGGAAAAAGGTGAAATACGCCACAAGGGTTTTTGCAAAGAACGGATCGCGAAGACGTACACAAGCGCATTGAGCCCTACGGCCGTAAACATAACCGTGCGTGCCAAAGAAAGATCGTGCGTATGTGCGAGATACCAAAGGAAGATGAAAAAAAGAATAAGATCAGAGACAAGACCCACAAGGAAAATAATGAGTAAAGATTCTTTGTTGAGAACGGCTTCTCCCCGCGGACGCGGAGGACGTGTGAGTACATCGTCTTGTCCGGGATCAAGTGTCAATGCGAGACTGGGAAAACTGTCTTGGACGATATTGATCCACAAAATATGAACGGCAAGAAGCGGCGTGGGTAACCCCAAAAAAAGTGCACCTCCCACCAAAACCATTTCGGTAAAACTGCTTGTGAGAAGATAGATAACAATCTTACGAATGTTGTCGAAAATAATGCGACCTTGTTCGATCGCCGCCGTGATCGTTTTGAGGTTGTCATCAATGAGAACAAGATCAGATGCTTGTTTGGCAACCTCTGTTCCGGATCCAAGAGCAATACCAATATCCGCAGCCTTGAGCGCAGGAGCATCATTCACTCCATCCCCGGTCATGGCCACCACTTCTCCACGCGCTTGCCAGGCTTGAACGATACGGATTTTATGTCGCGGTTCCACGCGCGCGTAAATCGCAATCTTCTCAACATGCTCTTTCAATTCTTGATCGTTCCATGCATCCAACATTTCTCCGGTTGCCACTTGCGTGATGTCTGTGACAATTCCGGCCTCTCGTCCGATCGCTTGCGCGGTTTGCGAATGATCTCCCGTCACAATCACGGTGCGCACACCGGCCTTTGTCACCAAACGAATCTCTTCTTTGGCTTCTTTACGCAAAGGATCTCGTAAACAAATCAGTCCAAGCAAAGTCATGCCGGATAAATCTTTTTCGCTTATGGTCCCGCAAAAAGGAGCGACACGATATGCAAGCGCGATCACACGTAATCCTTTTTGCGTTTGCTCTGATACAAATGATGCAAGCGCCTTACGCTGTTCTTCTCCAAAAGATTTTCTTCCTTGAAGAGTTTGTTCTTGAGTGATGAATGGTAACAGACGCTCCGGGGCACCTTTGATCCATAGGGTTTCCTTTTCTTCGAGCATCTGCCAGGTGGCCATGTATTTATGCACAGAATCAAAAGGGATTTCAGCTAACCGTTTGTATTGTGCGTCTAATATTCCGGGACGCTGCGCATCGACAAAACGCGCCAAAGCACATTCGGTCAAATTTCCCTGACAGACTTTTTTCCCTTTTTCTTCTCGAAAAGAAACTTGACTGCAAGCGACCATACCTTGCAAAAATAGATTGAGAGAGACGGGAAATGATTCACTTGTTTGCCAATTGCCCTGTGCGGACAAGATGGAAACAACTTGCATGTTGCCTTCGGTGATCGTTCCGGTCTTGTCTGTACACAAAACCGAAACGCTTCCCAAGGTTTCGGTAGCGATCATTTGTCGCACCAGAGATCGACGTTTCAAGATACGTTGCATACCCACGGCTAAAACAACCGTGACAGATAAAACCAATCCCTCCGGAATTGCCGCAACAGCTAAAGCAATGCTCAATTCCAACATTTCAAAAAGACCATGACCAACCACAAGCCCCCAACCGAATAACACAATAATGACGACGACAATGCTTGTGGCAAGCCAACGGGCGAGGGAACGTAATTGTATTTGAAGTGGAGTGGAGACTTCTTGTGCACCTGCGACCAGAGAAGCGATACGCCCTATTTCGGTTTGCATTCCCGTACCGATGACGAGCGCTGCCCCATGTCCTCCCACCACATGAGTCCCTGCGTAAACCATATTTATCCGTTCTGCCAAAGCTTTTCCCGCGCGCAAAGATTCGGTCTGTTTTGAAATGGGAAGAGATTCACCTGTAAGTGGTGCTTCGTTTACTTCAAGAGAAATCGCTTCGATGAGTCGAGCGTCGGCTGTCATCTGATCTCCGGTATGCAAAATGAGAATGTCCCCGGGTACAATTTCAGTAGCATTGATTTCTTTTTCTTTTCCTTCTCGTCGCACCACAGCACGTGGTTGTAAAAGAGCACGCAATTGTTGCAATGAGCGATTCGCTTTATATTCTTGAACAAATCCTATGGTGGTATTGAGAAGGATTGCAGCGGTGATCACACCGGCATCCACCCACTCGGCAAGCAGAGCGGATACAAAAGCCGCGAACATAAGGATGATCACCATGGGGCCTGTGAATTGTGAAAAAAGCACCTGCCACCAGGTGATTTGTTTTTTGGAAGGCAGCTCATTGCGACCATGCGTCACGAGCCGTTTTTCAATTTCAAATTCTGTTAACCCCTGAGAGCAAGTTTCAAGAATAGGCCAGAGTTCTTCAATTGTTTTTTCGTGCCAAGAAGGTGTGGGGGTGAAAGTCATATTTTTGGTTTTTGTCATTTTGGTGTCAGGTCCGACTACGGACTTTTTTACGTTTAACATTGTAAGTACCCCTACTGATTCTACCGACAACTGATGGTTTTAGCCCAATATATCGAGCTATTTCTGTGGAAAGATAACCACATCTCATTCTTGCAAAAATAATCGCGTTATCTCGTTGTTGCTTCGTTTTGATATTTCTAAAAATTTCCTTGAGTGAGAATCTTCCTACGATGCGTTCGTTCCTCGCGTATTCTCTGATCTCCTCTGATCCATTTGTCTTATCCCAGATCCAATCGATAAATTGTTGATCTCCTATGAGAAATCCGTTCCTTGCATTCTTATGCGGATCTTTTGCGTTGATACCTTCTTTTACAAATTGCACGTATTGTTGTCGCGACTGTTCTTTCTTTTTAGAAAAAATCGATAGTAAAAAATCTACGGTTAAAAATTTGGGGATTTTTCTTTTCCCTACCGTCGCATTATAGCTGCTCCATTTCCATTGACCCGGATATTTCACTTTATGCGAGCGAACCGGATTTAGCACAATATACCTAGCAATTTCAAGTAAATATCCTTCCTTCTCGACTACAAACGCCTTATACCTCCCTTGAAAAAGATGCCCTACTTTTTTATGTCTTACATTAAACCAACGAGAATAATTACCATTCAGATCTCGCATAGCTCTGGAGAGATTGGCATCAATGGTTTCTATTAAAAGATGATAGTGATTGTCCATGAGACAATAAGCGTAACAAAGAACATTATGTGTTCTTGTCATATCTTCTAGCCAATCAAGAAAAGCTCCTCTATCTTTTTCATCTAAAAAAATTTTCTGCTTTGCGTTCCCCCTTGCGATCACATGATAAAGCGCGCCGGAATATTCCACACGTAAAGGTCTTGTCATATGAATCTAGTATACCAAAAAGTCCGTAGTCGGACCTGACACCATAGTGTGACGCCATAGGGATAAATGTAAAAAGTATAAAAAAAATACCAGAGACCCACTCTTCTCATCATCTTCTCTGAACATGATGTTAGATTGAGTCCTTGGTATTTGTTGGTGGGTCGGGTGGGGATCGGACCCACGACCTTGAGCTTAAAAGGCTCCTGCTCTACCACTGAGCTACCGACCCGTATGCGCGCGATCGTACCAAAAATTTTTACACCTGACAAGGTCTGAACGAGACATTGTCATTTCCGTAAAATAAATATTGACAGGTCTTGACAAACCCCTTGTCTCCTGATTTCATCTCGCTATAATACAAGTGCAAGTTAATCCTTAACCTATTTTCTATGGCCGAGAAAGGGACATGCTCAACCTGCGGAGCAGAAAACGTTGAGCTCGATCCAACCACCGAGCAGTGCTATAACTGCGTAGAAGAAGGCGCTCCAGAAGCTGGTAAAGATGCGGAAGGCAGCGGCATCCTGGACGAATTCAACTACGACGAGTGGAACTAGAAAAACAGTCCTGACACACCGACGCGCCCCACAAGGCGCGTCTTTTTGTTGTACCGCACTCTAGTCCGGTAGAACGAAGACAGATGTTAACCGCACAGAATCTCTTTGGCAGAGGCGGATTTACCGCACGATGAAGTCCTACCAAAGATGGGACGAAGGAGAATTTACCCCTCCCCCATTTTTCTCAACATATCAACAATAGGTTCTATAACCTTGGTTTGGAATAATTTTCCCAACGATTCCCCTAAAACTTGTCGTTCATCTCTATTGTTCAATAAACGCCCTAATACTTGTTTGATTTCTGGTCCCCCGTCCATCTTCTGATCTATCACAATTGCTCCACCCGCCTCCTTAGCTTTTTTTGCATTCGCCTCTTGGGGAGAATCCGGGAGCGGAATAAGAATCGTCGGTTTTTGTAAAGCCACCAATTCCGTCAATGTCCCCATCCCTGCTCGACAAATAACCACATCGGCCACGGCAAACGCATGAGGCAAGGCATCGGTCAAAAGCTCCACAGTGTGATATCTCTCTCCCATCACCTTCACTCCTTCCACAATCTTCCCTTTCCCCACCTGATGAATAACATTGGCACGTTCCAAAATCCAAGGAACCACACCTGCTATCGTTTGATTGATCCAACGAGATCCACTCCCTCCTCCCAAAATCAACACGGTTGGCAAAGATAAATCCAAAGAAAAAATCTCTTTCGCTTTTTCTAAAGATCCTTCCAGTATATCCGCACGTACAGGATTTCCAAGTACAACAGTTTTGAAAGCAGGAAATGCATAAACCATATCTGGCCATGTCACGGTAATGCGCGTGGCAAATGGCGCCAAAAGACGATTGGATAAAAGCGGTTCCCCATCCATTTGATGAATCCAACTCGGGATACCGCGCATCCACCCCACAAACACAATGGGAACTGACGTGTACCCTCCTGCCGCCCCGATTACATCTGGTTTCACTTTTGAAATCAAACACCATGATTGCCTTAAGGCTCGCAAAAAAACAAAGGGTAGCTTTACCCATTCCAAAGAAAGATAGCGCGGCAGTCGTGCCACAATAATTTGGAAAAAAGGGATTCCTGCCTTTTCCACCACTTCTCGTTCGGGTCCGTGCGGTGTTCCCGCCCAAAAAAAAGAAACACCTGATTCTTGTGCCTTCCATGCTTGCACAACTGCCAAAAGTGGAGTGACCGGACCCAAGGTTCCACCGCCTGCAAATAAAACGTTCATACAATGGATGAATTTTTTGTATGTTTAGAAATATTGAGTACCACACCGACCGCGGACATGGCAACAGCCAAAGATGTTCCACCATAACTTATAAAAGGAAGCGGAACCCCGGTCATAGGAAGCAAAGACACCATAGAGCCGATATTCACGATCGCCTGCAAGGCAATCCATGCAGTGATTCCCACGGTCACATATTTTGCAAAATCATCCGGTGCGGCCTTGGCGATTGCCACAGCACGCCATACGAATGCGACAAAAAGCAGTAATAGCCCAACCGCAAGTATAAATCCCATTTCCTCGGCAATAATCGCAAAAATGGAATCATTGATAGCCTCGGGAAGATACTCAAACTTTTGACGCGAATGCCCATATCCAAGACCTAAAAATCCTCCGGTCCCAATCGCCAAAAGTGCTTGATTGATATGATACCCGATCCCCTGTGGATCAAGCTCGGGATGCAAAAACGTGGTAAACCTCGCCGCGCGATACGGTGAAAAACTGATGAGAAGTGACAGACCCCCAAGCCCTGCACCAAAAAGTCCAAGTACATACGCAAGAGGCGCCCCCGCGACAAAATACACTACCAATGCCATGGCCGCGATAATAAACATGGTTCCCGTATCCGGCTGTAAAATCATGAGAAGCATGATTGTCCCAAGTACCCCTACAAACGGAAGTAGCCCGCCGTGAACATCTTCAACCGCACGTTTTCCTCTCTGACTCAACCATCCTGCCAAATAAAAAAGAAAGGTGAGCTTCACAATCTCGGAAGGTTGAATGGAAAAAACACCAGCTACCGAAATCCAACTATGTGCAGTCCCGATTCCAGCGGAAATCCCCGGGATAAATACAATAACCAAAAGAACGATCGATATAATCAAAAGATTCCATGCATGCTTACGCCAAAACGTATACGGAATGCGGCTGAACAAAAGCAGCCCGGCAAGACCTGGAATAAAACCGAAAATCAATTGATGTTTAACGTAATAGTAGCTGTCAAAAAATTCTCGATATCCTTCCGGGGCAGATGCGGACACGAGCATGATAAGACCAAAAAGAATAATGGCCCCGACAATGGAGAGAAAAGAATAATCCACGTGTCCGGAACCACGGGTCATAATGCGTTTACGGTATTAAGGCATCCAAAAGAAACAAGGCAACTCCAAGCGGGGCGCAAACCATGGAAATAACCCAAAGCCGCATGACAATCTTTGGTTCGGGCCAGCCTATCGCCTCGAGGTGATGATGAAACGGTGCGGAAAGAAAAAGTTTATGATGAAACACACGCTTCCAAAAAACTTGCAACAATACAGAGCATGATTCCAACACAAACACCAAACCTACGATGGGGAGAATAAAAGGAGCATTGGTGAGCATGGCTACAACACCAAGTGTAATCCCCAAAGACATAGCGCCTGTATCTCCCATGATAAATCGTGCCGGATAGATATTAAACCAAAGGAATGCTAAAAGCGCGCCTAAAATCACTCCGCAGAAAACCGCCAAATCATATTTACCAAGCGCGAAGGCAATCACAGCGTACGCACCAAACGATGTCATCAAGGTTCCGCCTGCCAATCCATCAAGCCCGTCGGTTTCATTCACCGAAAAGGCCGTGGCAATAATCACAAATAAAAATAACGGCAAATACCAAAATCCCAAATTGAAATCCCCGAGAAATGGGACAGAAATCAAATCCCAATCGAGCTTTATACGAAACCACCAAGCTCCCACAAAAGCAATCAACGTATAAATGAGTAAACGATGACGCATACGCAGTCCTCCGCCGCCAGATCCGATCCTGCGAATATTCAAATAATCATCCAGAAATCCTGCGATGGCTGTGGCTACTAATACCCCCAAAGGCAACAAGGTTTGCGAGCGTGTTAAAAAATTCAACTTGGCCAACAGATGATCGGCCGGAACAAACCCTGCGGCATAATACAAACAAAGTGCGATCAAAAGAACGGTCCCCCAAACAAGCACACCCCCCATGGTGGGTGTGCCGATTTTTTTGGCATGAAGTTTGGCAAAAATCGGCGCTTCCTTTTCGCTGCGAATGGATTTTCCCGCTTTAAAATGCACAAGCACCTTCATAAGCAGCGGGGTCCACGCCACCGCGATCAAAAAAGCGGCCGCGGTCAAAAATAAAATACGAATAAGTTCAAAAGATTCCAAAGTCATACGTTCAAAAGAATCATAAAAATCAAAGAAACCAAAAGGACCCCTTCGGTGACAACGGTTCCAAACGCAAAAAAGGATGACAGCACTCGCGCCTTTTGAAAAAACAGCGCTTCGAAAATACTGTTGATGATCCACAGAAATGTCCCAAGAACCGGAATCACAAAAGCACCGTACCAAGGACCAAAACGATCAATACCCATATAGACATTATAGTGAAGCGGAAGAAAAGGTTTGAGTTCGGCCAAAGGCACAATGCGCCATATGGGCAAAAACCACATGGCGAGCAAAAAAAGAAACGAAATCACCGTGGTGATGCGAAACGTTTTTGATTGCCGCACCAAGGTTACCAAAGCGATCCAGAGATAACGCGGTTTAAAATGACGTTTGAAAAGGTTCATGGGTTGAGAATAACATCAGTAACAAAGGGGCAAGATTCTTGGATGGTTGTTTTGATGATGCGTTGCAAGGTGAATTGCGCCATAGGACATCCCTGACAAGCACCAAGAAAACGAACCGTGACCATCTGTGTTCCCGGATCAAAAGAAAGAAGCTCGATGTCTCCTCCGTCTTGTGCCAACAGAGGACGAATCTTTACAAGTGCTTCTTCAATTTTCTTGAGCATTTCTTCTTGCAACATAATACTTTTATTGTACGTCGTTTTGATCTTCGGTGACAACGACGTTAAACCACTACCGAAGTACGGACACCCACATAATCATCTGGAAACTTGGTTTCCAAACTTTCTAAGTGCACCTGCGCATCACCGTAACGCCAATGTGCACAAGGAATGGAGACAGAGGGCGCCGAGAAAAAAGCTCCGATGAGGCAAGATTTGCTTTCTTTATTATTTTGCCAGTTATCCATTGGTTTTCCTGTTTCAGAAAGATGAATCATAAAGGCTGTGATCCAATCTTCGGGAGTCATGCCTGTTTCACCATGATAGGGAGAGTCTTCATCCTCTTGAGCTTTTTGAAGAATGGAAAGATATTCCTTGAGATATTTGTTTGCTTCAAGAGGAGGACGTGAGATGAGCTTTCCTTGGGGTGTTCCTTGTCCTTCTCTGGGAATAGAAGCAAAGCCCGGGGAATGTAGATTGGAAGGATCAGAAGGCTGGAGAAGATGAACAGTCCAACCGGGAAAGGAATCTTGATTGTCTTCTTGTTCTTCAAGTATCTCCATCTTTGTCTTTCCTTGATGCTCTTTCGGATCAAAAGACTGTGGATAATAAACAAGCTTAGGAGAATCTCCTGTGTCTGCTCCTTGATAGTTTTTCCACGTCCAAAGAGGTTCGCGTTTATAAAGATCAAAAGAGGAGTGGGACTCTTTATATTTGAGTAGGAATTGTTTGAGGATTTCTCGGAGAGTACCAAGACTCATCCCAAAGGGAACAAGGAGGAGTTTAGTAAAGCCTTGGTCATGTTTAGTGGAAAGTTCGCCACGACGTTCAAACAGACGCATGGCGATTTGTTCCAAAGTGGGGATGGGATAGGTCTTACCGTCTATGCCTAGGATGGCTCCTTCTTTAAGTATTCCCGTTTCTTTAAGAAGGTTGAATTGAAAAGTGTATTGCTCGCGAAGATGATAAAGACGTTCAATTTCTTGAAAATATTCGGGGAGTTCTTCTTTCTTTGGTTCCCCGTTCTTAAGAAGGTATTCAAATCGTTCAAGAAGATTGGCAAGTCGTTCAAGATCTGGAATGGAAAGTTTGCCAGTCGCCTCGCGGAGGAGGTCGGGCTTGCCAAGAGATTCTCTTGGAATCCCGTGAACCTCGGTGAAGGTGATGATCTCTTGTCGCAAAGTTTCAAAATATGCGCGGTGTTCTTTAGACAAAGAATCACGGACACTTGAAACAGAATCCATGATGGCTTCGCCAAGAATTTCCGAAGTGCGCTTGACCCCCACCTCCGTGGGGGTAGCAGACGGAAAAGATTCCAAACTTGGTCGGAAAAGAGACATAGATATCAAAGGTTAAATCACCACCGAAGACCGCAAACCAAAGGTCACACCCCGAGCATGAAGATCAAGCGCGCTGAGGTAAGCCTGACGACTATCACGGATCCAACACACGTAAGGCACACGGATGGAGAACCGAAAAAAAGCTCCTGTAAGGTAAGAGGTGCTTTCTTTGTTTGTGGGATTCCGTGCATCATCAAGGGGTTTTCCTGTTTCAAAAAGGTGAATCATAAAGGCTATGATCCAATCTTCAGGAGTCATGCCTGTTTCACCATGATAGGGAGAGTCTTCATCCTCTTGAGCTTTTTGAAGAATGGAAAGATATTCATTGGAGGTTTCGTTTGCCTCAAGAGGAGGTCGAGGGACAAGGTTTCCTTGGGGTGTTCCTTGTCCTTCTCTAGGAATGGAAGCAAAGCCCGGGGAATGTGGATCGGAAGGATTAGAAGGCTGAAGAAGATGAACAGTCCAGCCTGGGGTTCCAACTCCCTTCTCTCCTACCACCCCTGCGGAGGCAGGGGCCCATCGTCCTTGAGCTTGTTCTACGAGTATCTGTGCTTTTGTCTTCCCCCCATGACCTTCTTTTGTAAAAGACTGTGGATAATAGACAAGGTTTGGGGAATTTCCTATGTCTGCTCCTTGATAGTCTGCACCCGTCCAGAGAGGTTCGTTAGTATCAAGATCAAAAGTGGGATTATCCTTTTTGTATTTGAGAAGGAATTGTTCGAATGTTTCTTGGAGACTATCAAGGCTCATACCAAAAGGAACAAGGAGGAGTTTGGTAAAGCCTTGGTCGTGTTTTGTTTTAAGAGTCTCACGGCGCTCAAAGAGACGAGAAGCCATTTGTTCCAAAGTGGGAATGGGATAGGTATTACCGTCTATGCCTAGGATGGCTCCTTCTTTGAGGATACCGACTTGCTCAAGAAGGGAAACTTGGAAAGTGTATTGCTCACGAAGATGATAAAACTCTTCGGCATATTCTAAAGGATCTGTGATTTCCTTTGGCTCCTTGTGTTTAAGTAGATATTCAAAGCGTTCGAGAAGGAGAGCGAGTCGTTCAAGGTCTGAAGTGGAAAGTTTTTTTGTAGCCTCGAGGAGAACGGCGGGTTTGGTAAGGGATTCTTTTGGAATCCCGTGAACTTTTGTAAAATCAATGATCTCCCTGCGGAGAGCATTGAAATGTTCACGATGTTCCTTGGGCAAAGAATCACGAACACTTGAAACCGAATCCATAATGGCTTCGCCAAGAATTTCCGAAGTGCGCTGGACCCCTGCCTCCGCAGGGGCGGCAGAGGGGGAAGATTCCAAACTTGGTCGAGAAAGAGACATAGACATCTCTAATGATGGTTATCAAGACACTCATTCACAAGTGCATCGGCTTC
Organism: Candidatus Uhrbacteria bacterium GW2011_GWE2_46_68; assembly: GCA_001002765.1. GTDB lineage: Bacteria > Patescibacteriota > Patescibacteriia > UBA9934 > GWF2-40-263 > UBA12393. The sequence goes on along the minus strand of LCMS01000001.1, from coordinate 62,675 downwards.
TTGATTTTGTTCTCGACGCACATGACGAAAAGTCACATGACGAAATGCTTGTGTCACGTTCCACACCTCCAAAAATCGCGCGGCGATACCAGGATCTTTCACTTTATATTCACGATTAAGTTGTTTGACCGCAAGCTCGGAATCCATGACCACTTCCACTTCTTGCGCTCCCAAAGCCTTGGCCTTTTCCAGTCCACGAATAATGGCCATATATTCCGCCTGGTTATTCGTTGTCTTTCCAAGGTATTCCGAAACCTGATCCAAATTCTCCTTTTCTTCCCCATCCTCCATGCGTTTAATCACTGCCGCGCAAGCCGCAGGTCCCGGGTTCCCCCGCGATCCCCCATCGGTATACATCCGCACTTTTTTTATTGCTTCCTCCATAATTATTGTGATGCTAATCGTAAATCACGAATGGAACATTGAAGCTCACGACTGCCATTCCACTCATTCACTCCAATTTCGTAAACGACATCCAATTGAGCTCCCAAATGCAATCGCTCAATCCAATCACCAAATTTAAATCCGATAAACTTGGATGTTCTTCCTTCGGGAGATTGTAAAACCAAACGCAAGTGTTTTCCCTGAAGTCCCACTGTATCCATCCCCATCACAGTCAAGTTACGAGAACAAAAAATCGGACGAGGATTTTTTTCACCAAACGGCGCAAACTTTTCCAAATCTCCGTAAAAATCCCAATCCAATAATGAGAGTGGAATTTCTGCATCAACGGCAAGTGTCGCCACAACTTTTGGATCGGGGATGGTCTCCTTGGCAAAAGCAAGCAATCCTTCCACAACTTTTTCCAATCGATCTTTTCCGCGCGTCGAAAATCCGCAAGCTTGAGGATGTCCGCCAAACGCATCCAAATGTTTTGCAATAGTCTGCAAGGCGGTCGTCATATGAAATCCCCCAAGGCTTCGGCCCGAGCCCACATATTCCTCCCCTTCTTGTCCTATCACAAATACGGGACGATGATAGGCGGCTACTAACTTTCCCGCCACAAGTCCCACAAGTCCGGCCGGCCATCCTTCACCAACCACCACAATCAAAGAACATTCCTCCTGCGCTTCCACTTGGCGTTTAGCTTCTTGAAAAATCGTTTCCGATTGTTTTTGTCGTTCGATATTGAGTTCTTGCAATTCTTTGGCAAGTCCTAGCGCTCGTGATTCGTCTTCTTCAATGAGAAGTTGCAGTGCCACGTCGGCATGATCCATTCTTCCTGCCGCATTAAGCCGAGGACCAATCTGATACCCGATCGACGTGGTATCCAGTTTTCCAAATTCTCCTCCGGAAATCTCCACCAATTTTTTGAGTCCCACGCGGCGCGTTTTATTCAAAACAAGAAGTCCATAATGCTCGAGGACGCGATTTTCTCCCAAGAGCGGCATGATGTCAGTCACAGTTGCAATCGCCACCAAATCAAGCAACCACTTTTCATAGCCTTTATGAAATCCGGCTCCACGACGATTTGCTTCTTCAAGCAGAGCATGAGCAAACTTAAACGCCACCCCGGTTCCGCTCAAATGTTTAAACGGGTAGGTTTCTCCTACGACTTGCGGATGGATCAATATCGCGTTTTTCGGAACTTTCTCAGGCACATCATGGTGATCGCAGACGATCACATCCATACCAAGATCGTGGGCAAGTTCAATCGCTTGATAATTGCTGATACCGCAATCAACCGTGATAATAAGTTTGGTTCCCACATCTTTTTGCAAGTGCCGCACCGTATGTTCATGAAGGCCATATCCTTCTTTTTCTCTATGAGGAATATAGGTGGAAAAACGGGCGTGATCACATTTCAGTTGGCGGCAAATGTCTCGCAAAACCGTGACGAGTACGGCTGTCCCGCAGACACCATCGGCATCATAGTCACCGTGGACACTGATCATTTCTTCGCGTTCAATCGCTTGAAACACACGGTTGGTCGCTTGCTTCATGTGTAAAAAAAGAGAAGGATCATGGGTATCGCGCCCCCAATCGGGACCTAAAAAAATGTCAATCGCTTCCTGTGACTTGATGCCACGATTGGCAAGCAACTGCAAAACAACCGGATCTATCTCGGGATAAGCATCTGTTTCTTCTTCTGAAACCTGTGGCGCTATTTGCCAAAAAATATCGGGCATAATGATTAATGATGAGAGTTTTTATTTCATCGTGGATAAAAAGCACGAAGCACGACCTGACCCCATTATCGTTTCAACACTTCCAAATACGCGCTGGTTGGAATCTGAACCTTGCCTTTTCCGAATTCGGCCATCTTAGCCTTTCCTTTCTTTTGCTTTTCGAGAAGTTTTCGTTTACGTGTGACATCTCCACCATATAATTTTGCAGTCACATCTTTACGAAGTGCACTGATGCGCTCTGCCGCCACAACCTTGCCTCCAATGGCTGCCTGAAGTTTGATCACAAACCATTGTTTGGGAATGGAATCTTTAAGCACACTAATGACTCGTCTCCCCACACGCTCGGCCTCATCACGATACACAAGAGTGGCAAACGCTTCCTCCGGCTCCTCTGCAACCAAAATATCCATCCGCACCACATCGGCCATGCGCTCTCCAAACCATTCATAGTTGAGCGAGGCATATCCGGAGGTCACACTTTTGAGCTTGTCATAAAAATCCACAATCACCATGGAAAGAGGCATCTCATAGTGCAAAATCGCCTGGGCATCAGAAAGATATTCGGTATTTTTGTACATTCCTCGCCGATCTTGAACCAGAGACATGACCGCTCCGATAAAATCATTGGGTGTCACAATATCCACCTTGACCCAAGGTTCTTCGATGTGATCATAAAAAGAAGGATCGGGAAGCTCAAGTGGACTTTTGATCATCATTTTCTCCCCTCCTTTTTTGTAAACCGTGTACCCCACGGATGGAACGGTAATGACAAGAGGAAGATCATACTCACGCTCCAACCGTTCCTTGACGATTTCCAAATGAAGCATCCCCAAAAGCCCGCAACGAAATCCATACCCAAGTGCGGGAGAATGTTCGGGCTCAAACGTAAGTGCCGCATCATTGAGTTTCAATCGATCCATGGCCTCGCGCAAACGTTGGAAGTCACTTCCCTCTTGAGGAAACAATCCGGCATATACCATGGGCTTTACCTCTTTATAACCGAGAAGATGTTCGACCGCTCCATGATCTGCGGCAATAACCGTGTCCCCCACGCGACATCCTTGAATATCCTTAAGTCCGGTGACGAGATACCCGATTTGTCCGGTTTCAAGCGTGTCTGCAGGTTGCCACCCTGTAGGATTAATGGCACCGAGTTCCAAAATTTCACCCTGTGCATGGGTGGCAAACATGCGGACATTTTTTCCTTTGTGAAAACTTCCATCCACCACACGAATATAAGCCACCACACCTTTGTAGTCATCGTAAAAAGAATCAAAAATAAGGGCTCGTGATGGACGTGTGGCATCTCCCTGCGGCGCAGGAATACGCTTGATGATTTCCTGTAAGAGTAAAGGAACTCCCTCGCCTGTCTTTCCGCTCACGGTCAGAATTTCATCAGGCGAACATCCAAGAAGCTGCATGAGCTCTTGCCGACGACGTGGGACATCGGCCGCAGGAAGATCAATTTTATTGAGCACGGGAATAATGGTGAGATCTTCGGCAAGTGCAAGATAGAGATTCCCGATGGTTTGCGCTTGTACTCCTTGGGTGGAGTCGACAAGAAGAACAGCTCCTTCCACAGCTGCCAAAGATCTGGAAACTTCATAATTAAAATCCACATGCCCGGGGGTATCGATTAAGTTAAGAATATGCCCCTCATAGTGCATGCGCGCCGGAGTGAGTTTGATCGTGATCCCTTTTTCGCGCTCCAGATCCATGGAGTCAAGAATTTGATCCTTCATTTTGCGTTTATCCACGGTACCGGTCATTTCCAACATGCGATCCGCAAGCGTGGACTTTCCATGATCAATGTGCGCAATAATGCAGAAATTTCGTATCAGATTTTGATCCATATTTGATCCATAACTGTGCGTAGTCTATCCAAAAAACCCCCTCACGTCGAGGGGGCTTCTGTTTATTGCTATTCGATCTTTATCGAGGATCTTGTGCCTAAATTTTCATCACCCATTTGTTTCAATCTGTCCAAACCATCTTGCATGAGTGTTAAATACTCTTCTGCTGTCATGGGTCGCCCTTGTACTTCTGGAGCCACTTGTTTCCATTGTTCAAAACTCATCTCTTTGATAATTCTGACCATTTCTCCCATGGAAGTAATTAAATTTTCTCTATCCACTCTTTCTATGAGACCTTCCTTGCTCCATCTTGCTGTTGGAATGTTCTCTTGTTGAGACAACTCCTCTGGTTGTTTTGTTTGTGCCTCTGGTGGCACATACCCTGGCGTTTCTGGCATATACATGTTCTTAAAGAAATAAATGATGAACATGCTAATTTTACCCCCCCCCCGAACGCATAACACAAGCAAGTTATACAATGGTTAAAACAAAAACCTCTCTGTCTAAGAGAGATTTTTTGTTTCGGTTGCTTCTTTAACTCTCGGGAATTTTTCTGGCAATGGCAGCACCAACCTCTCCTTCAGCGCGCAGTTTTTGAATCGCTTCCGCGCTTTTGAGGATTTTTTCCATGAGCGCAGATCTGATTAAAACCTGCTCCGAACTTTCGGGCATCCCTACGATCACGTCGTCTGTAAAAGAGATATCAGTTTTTTGTTTATCAGTCATATGTCACCATTCTACCTTATCGGAGACAAAAATGCCCACACTATGGTGAATGAGAATTATCCACATGGCCCGCTTTCAAACGCGCAAAAAAGGCTTTTACTGTGATAAACTATAAAAAGTTAATTCTCTAAAAAACCTATGCAAAAAAACAGCAAACGCGGTTTTACGCTCATTGAGCTTTTGATTGTGATCGCCATTATCGCAATCTTGGCCGGAGTGGTATTTGTTTCTCTAAATCCTGCGCAACGCTTTGCGGATGCGCGTGACGCCAGACGACAGGCTGATGTGGAAAACGTCGCTGCAGCCCTCAAAACCTTTCAAGTGGACAATGATGGTGCTTATCCCGCCACGGTCACAGCTTTGGTCACAGGAAGTGGCTATACGATTGGCACTAATGTCTCTGGTTGCGATACCGGATGTACCGCTCAAACCACGCAAGCCGCTTGTGTGGATCTCACCGAACTCGTCACTGATGGCTATCTTGGCACGGTACCTCTGGATCCGGCAGGTGGGTTAACCACTGAAACCGATTATTATATGATCCGCAACTCCAACGGGACAGTAAGAGTTGGGGCTTGTGATCCGGACGGCGCCGCTATCAGTGTGACACGATAGTTTCCTCGTTTCCTACAAAAATCGCCTCGCGGATATGGCTCCAGAGGCGATTTTTTGTTTGTGTTTTAGGCGGTCTTACCCAAAAAACAACTTCGGGGTCAGGTCTTTACCTTTTACCCCATCCAATATTTTGGCTTTAAATAAACAAAAATATCTGAAAAATATCTGTCATTGTATAGGGTTTCTTCTCAAAAAAGAGTGAAAATTTTGTACAAGGTAAAATATAAGGTAAAAGGTAAAGACCTGACCCCCCCCCTCATCAAAACTCATCCACATCTTGCCAGGAAGAAATGCTAATGGTGGGCATCAAACGCGATATGGAAATCTCTATATTTCTTGTCACCTCTCCCACGGTGCCGGAGGATTGAATCAAACGGCTCGTGGGGCCGGTAACGGTGATCACATACTCACAAGTACCCTGACCTAAAGTAAGTGAATCAGAACCTGTGTAAGAGATATTGTTATGTATTGCCAAAAGAGCCGTATCGGCGCAAGCGCGAGCAAGCGCTTTTGCTTCATAAGATTGTTGCGCACTTAAGACAGAACGGGAAAAATCCGATCCAAAAAACAAGACTAAAGTTGCGGTTGCCGCTCCGATTGCGCCTACCATCAATATGCCGGCAAGTGTGGCAAATCCTCCTTTGCTCCACTGTCGGTGGAGCTTTGGAAGGACAAATCCATGTTTATCGCAAACTGGCCGCACCATAAAATGTTCTTGAATATTGAAAACGCGTGGCATCATCCGAAGAAAGGACGTAGTTTAACGTAAATGAAAATTGCACACTACCGGGTGTGGAAGCAAGGGAAAGATTGTGAAAAGAAAAATCAGTCACCAAAACACGTGTATTGGTAAGAGGTATTGGAGATTCCGCCCCCTCGGTGATCTGTACGGCATCTGCAGATACATCAAATACTGTTGGGTTTTTTAACACGTCCGCATAAGCAAGTGTGAGCGAAGAAGTCGTATTTCCTGCGGAAGGAGTAGTAATCGAAGCCGCGTTCCTTATAGCTTGCGAGATATGATCCGAAATAAGAAGGCCTTGTTGCTCCACCTCGGCCATAACCCTTTGACGCAAACGGGTTTCTCCGGATTCCTTCACAAGAAACCCGAGGGCAAAAACCACCATACCCGCAATCGCGACATATAAAACAACCTCAATGAGCGTAAAACCTCTTTTTTTATTTTGAAATAATCTTTTCACACCTAAGGATGCGTTATGGTGATAAGTTCCGAGGAATTGTCTGTGCAAGCCATCACCACTTGATCCAATACGGGATCATAGGCAACTCCGTTAGCCGATGAGCCTGTGATATTCACATAGCCGATCAAAACGGGGGCTGTGGGATCATACACATTCACAACTTCACACTCGCGTGTGGAAAAAGATGTGGCCGCAAAAATGAGCGATAAACCGCTCCCGTCAAAAGCGATGTCATTGATCACGCCGCCAAGACCGGTAGAGCCTTGCCATACAGGCGAGCCGTGCGTGGTATCGTCCAAAATATAGAGCGTGTCATTATTGGAAAAATAAACAAGGTTACTGTTTACCGCGATGGAAGAAGAATTGGATGTGCCTGAAAGATTATAACTGCCCGCCAAGGTCGGAACAGCTGGATTCGTTATATTCACTATCTGTACCTCTTGTGTATTGCTGTTTGATGCCACATAGGCATAAGAACCCGACACCGCCACATCGTTCCCCTGATCTCCTAAATCCAAAGATCCAAGCAGTACAGGAATAGCAGGATTGGTGATATTCACAGCAAGAAACTCACGATCACTGCTTGATGCGCGCACAACATACGCGTTTGTACCGCTTACAAAGACAGATGTAGCGTTAGCGTTTCCCGGTGCATTATAGGTTCCAACAATGGTCGGGGAAGCTGGGTTAGTAATATTTATGATTCTTAATTCGGCCGAATTATTTTGTCCGGTCACATAAGCGTAAGAACCCGAAACAACTAGATCTGTGACGGTGTTTCCAACCGACAAAGAACCGACAAGGGCTGGTGCGGAAGGATTTGTGATATTCACTATGAAAAAATCCGGGCTTCCGCTTGCGCGCACGATATAAGCATAATCTCCAGAAACTTGAACACGCAATCCGTCTTGTGTGCTGGAAAGGTTGAGAACCCCTGTCTGTGATGGAGTCAGCCATCCTCCGGAGGTCGCTGTGATCCAATTGGTAAAATATGAGGTGAGTGCAACGGAAGATATGACCCCATCAGACTTTTCCCAAGAAACGGTGCTGGTTATATTTTTTGTGGATGCGTCGATCGAAGAGATTGTCACTTCTCTTGTAAAAATATCTGTCGCGTCCGATGACCCTGCAAATGCCCACTGCAAACCTGAATCATTGATGCCGTGAGTGCCGTTTGTCAGATTTGTAAAACCGGCGTCACGTAGATTTTGAACGGCTGCCAGACCTTCCTCAGCCAAAAAAAGTGCGCGCGTACGATCACCTGCCACACGTCCTGATTGCAATCCATTTACCCACGCGCTGGTAATACCTGAAAAAAACAATGCCAAAAGTGCCATGGTGACCAATACTTCCACGAGAATAAATCCTTCTTGTTTTTTTTCGTACGCAAACATATTTTCGATATCTAATACTCCACCATGCCCTCCGCATTGATTGTGACTGATACGGACGAAACACCAGAGGAAGATACCACCAACACCCCTCCGACATCGGGTTTTCCGGTAAAATCGGCAAAGATGATTTCCGTGTCTCCTGTAAAAAAAACGCTGTCAGCTACCGGAAAAATGCGATCCAGGCTTGTGTCCCGCGTCGCATAACTTTCCCCCTGAAACACCGTGATTCCACCTGTTTGCGCATACACACCGCAAGGCGCATTCCCTTCTCCCGCTCGCGACAATATCTGGGCTTGTCGTGCGGCAAAAACAAAACCTTGCACCGCTCCCGACACTTCATTTTCTCTTATGCCTGTAAGAGAAAAACGAAACGCAAGTGTACACAAAAGACTGATGATCCCTAAAACAACAATAAGCTCAATGATAGTGAAGCCTCGTTTTTCCTCACGCATATCCGTTCATTTATCCGGTGTTTTCTCTTCATGCATGCCGGACAAAAAATTATGTTGATACGCATACTGACCCGGCCGCAGGGCACGATAGGCAGCTCCGATTGCGGCTCCAAAACAATGAATGGAATCTTTGGACGCGCCATGAAGCGTCACCATATCCCCGGCAAGAATAACAGGAATTTCTTTTTCCAAACGACAGGCGTCCAACACATGCTCTTGCATGGCCTCCACCCCGCATAAGACAGCAACCGCTATAGGCCTCTTTTGTACATGAAAAAAAGCTTTGGTTTCGGTGATCGTCTCTGCAATCAATTGTGCGGCTTCGGGCCTAAGAACCATTTTGCCTTCCACGACTTCGCAGTGCCCCGCATGCGACAGAGTACGAGAAAACAACTGTGAACCATAAGAAGTGAATACGGAAATGGTAGACCAACTGTGTCCGACGTCGGCAATACAAATCAACTGATCTTTTTTTGCCAAAAGTTGTTTGTATTTCGAAAAGAGAATGAGCAGGCGTTGAAGCGCTTTACTGTTAACTTCCATGGCTATCAGGTGTGGAAAAAATGTGAGAAAGACATGGGAAAGTCCATCAATCACTTCCCGAGGAGACGTATAAATATTGACACGCTTTTGATCGGAAATTTTCTCACCCCAAGAAGCGGAAAGATATGCTTGACCAAACGGAATGGGAATTTTCTTTTGTGCAAGACGCGTAGCCTCGGCCAAAGCCATTTCCTCATCTTGGTGCAATTCCACAAGTATTTCGGCGGAAAACACTCGGGACTCCGGTACCAAAATCGTCGTGCGTACCGATGAAGCGATAAACGGACGTATGGTTTTTAACTGTTCTTGTATCAATGCTTTCAACTCTTCTTGTTTGACGATTTTTTCATCCACAACATACCCTTCGGGAAGCACAATCTCTTGTACATGTTTGACGCCTCCAAAAAAAGAAACAAGCGCGAAACGCACGTGATGTTCGGAAACGTCTATACCCAAACCTGATAAATGAGGAAAAAACATATAATCAATATGGAAAGAAAATTTCTAATAGACGATTATCCCGATAACGAAGAAGTAATGTCGTAAATGGGAGACAAAATCGAAAACGCCACAAATGCTACGGCAAGTCCCACTAAAATGAGAAGAGCAGGCTCGATTAAGGAAGAAGAATTTTTAAACTTCACGTCCACACGATTTTCAAAATAATCCGCCAAATACAAAAGCATTTTTCCCACTCCTCCCGAACGCTCTCCCACAGCCACCATGCTTGCGATCATGGCGGGAAACAAACGATGATATTTGCGAAGGGATTCGGACAATAATTTTCCAGACTCTACTTCCTGGCTCATATAAAAAACCTGCTTGCCGAATACAACATTGGACATAAGCGTACTGGTCAACAACATGGCCTCTCGAATCGGAACACCATTTTCCAATAAAGTTCCAAGTGAGCGGCAAAAACGAGCATTGTTCAATTCGCGGGAAAAAGAAAAAAGGAAAGGAACGCGCAAAATGAAAGGATGCGTAAAACGATGGATAAATTTTTGTTTCAAAAAAAGAACACAAAACGCGCTAAAAAGGAAAAAAAACGGATAAACGATAAGCCCGTACTTCTTGGAAAAATCGGCAAACCCCATAATCATCCGCGTGCTCCATGGCAGCTCGGTTTTAAGCGCCGCAAATGTTTGCGCCATCTGCGGCAACACGAAAATCGCAATGCAAAACCCAACGACCGCAATCAAAGATACGACAATGGCGGGATAAATCATGGCGGAAATCACTTGTTGCCTGATCATCAACGAACGATCCATTTGCGTATACAAATGTTCGAGGTTTTCCGCGAGTGTGCCGGAATTTTCTCCGATACGAACCGAACCGATAAACACCTTGTCAAAAACGTTTTTTTCTTTTTCTGCAGCTTCGGCAAACGTTTCCCCAAAACGCACCTGCTCCGCCATATGTTTAACCGCGCTTTTCACTCTACCGGTATGTTGTTCGGCAAGAATATCAAGTGCATCCACGGTCGTAACCCCGGATCGCAACATAATGGCCAAACTTTTGGTCATGTTTGCCACTTCTCTTTTATCCACCGGCTCAAGCATCTCCTCAACGCGTTCCCACACCCCTTTAAATCCTCCTTTCATAATCAGCTTATTTTTTCTTTGATCAGTTTGATGACTCTATCGATCTCCACCTCGGTTTTGACAAGATATGTACACTCTCGCAGCTCATGACACCGCGCTTTGTCCCCTTCTTGTCCCAAATTTGTGAGCACGATCACGGGAATATCATTCCATTCGTTGTTCTTTCGCAAAGCTTCAAGAAAATCAAATCCATTCATTCTTGGCATAATCATGTCAAGAATAATGACCCTCGGGTTTTCTTTTTCCAAATAAACCAACGCTTCCTTCCCGTCCACAGCCACTTGAGTTTCGATTCCTTCCTTTTGCAATTGGTTCTGATAAATATCCGATAAAAATTTGTCGTCTTCGACGATCAGCACTTTTTTGGACATAGAAAATAATGAAGATGAATTAATTTTTTGAAAGAGTTTTTTGTTTGCGGGGAAGGGAAACCGTGAATGTGGATCCTTTCCCTTTTGCGGAAATGAACGTGATGTCCCCTCCCGCTTGTTTTGCCAAAAGATGCGCGGTGTAAAGTCCGAGTCCCGTCCCTTTATGTCCGCCCTCAAGCACATTGCTCGCCCGATAAAACTTGGTAAAAATCTTTGATTGTTCATCTCTTGGAATGCCCTCGCCTGTATCTTTTGCCTCTAACATTAAGGTCACACCACGATCGAAAAGTCTAATGAAGATATCCCCACGATCTTTCGTATATTTGATTGCATTGGCGATGATATTAGCGTAAATCTCGCGAATGGACTCAGGATCAAAGGAAACGCTTTTCACTTTTGAAAGATTCTTGATCGTGAGCTTCAACCCCTTTTCTTCAATGTCATGGCGATAAGTTTCCACTATATTTTGTACGAGTTTATAGGGTTCAATATCTTCAAGTGTTCTGGCAACCGTATTTGATTCGATGCGGGAAACATTAAGGAAATCATCGATAAGCGCGACTAATTGAACCGTTGAAACATTGATGCGATTTACAAACTCTTTTGTGGATTCTTTCATGCGGGAGGTCTCTTTCCCCAAAAGCTCCCCATACCATTTGATCGAAGCCACCGGACCGCGCAACTGATGTGAAGCGATCGAGATGAATTCGGATTTCATGCGGTCGATCTCCTTTTCCCTGGTAATATCACGAATGATAATGACCGAACCGGTCACTTTTCCACTCAAAAGAATGGGGGCTGAAGTAAGGGCAATGGGAAATATATCTTGATTTGACCGTTTGGACAAAAACTCCATACGATTCGCTTTTTTGGCGGTCAAAAGCGTGGATAATACCGGATGAGCATCTCCCGACAATACATGATTATCTTTATCCAAAAGAACAATTACTGAAGAAAACTGCTTCCCGACCATACGGTCACTGCGCAGAGTAAAAATACTTTCCGCAGCCCGATTCACCATTATGATCAGTCCCTTGGCATCCACAACAACCAACCCCTCTCCAATGCTTGAAAGCAATGCATCGTCCTTGGCTTTTTCTTTTTTGATCAGAGAAAAATTTTTTTGCAATTCCGCGGTGCGATTGTGCACCTTTTCCTCCAATGCCTCATTGGATTCGATGAGTGATGTGGTCATGCGACGAAACGCCCTGGTCATCACGCCGATTTCATTTTTAGCATCCGTATGAGGGAGACGAATATCAGTTTCCCCTTTTTCAATTCTTCTGGCGGCCTCGGCAAGATCCTCAAGTGGTTTTGCCACGATGGAAGAAAAATAAGAAATAAACACAAAACCGAAAAACAAAAGGAAAACAGCAATAAGTGTTAAAGACCCGGCAAGGATGATGAGGGGTTCAAGCACCTCTTGACGATCCATCTTTACGATGAGACCAAGCTCGTGGGTTGGAAGATAACGTGAGGCGGCAAACACGCTTTTCCCACGATAATCCACAATGCTCCTATCTAAAAACCCATTCCGTTTCAACACTTTGGCATAAAGAGAGTCAGAGGTGATGGAAGAAACAACAGAGGCATTGATAAACCGCGATGGCAAAATTGTTTGAGCGTTTCCGTTTTTCCCCCATGAGACAATCTGCATTTCACCGGTTTGGGAAAGTGTACGGAAATTCTTTTCAAGCTCGAGTAAAGACGATGGTTTTATCTCGATAATGAGAAAACCGGAAAATAAAGATTGTTCGTCTTCAAAAGGATAGGAAAGAAGGATGGAGAGATCGTTGGTTCCTGAATTTCGAAAAAGAAATGTTGTTTTTGTCTCTCTTCCGTCTGTTTTATGACTAGCAAAAGCATGCACCTCGTCTTGTGTGAACGTAAAACCGTTTGTCGTAACTATAGCCGCATTATCTTGATAACCTAAAAAAGCTGCACCGGCGATCAGATCCCCGGATATGTCTTCACGTCCGAGTAAATCCAAAACAGAAAAACTTTCCTCATCATGAACGGATAAAAAAGAAAAAAAATTCTCGTGCACTTGCAAATCAAGGGCAAGAGTTTCCACACCCGATTCGTAAGCATTCAAAATCTCTTGCACCCTGCTTTTATTGATCAAAACGGAATAGGCAAGAAAATTCGATGTATCATGACTGTTCCCCCTAGCCTGAAAAATGAAAAAAATGCTCAAACACAATAGAGGAACAAGAATAAAAAGAAGTAGAAAAAACTCCAATTGCCTGGTGATTCTTGAAAAAAAGAAACGAAACATATCCCCCTTTTGTTTCCACATAATGATCAGTCAAGAGAAGCTGCAGTTAGTGTGTTTACCATAGAGCAGATACCCTCGACCCCGCTTGAGGGAATCTCAATCCCAAAATACAAATCATCAGAAACGGCCGTATCGGTTTCCTGCCACCCGAGCACCATACCAGTTGAGATGGGCGTGCCGGACAAATCAATTCCTGTTCCATGAGTAAAAGACTCAGTGGAATATTCTTGATTCTCACGTGGAATGGATCCGCGGCCCGAACAGTTCATTGCTGTTCCCACACCTGAAATCTCCACACCTGCCCGCACATTCCCCTGTTGTGTGACCGTAATATTTATCGAACCTGCGGGTGTTTTATCCCCAAGCCCCAAGACTCCATAGTTGATGGAGGAAGGAATATCCAAGGAAAGAAGCGAGCTGACTTCGGTTGTTACTGACTCGGAATCTATTGCTGTTCCATCGCTCACCTCGACAAAAAAATTCCAAGTATCTGTGGAATAATGGCCGTCACTATCTGTGGAATCAATATAAGCGGAAAGATCAAAACGGCAGGAATATTCTTTACGCAAATCGTTTCCCGTGAGGTCACGTAAGGTGCATGAACTCACCACATAACAACCGTTGTTGTCCGCTGTACAATCCGATCCGCCCGAAACGCTGGAACGATAAAAAACACCTCGCACGTTCACAATATCATCTCGACCGTTTAAGTCCTCCACCCGTCCATTTCCATATAAGGCTCCGGTTGACCCTGGAATCATTACATTGACAGGGGTACCTATATTGAATTGTTCCGTAAAAATAAAAGAGGAAGCATGAAGAAACGCCGAAACAACCGTAGGGGCAACGTTGCCAATTTGCACAGAAACATCAGTTGCCAAAGATCGATAAAACGTAAAAGTAAAAACAAACAACATGCCTATCCCAAAAAGTAAAAGGAAAATTCCTTTTCTTATTTTTTCTTGTCTGCGCCCTCCTGCGTGATTCATAACATTACCTCCATTATAACAGTAAAATTTGAAATCAAAAACCGCCCTTATGACAGAGCGGTTTTTCTGTTACCGTATCTTTTACATTATTCACCAATTTTCACCTGCGCGGTTGTGCTGGTTTGCGGAATGTTCACGACCGCTTCGGAGCCTACGGTTGTGGGTGGGTTTTCCAATTCTTGTCCTGCAACCGATCCTGGGACGAGAATACTTCCGACATCCTCAAGATCATCGGTTTGCACAGACTTGGTAACCGCAATTAACACCAACCCACTCAATAGGACAACAACGACCGCCAACACCGCGAGTAATTTTTGATTCATAAAGTCAAATTACTTTGCAAAGGCTGTCAAAGTATCCACCATGGTACAAACACCCTCAAGACCTGACGGAAGAACATCTACTCCCATATAAAGAATGTCCGAGGTATCTGTTCCTGTTGCTTGCCAATCAATGGTCAAAGTTGTATCTGTGGGAGTTGCGCTCAAATCTGTACCAGCTCCAATCGCAAAAGTGGCATCCTTATGTTCTTGTTTATCACGCGGAATCGCGCCTCGAACCGTACAATCCATATCATCATCTGAAGACGAGATATTTACTCCGGATCGCATGTTTCCTTGGTTTTCAATGGTTAAGTTTGTATACCCTTGGTTCCCAAGACTAACTGTACCGAAGTTAATTACGGAAGGAATACTAAGTGATAACAAATCATTTACTTCGGTTGTCGTCGTATTCAATTCTCCTGTTGTGGCATCTGTATCTGCCACCCTCACATACAATTTCCAGTTTTCTGCTGGATAACGTCCACTCGCGCTGGTGGAATCCGCATAGTGATCCATGACAAAAGTGCAAGTGGCCACTTTTTGAAGAGGATCTGCATTATTTGTCAATACACATTCGTTGATGCGGTAACAATCGTTGTCGTCCGATGAGCAAGCTGTTCCCCCTGTTGCTCCGGAACGATAAAGAACCATTAATACAGTCGCGATGTCTGCATTTCCGTTCGTGTCTTGTACGGTAGCTGTTGCTACGACCTCCTTTGTTGTTCCGGAGGTAAGTGTGATGGCAGCTCCTGCATCCAAAGCGGATTCAACCACGGTCGGTGATACGTTATTGATGGTCACTTCAGAGTCACTTGCACGCGTATTGATCATCACAAGCGCGACGACCACAAAAAGCGCGATCATGGCGAGCGATAGCCCCAAAACATAATGGAGGGCCTTTGATTCCTGCATAAAAAATAAGAGTAAAAGAATAAAAAGTTCTACATCTTTTGTTTCATTTATTTTTGTTTAATTTTGAATGAAAATAATGAATTTTTTCGGTGTCCTTCTCACCGATATTTTCTTTGCTTAAATTATAGCATTTATTGCGACAAATAAGAACGAAATCGCACAAAAAAGTTATCCACAATTTTTAGTTTTCCTTTGTCTCATCGATTGGTAAAACATTTTGCTCTTCTTTATGCGCTTCCATTTGATTTATCGTGGGGATGGTGTTCGTTTGGGGAATGATGGTGGGCGACGTTCCGTTCTTTTTCCTCGTTATTTTGATAATGACAGCTATAACAACAATAATACCGATCAAAATAGCCAAACCCCAGACAGAATTGGCAAACGACAAGGCATCACCGACTCCTCCGGCAGAAATAACGGAAAAGGCCAAATCAATGGATTCTGTTTTTTTATTGCTGTATTTGACATAAGCCGAAGCCACATAATCTCCAGGGCCATCCGTTTCTATAATTTTTGAAAAAACTACTTCGTCTCCCCTATCAACAGCCAAGGTTTCTCCCAAGAGCAAATCCACATAAGAGCCGTCCTTATACATATCTATGTACAAGGTGCCGTTTACCTTTACCTCACCCGTATTTTTGAAAATCACACTTGCATTCACTTTTTCTCCTCTTTCATACGATGTCTTATTGGTACTTGCGGACAAAAGCTCGCCTGATTGCGCGAGGGTTCCGACCGGATAAACCGTCAAAAGCGAAGAAGAAGAAAGCTCTGCCACCACCTGACCTTCATAATAAAACTTAGCTTTCACCTCGTAGGTCCCCTCGATCAATACAGATGCGATTTGTACAACCGTGACAACACTTTCAGCACTGGGTTTTACCACGGGAAAATCTTCACTTTCGACAATTTCGGTCACCACATGGGCTGGATCGGATGTGTCAGTAAATGTCAATTCCACTTTTTGTGGTTTCCATTCTACATTCCCCGTATTATGGATATTAAAGGTGAGGAAAACAGGCATATTTACTTCGGTGTCATCCATTCCCATACTTTGAACATCATAAGACACCACTTGATCTCCGGAGACCGTAAAAGTAACCGGAATATCCACACCTGTAATAAATCCGACACCGGCGCTCATTCCTCCTGATGTTGCTTCTGTCTGTGCTGTGATATACGGATCGACAAGAAAAGAGAGAATAACCTGATATTCCCCTACCGCCGCATCGGTTGCATCCACATCAAAAGTGTAGATCACACTATTTTGCCCACTAAGCAAAATAATGGACTCTGGCGCATTGATGTAATGAGCATACTCGCCACGCTTTGTCACATTGACCGTCACTTCGCGATTCCCCTCCGATATCGCACGAACAATGGAAATGGATTGGGTCTGCACGGTTCCTCGCAAAACCGTCACATTGTTTATTCTTGACGGAGAAGCTCCTATGGCCTTTGCGGGAAGAGGAGTTAGGAAGGGAAAGAACAAGAAAAAAAGTGAGGCTAAAATCAAACTTCCGGAAAAAACTCTTTTTTGTTTGTTTTTTTTATCCATAAAAAACGGTTAGTAAAGAAATGAGTGTTAATACAATGGCAAGAATGCCGGCCAGAAGAAAAGCTGTCTTTAATCGATTGGCCTTTTTTGAAAAATCGTAAAAAGAAGTGGAATAGGCTTGACCTTCTTTTCTCTGATAAATCTTTTGGAAGGAAGAGGAGGAATCATGAAATAAAACGGTCGGCACTTGTTTGGGATGATCTGTGATCAAGAATCCATAAAAAAGTGTGGCAACAAAAAATCCGACTGCAAATCCCCAAAAGAGTTGGTACTGTGAAAGTTGTTTTGAAAAAAATAAAAAATTTTCCGTGATCGCCTGCAGTCCCCAAAAAAAATTCTTCATAACGTCTCTTTCAGGTATAATATCATAGAAGAAGTATGAGCAGAAATGATTATCTTTGGAAAATTTTCAAATTGACGTGTGCGATCACCTTTGCATTTATCTTTATTCGTTCTTTTGTCGTTGAACCGGGCATAGTGGATGGCGTCTCCATGGAACCGAATTTTTTTGACTCGCAAGTTTTTTTCATTAACAAGTTTGATCTTCTGTTTCACTCGCCCGATCGAGGAGATGTGGTGCAAGCCTCTATCCCTTCGCTTAAAGAGGTGGTCATCAAGCGAGTGATCGGCCTTCCCGGAGAACAAGTCACGATCAGGCTCAATCAAGTGTTTGTCACAGGAATGGACGGAAAAACATTTTTACTTGGAGAGACCTATCTTCCCGAAGGAACCGTCACAAGAAACTGGAACGGCAGCGCTCAAACATTCGATATTTTGAAAGAAAATGAATATTTTTTACTGGGTGATAACCGAGATGAGAGTACGGACTCCAGGGAGTACGGACCTGTAACGCGCGATCACATCTTTGGCCTTGTCTTTTCGTTTTCTCAATGAACCCAAGCGTGAGCTTCTCTCTTCTCATGTTATCCCGATGAGTGAAACGACGAGAGATCCCTCTTTTGTAACAATGATTTTCCAATGTCCCGCGAAGAGTTCATGACAAAAAATTATTTTTCCCTTTTTGCGGAAAATTTTGTCGTACGACGGCGTGTTATTTTTTTTGCTCCGCTTGTGGCCGCAGAGGCCACTTTGCGTTTCATTTTTCCCAAAGCCCTTACT
Source organism: Candidatus Uhrbacteria bacterium GW2011_GWE2_46_68 (assembly GCA_001002765.1). GTDB lineage: Bacteria > Patescibacteriota > Patescibacteriia > UBA9934 > GWF2-40-263 > UBA12393. The sequence continues at coordinate 44,607 of LCMS01000001.1, read as the reverse complement.
GTCGCATAAAGAGAAAGTTTTGTTTTGATAAAAAGAAAAGCAAAGACAGCAGCAAGCAGTCCTCCCACTGCAACACTGATAATCGATACCTGATCCCATATCGCTTGCCACAGCGTCGGCTCCACGGTTATTTGTACGGTTTGCGTCTTATCCCCCCACTTTAATTCCACACGATAAAGACCGGGGAGTAAGGAAGAAAAATGTTGAGACTTGATTTGTGAAATGGTTTGACCTGCTTCAAAAACTCCTCCAGCGACCTCACGACTGGAAGAAATCAATACGCCGTCTCTGAAAATGTTTGTCTCATAGGCCACGGACTTCATGGAAACCGATCCGATATTTTGCATATCCCAGGTAAGATCTAAAGTGTCACCCCCCCCACCGCGTGCATAACTCAAGCGCATATTGGAAACTGCGATCTCGGATAAAATACTGCAATTTTGCTGCGCATCCACAGTTTCATCCACGGCATAAGCGTTGACGATTGATGCCTTCACTTTTACCTCCAACCCGGTTTGTACAAGATTTCCGGAATTTCCATCTTGCATTTGCATATCTGACAAAAATTGAATGTTTCCGATTTTCTCACCCACCCCAAGATTTTGCGCGTTGATCGCAAACGTAAACGATATTTGAGAGGCTCCAAACGGGATGATCACTTCTTCTTGCCCCAACAAATCAATAAAATCATTGCCTTCCGAAACTTGCACCAAAAACCGCATTTCTTCCGAATTTCCAAAACGGGAAAGTGACAATGTTTGCTCTACTTTGTCTCCCGCCAAAATTTCGGTGTTGATGGAAGATGGAGAAACACCGATTCCCGCGGCGTTTGATGGAACCGCATGCCCAAACAAACAACCGCTAAAAAGCAAAAAAAGAAACACACGACTCATAAGAGATACTCTAAACATATTGTTGATCTTTTGTGTCACGGTAAAGAATCCAAAAAGCAATGGTGTCCATAAGCAATATCAAAAGAAGAATAATCTCTAAAAAATTGATTTGAAAAAAGTAAGACGGGATTTGCTCGGCTCTGACTTCCTCCTCCGTCGTATCGGAAAGAGATGTGGATTTTTTATCTACTATGCCGATCAAATCCGTTCCCAAAACCTGTCCTGGCTCATAAGCATCTTCTCCGTATGACTCGATTTCTTCAAAACGCAAAGCAGCCTCTCCTTTTGCAATCAAAGAAAAATACAAAGTGGCCACAAAACCGTTTGTACCCACAAAAGACCAGGGAGTTGCAGCGGTTAAGCTGATTTTTCCGCTTTCAATTTCCTGTGGTTTTGAACGAAAAATGGAAAAAATCGACCCCTCAATCTCCGCATCGATAAACCGTAATTTTTCCGTATCATAGTCGATCGTAAGATCAGCCGTATTCACCCCTCCTTGTCCCGTATCCACCAAAATGTACATGGTAACCTCGTCGTCTGTGGTTTTATGTGCGCTTGATAAAATCACGGAAAACTTTTCCCTATCCGCATGCGCCACCTGAAATTTGAAAAGAATAACGTCCTCGTCAAGTGGCTCTCCGGGTTCCACAGGGGACAGGCCGGTAAATCCCCCTTCGTCCGAAGTCCATTGCGAGACAAGCAAAGAGAGATCAGATAGGCCTATGCTGCCACCCCCATCAAGATCGTGAGAGGATAATCCCGACCCTGTTTGTCCATAAAATCCCATAAACTCTGCAACATCCTGAAAATCCACACTATCCGCTTCAGATGTTGCCGACGATTCAGTCGCCACTGCATCCCCTGCGTCTGTGCTTTCTCTTGATCCTTCGGTTCCATCCCCTGTCCAAATCGTCTCCGTTTCCGATTCTGATCTTTCGGAAACCTCGATTTGTTCCGGCGAGTCGCTTATTTGCGTATCGTCTTCTTCTTCAGTGCCACCTTCTTGGCTCGAAGTGCCTTCATCTTCAGTTTCGCTGTCAGAAGATCCGCTTGATGTTTCTGTGCCAGACGAGGATGAGGTTCCTTGCCCTGAAGAAACCGATCCTGTTCCGGTTTCGGAAGAAGTGATCATTCTGTAGGTCAACGTTCCCTCTACACCCTCGCGAACAACAGCTCCCGCACCCCCGTCGTGTGAACCGGAAGGCTCAAGAAAAAAAATAAAATGTATTTGATAATCCCCTGTTTGCACGGCGTTTGGAGAAAAAAGAAAGGTATAATCATACGCGTTTTCGCTTGCGCTCATGACAAAAGATTCTTCACCTGTCACCGAAATCCATTGGTCACCCGTTATTTCCACATCCACCGACAAGCTCCCTGTTCCTACTTCTCCCGCCTCACGTACCACGCGAAATGTTCCTGTGTAATCTTCCCCTGCCTCCACTTCCCCAAGCGCGATTGTCGGAGAATACAACCCAAGCGCCAAAACATTTCGATGAGGTAAAAACAAAACCAATATCCAAAACAGGAAACAAAAAATACGCGTCAAAAAAAACTTCTCATGAAGTGGTCTGTGTTTCATGAAGTACCTCCTCTATGGTCGTCAATCCGACTAAAGCTTTGTTAAAACCGTCTTGTAGCATAGTCGTCATTCCATCGTTTAAAGCTATTTCTTTGATTGTCTCTGCTTCCTTCCTTTCCATGATTCCTTGACGAATTCTCTCGGTTACATCCAGCACTTCGAAAATGCCCACGCGATCTTTATACCCCGTTTGGTGACATGCCTGACACCCTTTCCCCGCAAACAAACGTACATCGGAAAGATTTTGCTTTTCGCTTATATTCAAAAGATATTCCTTGGCTTTGGGAATGCGTTCGATAATTTGTATTTGTGATGGCGTCAAAAATACACTCTGAATACATCCGAGACAAATGCGTCGAATAAGTCTTTGTGCAATCACCACGTTGATGGTGGATGCCAAAAGATAATCCTCCGCCCCCATATCGACGAGTCGGACAAAAGTCGTGGCCGCATCATTGGTATGAATGGTGGATAAAACCAAATGTCCTGTCATGGCGGCATTAATGGCAATACCTGCGGTTTCCCGATCGCGGATCTCTCCTACCATAATAATGTCAGGGTCTTGGCGCACAATGGAACGTAGACCGCTGGCAAAGGTCAAACCGACTTTTTCATTCACCTGAATTTGCGTCACGCCTTTCATGTCATACTCTACGGGATCCTCAATGGTCACGATATGAATATCACGATCATTAAGCATCTTGAGCACACTGTAAAGCGTTGTTGTTTTTCCCGAACCTGTGGGACCGGCAACCAAAATCATGCCCCAGGGTTGATGAGAGGCATTTAAAACCTTTTCCCCATCACGCTCACGAAGACCGATATCATGAAAAGAAAAATTCTTATTACGGTCTGTGAGCAAACGCAGAACTGCATTTTCCGCATGTGTTGTTGGGACGAGAGATAAACGAATATCCACGGCATCATGCCAAGGAGATTGAAATAAAATCTTACCGTCTTGGGTTTTGCGGGTTTCATCGGTGGGAAGACGGGCCATAACCTTGAGACGAGAAATCACGGCTTGATGAATCTCGGGGGGGATTTCCGCCATATCATGTAAAACGCCATCCACACGGAAACGCACCATGGTAATCTTTTCCCCTGATTCCAAATGAATATCGGAAACACCCGTCTGATAGGCAAAACTGATGAGAGTGTCAGTAATGGTGACGGCCTTTGTATCGGTCGCGTTTCCGAAAACTGCAGGTTGTTTCAGAATCTTTTTGATTGTTTCTCCGAGATTTTGCTGAAAAAGATAAAGATGCCCCGCAATTTGACGGTCGGTCGCAAACACAAATTGCACACGATCACGAAGATATTTTTCGAGCAAACAACGCAGGACTATATTTTTCGGATCAGATGTGGCGACCTTGAACCCTTCTTGCTCATGATGAGAAACGGGAATCACCCGTTGTTCGCGCACAAAAGATTCTGGCAACAAACGTGTAATCTCATGATCAACACCTTCTTTTCCAAAATCAAAATAAGGCACCTTGTACCACCAGGCTAACATTTGACCGAGTTGAGACTCACTGATCACACCTCGTACCACCAAGGCTTCTCCTATACCCGCCTCCTTTGCCTCACGACTGTCTATCACGGATTGAAACTGATCTTCGGTTATGGTGCCATGTTCCACTAACGCTTCGTGAAATTGTTCTTGCGTCATAACTTGCACTGTTATCATTATAACAAAGATAAGAGGAATATCCGAATCTTTTGTAACTTATCCACAAAATAAAAATGGGTGCACTATTTTTGCGAACGCGTTATGATAATGGCATAAAATAATTTCCAATGTAGAAATTTTTTATGCAGATCACATTCCATGGGGCCGCACGAGAAGTCACAGGCTCTTGTCATCAAATTGTTATTAAAGATGTGCAAGGAAATATGCACCAGTACTTGATTGATTGCGGCATGTTCCAAGGCAGGCGATATGCGGACGAACCGAACTTCGAAGATTTCCATTTTGATCCTAAAACGATAGAAGCTGTCTTTGTCACTCACGCACATGCAGATCATACAGGCAGGCTTCCCAAGCTCATCAAAGCCGGTTTTACGGGCTCCATCTATTGTGTACATCCTACGCGCCCGCTTACCCGCATCATTTTGGAGGATTCTTATCACATCATGAAAGAAAATACGGAGCGAGAAGGAGAACCGCTTTTGTATGATGAGGAAGATGTGACCCAAGTGTTTGAACAGATGCAAACCGTGAATTATCACGAAACAGTGGAGATGACTCCCGGAATCTCTTTTATGTTTCATGATGCCGGACATATCTTGGGTTCGGCATTTCTTTCGATTGAAGCCGAAGGGAAACGCGTGGTTTTTTCCGGTGATCTTGGCAATAGCGATGTCCCCATCCTTCCTGAAACCGAAGATCTTTCACAAGCCGATGTGGTGATTTGTGAGTCTACCTATGGAGACAGCTTGCATGAGGATCCTAAAGACCGCACAACTATTCTACGAGATTTGATCGAGCAAACCGTGCGCAATCAATCGGTTTTGTTGATCCCAACCTTCTCGATCGAGCGCACGCAAGAGGTGCTCTATGAGATGGATCAGATTCTTCTTCATGACCTAAAAACAAATCTGCCGATCTTTTTGGATAGCCCCATGGCGATCCGTGCAACTGAAATCTATCGGCATTATCAAAATTATCTCCGTTTTGAAGCGGATATTTTACGAGAACCTGACCGAGACTTTTTTACTTTCCCAAACTTGGTGGAAACCTTGAACCGTGAAGAATCAAAAGTAATCAATGATCGCCCGGCTCCAAAAATCATTATTGCCGGAAGCGGCATGATGTCGGGCGGACGGATCATGCACCATCTTCAACGTTATTTACCGGACGAAAAAACTCAACTTTTGATTATCGGTTATCAGGCAACGGGAACTTTGGGACGCCGTCTCTACGAAGGTGCCAAACAGGTGCGAGTCTATGGGCAAGAGGTGGAGGTGAAAGCGAGCGTAAAAGCTGTGGGTGCATTCTCTTCTCACGCGGATCAAAACAAACTCACAAAATGGTTGACGCCAAAAGAAGGCGATGTGCCGAAAAAAATTATTCTTGTACATGGCGAATTTGCCGTGCAAGAAGTATTTGCCACCCACCTGCGTTATCATTTGCGCACCGAAGTGATTATTCCTGAAATGTTTCAGGAAATAGAAATATAGGTCTTATAGGTCATATAAGGGGTGAGCGGCCGTTCACCCCTACATACAAAAAAACAGGGCATCACCCTGTTTTTATCTGATCTTTATCCCGCCCTCCGAGCACGTCAGAGCCACCTTGGCACAAGTGAGCCGACAACAAGCTATAGTTATCACATCATGAAACGGGACTTTAGACGCCGCAAGGATGGATGGGATGCGCCGTCCTGCAGCACAGGAAAACCGCAGATGTATCCGTAGATACATTGAGGATTTTTCTGTGCGAAGGACAAGCAGACCGCCATCATTGCGGATGAATAAATCCTGTTTCATGATGTGATAACTATAGGCTTGTTGTGGCGAGGATTGTTTGAGCGAAGCCTCCAAGGCTGACCGTTACATTTTTCTGTCAGCCGCAGGAGGCAAGCGACGTTCCACAGCCAAGGCTCGCGGTGCCAAAGGTGGCCTGGCGAGCGCAGGCGGGCGGCCTGTTTCTTTTCTTCCGCTTTTCTTTGCAGGCCAAAGAAAAGCGGAGAGGGGGCAAGGGGGTGAAACCCCCTTAAAAACAGGGAATCACCCTGTTTTTTCGATTTTCTTTTCCCAAGGAAATCCGGTTCTTCCAAAATGTCCGTACACAGCCGTTTGCTCATAAATAGGCTGTTTGAGTTCGAGACGATCCACAATGGCCTCGGGTCGAAAATCAAATTCACGTTTGATCACATTGGAAAGATCCATCCTGACTCCGCGAGATTTTGTCGCCGTTCCTTGAGCTTTGATAAGCAAAGGTTCGGATCGCCCCATAGTGTAGGCGATCGTCACCAAGGCACTTTCCGCGAGTTCCCGCTCTACAAGCCAACGTGCCACATAACGTGCCATATAGGTCCCCGCGCGCTCGGCCTTCATGGGATCTTTGCCAGACAATGTGTGATCACCATGAGGGATCAGAGCTCCATAGGTATCCACAGCAAGTTTGCGGCCGCTGGCTCCTGAATCTGCGGAAAATCCGTGAATAGTAAACGGTCCAATGGGGTTGATAAAAATCTGCACACCTTCTTCGCCCACAATCGGTACAATCACACGATCCAAAAGCGCGCTTTGTACAGTCTTGAGTTCCACGTCTTTGGCATGAGAAGCCAGAATGGTTACAGCCTTCACTTCACTTTTCCACACCATGACCTGGACTTTTCCGTCGGGTTGGAGCCAGCCAAATGCCGGATCGGTTTTGCGGAGATTATCAAGTCTCCTTGCCATATCATGAGCATACACAAGCGCTCGCGGTAAACGTTCCCTTGTCTCGAGTGTGGCGTAACCGTTTACAACCACGGTGTCACCGGGGAGATGACGATCCAGAAGCTGCATTTCAGAGGAAGGTTGATCAATATTTACAAACACTTCAACGTCATCGGTATAACCGATTTTTTGATAAACCTGTTTGGCAAGTTCGGAAAGATCAAAGTCGGCCTTGGAATGAACTTCGCCCCCGATCATCATCATGCCATGAGAACCCATAACATGAAGGTCAACGGACGCGTCAGGATCACGACGAAGATATTCATCCACAATCGCATCTGCGATTTGATCGCAGACTTTGTCGGGCTGTCCGGCTAAAACCGATTCAACGACTTTGGGCATAATGAGATAAAAATTTCCAATTACCAATTACTAATTTCTAATGAATGGGGATATTTATTTCAAATATCGCCGATAGGCGCCTACATTAGAAATTAGACATTAGAAATTGGAAATTCTCTTAATAATCCGCTGGAAGCGTACCAAGATTTCACCCCTTCTTCCAGATGATATGTTATCCACAGATAGACTCTTGTGTTCGTATTTTGTTCGCTCTATTATAAATACGAACAAACAACGAACACAAAACAAAAATTTCTAATTTCCAATTCCTAATTTCTCCGGCAAAGCCGGATCTGGCTCCGTCGGATAATGAAGGAAATCTATGTATGACATCAAAAGTCGAACAAATGAATTTGGAAAAAATATCATAGAATTCGTTAAGAAGGTTCCCCAAAACATCATTTCAAAACCTCTTATTTCACAACTTGTTAAATCTGGTACAAGTGTAGGTGCTAACTATTGTGAAGCTGATAATGCGTCTTCGAGGAAAGATTTCATCCATAAATTCTTTATTGCCAAAAAGGAAGCCGAGGAAACAAAATATTGGCTAAAGATGGTATCGGTTGCCCAACCAGAACAGAATGAATCCATCCAGAAATTATGGCAGGAAGTAAAAGAAATTCATCTTATTCTTCATGCTATCATTCAAAAAACAAAAAATAATCCGAATTACTCAATTCAAACTTTTTCTTAAAATATCTATCTTTTTCCTTCATTGGAAATTAGATATTAGAAATTGGAAATTCTTGAATCTTATGAACTCTCTCACAAAAAAACAAGCCGAGGTTTTGCACTTTATTCGCACCTATTTTTCCGAGCATGGGTATGCGCCAAGTTATCGGGAGATTGCGGATTCTCTTGGTCTTTCCTCCCCCGCTACGGTTCATCAACATGTCAAAGCGCTTCTTGAAAAAAACGCGATCACCATGGGTGAAGGTGGCGAGGCGCGGTCCATTGAGCTTATCAAGGACGAATCTGCCCAAACCGCTTATGCTGTTTTGCTCCCTTTATCCGGACTCATTACAGCCGGCGAGCCTATCGAGGCCGTAGAAGATCGCGAAACCATGGCTGTCCCCACCACCTTTGTGGTGGATGGCGCCAATTCGTATGTCTTGCGTGTCAAAGGTCAGTCTATGATTGAGGATGGCATCTTAGATGGAGATTTTGTGGTGGTAGAGCGTAATCCTTCACCAAAAAATGGCGAGGTCGTAGTGGCGCTTCTTGATAATGCCTATGCCACACTCAAACGTTTTTATCGCGAGCAAAATCGTATTCGTCTCCAGCCGGCCAATAGCACCATGCAGCCTATTTATGTTAAAGATTGCATTATTCAAGGAGTTGTCCGTGCAGTGATTCGTAAGTTTAGGCCAGTGTAGGACTTACGTGTTTGGCGCATAACTTTGTCAAAACCTGCATTTTTTACTCAACGTATGTCTCATACGCCTCGCAAAAAGCCTCGGTTTTTCCTCGTTCTGCATCCAAACACGTAAGTCCTACCAAAAAACCAAAGGACGTTGATGTCTGGCAAGACATTGATCAACGTCCTTGTATGACACCTTATCCTTGCGGATCCGACGTCTTTTATATTGTAAAAGTAATAGGTGGAGAAAACAATCATGTTTCTGTTTGTCCTTTCACAATAATGTGCCAAGACAAGAGGGGCTTCAGGGTCTTCTTTATAAAAAATCGTTCTTTCCCCTCCATCAACAACCTTCATACATCTTCCCTACGCTCCTCTTGTCTTTTCATTCTTAATGATTCTTTTGATCACGATGTCCTTTCTGTCTCTGTATGGAACAAACGGTAGGGGCGAAGGGCCCTTCGCCCCTACCGGACACACAACCGTTCGTCTGATCAAAAGAATCCCAAAAAAAACTCTATGTCTACTCTTTCCCTTCGTTACTATCCTCTCACACTTTCTTGGTCAGCCAGGCAAAAGGAGGATGCAAGTCTTGATAAAGCCATTCGTCGTGTTTGTATTCGCATGAGCAGACGCAAGGTAAAACGCGTTTTAAGGTCTCTTGCCGCTCGATTGGAAAAATAAAACCGCCTTTTACACTCGGGCGGTTTCTAGTTGGCTCAAACGATCTTCCAGTCTTTCAAGTTTAGATCGCACGGCTGCGATCTCTGCTTCATGACGATTGATAAGGATCATGAAACTGTCCAACTTGTCACAAACCCTTCCTTGAACATCTTCCATTTTCCCCATCCGTTCTTTTAGATCTTTTACATCTCCTTGGATATCGAGAACCGCACTTAAAATCTTATCTTGAATATCCATACTTTTTTCTATATTTTGTTAACTTCACCTCCATACGTTAACTAAAAAAAGTAAAAAAATCAATCGCCAAACAAAAACAGGCCCGAAAGCCTGTTTTTGTGTTTCGTGGGTGTGAACGGTTGTTCGCACCTATCTGTCAAACTATCGGCCCCATGATTCTGAATCCAAATCAAGATTCAAGACCAAGTAACCGTTTGCCCAATCGCTTGAAGACGAAGCGTTGATGTCGTAGGTGTGGGAGATCGAACTCATATCAGACCAGATGAAGTTCGCGGCAGTACCATCGCTGGAACTGACGGCTGCACTGTCAAGGAGTTCCATAATCTCGGACTGACCTGCGCCAATATCGGTTTCATCGTTCAAATATGTGCTGGTTCCATTGTGTGATGCATCACCCTTGAGGTAGAGAGCCACGCTGTCGCGAGCTGTATCGGTTGCACCGAGCACGCGGAAACCGGTTGGGGTTCCCTTGACGGTGTAAGTAACCGAGCTGCCTGCGGAGATGGTGTCCTCTGTGCTACTGAAGGTAATGACACATGTGCCATCGGTTTCGAGCAAACCACTGGTGCTTGACACAAGGTTTCCGTCCTCGTCTACGATGGTGACACTGGAAGAAATATCCGTGCCATTCTTGTAGAACTTGAGGGTTTCAACCTCGAGGGTATCGTCGGTTCCGCCATCGCTCCAGGTCACATTGAGCTTGATTTGCTTGAGAGCAATCGAGCTGTTGCTGGCTGCTGCGACGGTAAACTTGTAGATATCCTGGGCATTGCCGTTTGACAAATCATTGTTTGTCAAATCAACGATGCTGACGGTTGGGATGGACTTGTAGACGTAAACCGAGTTACCGGCCAAACCAGAGAATTCTGTTCCTGACGTTTCGGTTGTCTCCACGCCGGTGGAATCAGCAAACTTCACTGAGTAAAGGGTAATGGCTGCGTCCTGTTGAGAAGTACCCGAACCTGTACCCACATCGTTCAAATCGAGTTTGACGGTGAGAGTCTTGTAGGTGTTATAAGGCACTTCGAGACCACCTGTCACATAAATGAGGGCTCGCATGTTGCTGCTCTGATCAAAAGCGGCAGAACCGATTAAGGTGGAACCGTCGTACAGGTTTGCTGTACCGATCACACCGGCTACGGTTGCGCTTGTCACAGAGACGGTCACCTCTTTGATGTTGTAGGTCTCATTGGAAGCGGTGAAGCGGAACTTGGCTGCTTCAACTTCCTGGTTTGCCGCAACCACCTTGGCTGCTGGCATAGAATCTTCAGACTCGGTGAAAGAACCGGTTGTTGAAGTAACGGTTTGTCCGGTCACAACTGTGGCTGAAGCATCAGCGGCAGAGGAGGCACCTTGGGCTGTAATGGTCAGGCTTGGGCGCATCGTGTCAGCTATGCCATCACCATTTGTTGAACTGGTTGGGATATCGGCATAGATGTTCACATAGATGGTGGTGCTGGCTGCCAAGGCATAGTTCACAGACCAGGTATTATCTGAATCTGTCACGGTTCCTTTGATGGAGCTCGTGTTGTATGCAGATGTTGGACCATACTCAATATAGAGGTTGGTCAAATCATCAGAGGCATCGAAAGCATCGGCATCAGTGAAATCCACATCAAACTGGGTGATGTTCACAACTTCGGTTGTTGAAGAAGCAATGGTGAAAGAACCGAGCTTATAAGCCGTCTTTGGAGCAACGGTGCTCTGATCGGCATAAGAAGTGTTCTTTGCGACCGTCAAGCTGCCTTGGGCAACTGTGAGGGTGTTTGCAGCTACATCGGCAGATGGATAGGTTGTGTAGCTTCCGGATGTTCTTCGCAAGACGTTGCTTGAAGTCGTGTTGTCCATGTTGACCTGCAAGGTATCGGCATTGGCACAATCATTGGTACCATCGCTGTCATAAATGTCACCTTTTACTTCGATCACAACAGTCTCTCCCGGCTCGATCACAAGGGATGAACCAAAAGTATAAGCTGTGTAAGCAAGGGTGGCATCGCTATTGGAAGCGAGGGCTGCTGTGCTTCCGATTTGGACACCGTCAGCATAAACCGCGCCATTGCGGAGGGTGAATGCTGTGTCGTTGTCGCTTTCATCAACATAGAAGTTGAGGTTTTCAACTTTCATGTCTTCTCCATATGCCTTCACGTCAAACTTTGCGAGTGACATGTTGGTGGCGCCATTGGTGACATTGCCAGAAGCTGAAGTCAATGACTTGCTGATCACCAAGGTTCCACTGTTGATGGTTTGTGCACCTGCATCATGGTTGGCGAAAGCTGTTCCGCCGCCATCGGTTGTAACCGTGGCTTGATCGTAATCCTCGTCCATAGCAACCACGTCAGCGGCTGTGCGCAAAGACATGGAGACTGTGCGAGTAGATCCACCGATAATATCAGCCAAAACTTTCACGATATGGTTACCGGTATTCATCTTGACTGGGTCGTCGGAGAGATCGAAGGTGACGTATCCATTGGCATCCTGGTTTGCAACGGCATCGCCATAATTCACACCGGCCACATACAATCGGAAGTTTTCGATATCATCAGCATCGATGGATCCGATATTACGGAAACGGATGGAATAAAGATACATCTCATTGTTACCGATGTTTACGGTATTTTCCCAAATACGATAATCGTCTTGAGCATCAATGGATGAAGCTGAAGGAGTTGTCGTGGCGTTCACATCAAAGTATGAGAGGTTTGAAACCGTCGCAATACTGTGAGTTGCGCCTTGGAGTGGGAAGTCTCCTGTTGCCTCATAGCTGCCATCAAAAGTGATGTCATCGGCTGAAGCAATCTTGAGGTACACCGTTTGACCGGAGGTGGCATAGGCGATATCGCCCCAGACATCAATGGTCGCGCTGGTACCTGCTGGAATCGTGAAAAGACCGGAGGTGTCGTTCCAAGTCACTTTTCCGCTTGAAAGAGTGGCGGAATCGGTCAAACGTACATATCCATCAAAAAGATAGACGTTTGAGAGTGTTGTGTCAGAAGACACACCACCACGATTCAAAGCAAAACTTGTGACGGTCAAATCCTCATCGGTTGGGTTGTCAAATTCGTAGCTGACGAGATTGGCAAAACCATTCACGTCAACAGTTGTATCCGTACCGGAAGCGAGGGTGAGTGAATCTGGAGAATCATCGGCTACGCTCACGGTCACTTCGGTGGTTTCGGTATAGGTTTCCTCATCTACCACCTGGGCGGTATCGGTCATGTTATCAAGTTCGGAATCAATCTCATCACCCGTGGTCATGCTGTCGAGATCGACACCATCGCCATCGAGCACATAATCGCTGTTAAAACGGTTGGCATCCATATCGGACACTTCACGCTTTTCGCCATCCCAGATGAGATAGGTGGTTCCTTCATCATCGACAAGCATGCCATCATATCCTTCGCTGGCATCTACAATGGAATCACCAGCAGCGTAATCAGAGAAGAATACATCTGGAACGTCATCGATAAATTGGTTCCAATTTGCGCCAGCAAGGTCTTCGGCCACATCGGCATCTTCGATCCAATGGATGGTTCCATCAGTGGAAACTGCATAGACTTCGGCCATATTATCTACCTTGATCCAGCGGGATCCCGGGCGGTACACAATGTTGCCGCCAAGGGAAATGTCACCCAAATCCTCATCGGAAATGGTAACGACATCGTCGAAATCAGTATACCAAGTAAAATACGTCTTTTCGTTTGGGAAAGAGTAGCGAAGACCATCTGTTCCGTAGTAATAAACGGTTGAGAAGGTTTCACCTTTAATGAGATCACCGGCATCGTAAGAAGCGGCTTTTGCGGCCAAAGGGGCAACAAAAGACACTACACCGACGGTCCACAACAAAGTGGCCGCAGCGACGAACACGGTAAATGCTTTCTTTCCCATTTTGAGTACATCGTTCATAAGAAAGTAATTTTTTACCCGGGGGTTATACCGGGCGAACCTTTTTTCGGAATTAAAGTGGACAATGGCTTTTTCAAGCCTCGACTTTTCTATCATCCACCTGTAAAAAACACATTCACTCCTCTTTTTCCACTTGCGTAGAAAAGAAGAAGTCGGGTCAGCCCCGATCCGGATATCCTTGGAAAAGATACCCGGATCGAAGGGAAACCTAAGAGGTTTCCTTGAAAACTTGGAGGAACATCTCTATTTCGCTCAAAATTTGAAACGCACGACGATAAGCGGCTTGATCGCGCAGTTGATCAGCTAAAATGAGATAGGCTGTGGAAGTTGTATTGAATTGTGTAAAAAAATCTTTTTCTTGATCGGCTGTGAAGGTTTCCAATTCACTCTCGAGTGCTGAATATTCTTGATCAAACGTGTAATCGAGCTCTTTGGCGCTTTCCGCATCTTGCGTAGATTCATGTGTGGACAAGAAAACTTCTACAGCCTGATCTTGAGTCGCTTCAATAATCTCTTGTACTTCTTCTCCCACAAGTTCGGTCTTAAGATCGGGGGAAGCGGAAACGGTTGAATTGTAGATTTCCACCTTACGACTGACTTCACGAGCCAAATCGGTAGAATCAGAGGTCAATTCATCTTGAATGACTCTAGTCTCCTGACGAAATTGATTCATGGCGTATTGAATATTGGAAACCTGATCGCCTGAGCGAGCAGCTAGATCGGTCATTTCCTCAAGTCGGCGACCGGCAAACTCCACTTGTAATTTGGCACGCTGGGCATCGTCGGAAGAAATGGAAAGCTGAAGATGCTCCATGGATAACTTGACCGGGTACATGGCATCTCCCGGGAGGCTGTAAAAAGAAGCATTTGTGATACCCAACCCTCCAGCTACCACAAAAACAAAAGCTGTCAAAGAAACGGCTACCGGTTTTACGGCAAGACGCGCGGCATATCCAATGCCATAATCCAGATATTCACGTACAGAAAAACCACTCACAGTATTCTCCAAGGGCAACTCAAGGTCAGTGGCAATTTTTTGCCATGCGTTTTGTGTGGAAAGCTCAAGGTCGGTTGACCGGGTGGTCTCCTTGAGTTCCTGCAGAGTTTGGAGAAACGTGCGGTGGTTCACAATGTTTTTGTTCGAATTTGATACGTAGCTCTTTGATCGCGCGGTGTAGAGTCACTCGAACCGCGCTTTCAGACTTTTGAAGATACCTGGCAGCTTCCCTTACAGAAAGCCCTTGGACAAAGCGCAGAATGATCACATCTTGATGCTCGGACTTAAGGGTTGGAATGATTCGCTTGATAAGCGACACCTCAACTCGTTGTTCGATTCCTTCTTTGCCGTCCTCTCCAGCTAAAGGCAAGTCTTCACCTTCTTCATTTGTTAATGGTATGTCTACTTTTCTTTGCCGATAGAAATCCGCGATCACCCCTTTGGCTATGGTAAACGTCAGGCTGGATACATGATCCACCGGCGAGGTGATAACGTAATTCCACAGACGCAAGAAGGTCGTGGAAAGGGCATCTTCCGCGTCCTGAACAGTAGGTAATTTTGCCTTGAGATAGCGGAAGATGGGATCCTTGTGCTCATTGAAAAGGCACGCGAAAGCCCGAGAATCTCGATGCGTGCGCAACCGATACAGGAGGAATTGTTCTTTCGAGCCTTGCACAATAGTAGTCGTTTGAAATAAGGAAAACGTTACAAGATGAACGAAGGATAGCTGAAAAACGCCCAAAAATCAATCCTCAATTGACAAAAAGGTTTTGTATGGCTACACTGTTGTAGACAAATTGATCTCATTTCTATGTCAAACCAAACCGCAATCCGCCTCTCTGTCTCTGAAGCCGCACGTATCTTTGGCGTCAGCCAAAGAACCATCCGCCGAGCCATCAAAGACCAAGAAATCACCTATGTGGTGGTTCAGGGGCGATACAAACTTAACTTTGAATCCCTCCTGCGTTGGTCACAACGAACAACAACCGCCCGAAACAAACGGGACAATAAAGGCATCGGTCAATACGTGGATCGCTGGCGGATCACCAACAAGCTCTATTCCCCTAACCCATTTAATGTCCAGCCCGAAAAGAAGGAAGACACACTCTAAGTCCTGCCCCTTCTTTTTTATGATACGACGCCTGATTCATTTTTTCACCATAGCGGTTCTCCTCCTTGCCCCTTGGCACAAGGCGTCTCTTTTGGCTTCTGATGAACCGCCCTCTGTCAGGACAGCAAATTATTTCCTCATGTCCGGTTCAACCCTCCAAGATGAAAACACTATCCAAACCCTTTCCACCTTTGATCTCCTTGTCCTCCCTGCCGAAGCGCAAATCTATAACAAAGAATTTTTCGATAAAATCCGGAAACTCAATCCAGATATTATTCTCTTAGCCTATATCCCTACGGTCAGCTGGAATGATCGCTATTGGTCTGATCCTTTCCATGACAAATTATATGAAGGCATCGAGTCTGATTGGTGGCTTACCGATGAGGATGGATCGCAAAAATCCGTCTGGCCAGGAACGCGAGCACTCAATCTCAATACAAATTGGATCTCTTACCTTGCCTCTTTTGTAGACGAGGAAGTAATCTCCACCGGATATTGGGATGGAATCTTTTATGACGAAGTTCAGGACAGTATCACTTGGATTGGAGACCTTGATATCAATCAAGACGGAAAAAATGATTCGGCTGCCGAAGCAAATACGCTTTGGGCTTCTCGATATAAAGAATTATTTTCCACCACACGGTCTCTTTTGGGATCCTCTGCCATCATGATCACAAACGGCAGTTCCAACCTCTCCTTTGCCCCGTATGTGAACGGTCGCATGTTTGAAACATTTCCTTCCTCAAACGACACTCTCACGGATTGGAAAAATCGAACGCGCGATTATCTTTCTTTTGAAGAATCGCTGACCCGATCCCCCATCAATATTATTAACGTGAATACAAAAAACACCGGAGACTCGAACGATTATCAAAGTGTGCGCTATGGCATCACCACCACGCTTTTAGGCAGCGGGTTTTTCGGCTTTGATTATGGAGATGAAAATCATAGTCAACTATGGACGTACGATGAATATGATGTGTATTTGGGAGAACAAAAAGGAGATCCTGAAAATCTTTTGGATCCTCATGATGTCACCATCACTACGGGAATTTGGGAGCGAGATTTTGAAAACGGCAAAGTCGTTTTGAACGCAACATCAACCTCACAAACCATTATGCTTGACGGTGAATACGAAAAGCTCCGTGGAACCCAGGATCCGTCTATCAATGATGGGTCGGTTACCTCAACGATCACCTTAGCCTCCAAAGACGGAATCATTCTTTTGCGTCCGATTAAAGAACTCACTGATGCACCATTTTTGAATGGATCCTTTACGCGTGTGTTTGATCTCGAAGGCAATGCATCCCGCACGGGATTTTTTGCCTATGACGCTTCACAACTCGGCGGAACCTTTGTCGTTCGCTATGACCTTGACCATGACGGGGAGCGTGAAACCATAGCTGCAGGAGACACCTATGTTTCTATTTATGACGAAAACGGATCTCTTCTCTCTCGTTTTGCACCGTATACTGATCTGTATCACGACGGGGTAAATCTTGCGGTGGGAGATTTGGAAAATGATGGATCTATGGAAATTGTCACAGGAACCGAAGAAGGCGGAGGCCCGCATATCCGCGTGTTTAACAGTGAAGGAATTTTAATCAATCCTGGATTTTTTCCTTATCATGAATCGTTCCGAGGGGGTGTCCGTGTCGCAATCGGTGATCTTAATGGAGACGGGACACGGGAAATTATTTGTGCGGCCGGGGATGGTGGTGGCCCCCATATTCGCATCACCAACAAACACGGCAAGGTCATCAATCCTGGCTTTCTCGCGTATGATGAAGATTATCGCGGAGGAGCTTATGTCGCTTCAGGTGATATAAACGGTGATGGGATCGATGAGATCATCACTGGCCCGGGGGCTGGATTAGAACCTTGGGTCAAAATCTTTGATCGCGACGGAAATCTTTTTTCCGAATTTTTAGGAGCCAGTGCCACACAAAAAAACGGCTTACTCATCACCGCTTCGGACATTGATGGAAACGGAACCGAAGAAATTTTTGCTTTTACCACCGATGTCTTTACTCTTTCTTCTTTTTAATATGTCTTTTTTCCACCGTCTCAAACCTCATCTTGTCTGTCACGACTTGGGCACACCCGAACATCTCCTCCATAAAACCATAAGTCTTGTCATTCACCCGGGAAGGCTGGCACTTCTTCCTTTTGTGAAATGGTTTGAAAAACATTATGCCGGACGCTATGCCTTTGCTCGCACGATTTTTTTGGCTGACCTTGTCTTGATCGGCCTTACCCTTGGCCTTCTTGTCGCGGCAGGAATTTTGACATTTTTTCCAAAACACACCATTGCCGATGATCTGTATCTCGACGTCTCCATCGCTCCGGAAGAAATTGTCAGTGGAGCGCCTTCCACTCTTATCATTCACTATACAAACGGGACAGGAGAAGAACTTCGCAACGCAAACATAACCCTTACCTATCCTGCACATTTTCAATTGCAAGAAATTCTTTCTGAAAATGCGGCTGTGGAAGAAAATCATGTGATCCTCGGAACTCTTAAACCAGAGGCGACGGGATCTATCAAAATCACAGGAGTCCTGTTTGGAGATGTGGGTGGCACACAAACATTTCGCAGTCTCATGACCTTTTCCTACGGAGAAAAAAATAAAGTGGCGCAAAAAACAAGTGAACATCGTTTTTCTCCTGTACGCTCCACTTTGGCACTCACATTATGGATTCCCGAACCTTTGGTTGCCTATCAAGCGATTGAGGGAACCATCACCTATCACAATACGGGTACGGTGGATTTCCCGGAAATTAGCATTGAACCGTCTTGGCCTGAAGGTTTTGTTTTAATCGAAAGTCAACCGAGTCTTGTGGATAATCATTTCACTCTTCCCTCAATTATTGCGGGAGAACAAGGAACCATGAGCTTTTCCGGGTATCTTGCGACCACAAAAGAAGAAGTTGTTTTTTCTTTACACCCTTCCTTTACTTTTGAACAAACTCATTATCGACAAGAGGTGTTGACGCAAACATGTGCAGTAATTCCTCCACAGCTTTCTTTGACACAGATTGTGGATCGAAAAACCGTGCGACCGGGATCAGAAATGAAGATCACGATTGCTTATGAGAATACAGGCGATGCCACTATCTATGATGTACGAATCGGCGTGCAATCAAACAGCCCATTTGTCTCACAAAAAAATATTTTGATCGATAAAGACGATGCTATTGATTTGGACGAAATCACTCCGGGGCAAAAAGGAGAAGTGATCTTATCCACGAGACTGCGATCTTCCGTGTCTGTCAGTGAACTTTCACGATATGAAAATATCTCGATTGACACAACTCCTCTCACCACTTATCGACTTGGAAGTATGGATGGACAGGAAATCGCCTATACGGGCACTTCTCTTTCCACGATACTCACCACTCCCCTTGTCCTTGAGAGTTTTGCACGTTATGCACTCCCAAGCGGGGATCAGCTCGGACGTGGCCCCCTGCCTCCGCGCGTAGGACAAGAAACAAAGTACTGGATTTTCTGGCATCTTTCCGGCACAACCAATCCGCTTTCACAAGTGACCATCGAAGGAACTCTTCCTCCTTACGTCTCTTTCACCGGACGACAAACGGTTTCGCAAGATGAAGGAGTCACTTATAATCCTGCGTTACAAACCGTTTCTTGGACATCACATTTTGTTCAACCGACTCTTGATCCTCAAAGTGCGGTTGTGGGTATTGCCTTTGAAGTTTCCCTCATACCAACCGAGGAACAAATCGGAACTTCTCCCATTCTTCTTTCTGATATTCAAATCACGGCCTTGGATCAAACAACCGGCGCGTTTGTGAGCGCTACAAGTGCTGCTATAACAACCGATCTCCCCGAAGATATCATGGCCTCGGAAAAAGGAGTGGTGGAATAATAATCACCTCAAATCAAAAAACAAGGGGTTCATTGCCTCTTGTTTTTTTGATCACGCATTTTATGCGACCTTCACTCTCCCTGCTTTTTTACGTCCTCGTTCAAACGTGGCCTTGGCATATTCCAAAGGACTCTCATCACTTTTCACTAAGACAGCATCTTCGCCATCGCGCATAAACACAATATTTTGCACTCCATTTCTTGATTTCCCCGAATATTTTTCGAGCTCTTCCATCAAACGCAAATCATGAGTGGAAAGAATGACGCTTCCGGGAAAATCTTGAATGGCCTTGAGCACACTGTGCATTGTAGCCTCATCCATGTGGTTACTCGGCTCATCTAAAACCAACACATTGGTTCCCTCAAAAATACTCGCAGCCACAAACCAAAGCAATCGCTGTTCTCCTCCGCTAAAAGAAGTGATGGGCTCGCGCAACAGATCTCGTGTGCCGTTTCCAAATCCCACTTGGCGCAATTCTTTTTTGAATCGCTCGGCGGTTTTATCACTATAACGATTCACTTGTTCTTTCACCCAAAGAAAAAAATTTTCCACGGTTCCATTGGCGATTTGTTCAGGCCAAAATTGTGGAAGATACGCCACTTGGGTTCCTTTTTCGCGACGAATGGACTTGAAATGAGGATCTGCCATCGCCTCCATCATTTTCGTTTTTCCTGTGCCGTTTTTTCCACTAAACACGGTCAGGTCACCGCTTGAAATTGCGGGTAGCTCCACTGCATGCAGTGGAGAATTTGGCACGGCAAAAGAAAAATCCGCATCAAAAGGGCTGATCCCCGCCGATTTTCCCACTCCTTCGGTTTGCCAAGTGATTGCGCCGGTCATAAGGGGTCGACGTTTCTCCCGCTTCATAAACTTGCGGTACGGGGATTGAGAAGACATGGCCACACGACGATTTTTCTCCACTTGCAATTCCACGGTTCCATCCTCGCCTGCGAGTTGCAAAAACCATTCTACGTGACTCACATTGACCACAGATACGCCTGCGCGTTTATATGTATCAAAAAGTCCGGTCAATTTTGCAATGCTTTCCAAATCAAGGTGATTGGTGGGCTCGTCCAAAAGAAGCACATCAGGCTCGCTTGAAAGAAGCATGAGGAGAGAAAGTTTTGTGCGTTCTCCTCCGGAAAGCTCGCACACTTTGCGGCCCAAAAATTGTTCGATTTCAAAAAGATGCCCAACTTGACTCATAAGTGACTCGATGCGCACATGAGCTTCGTCGTTTGCAAGATTCTGCTCGTATTTTTCCATAGCATTCCAGTCCACAGGAAACTCGGCTTGAAAATGATCAATTGCCAAATCCAAAACTTGACGAGCGGTCATCTCTTTGATCGAATCCAAAATTTCTTCTTGATCCAAGCGCGCGATACGCAAGGTTTCTTTTTGATGCACGCCCCTGCCGTATCCAAAAGACCCTTCATCAAACCGCGCGTGTGCCCGACCCATGATCGCATCAAAAAGCGTACTCTTGCCGCTTCCGTTTGGACCTACCAGTACGATACTTTTCCCTTTTTCCAATTTGAGCTGCGAAACCTCAAGTGGCGGATCGCAACGAGACACTCGCGCCTCAATGGCTGCAACGGCTGTATCTCCTATCTGCGCCTTATGTTCCCGTGTGCCATGCCATTGGGGTTTTACATCCACAATATGCCTGACTAAACATTGGGAAAGGCGTTCGGATTCGCTATGCGCCTCTCGATCGCCTCGAGAATATTCTGAAACCATAAAAAATAATTGAAAGAATGACCCTTACAGAATAACAGATAAATCGTCTACAAAAAAACACCCGAGCGTGGGGTGTTCTAGCTTTGAAGAATCCGGAGCGCGACCATGGATCCTGGATCAATGGCAGACAAATAGATGATGCTGATAAGAAGAGCGATAACTATCATCGTTCCGGCGATCGTGACGACAATGGACTTGGTGTCCATAAGAGGCCTTGAAGTCTTTTGCGAGAGTTCAAAAGTACCGTTTAGAATACCGAAAAACGCTTCAGCAAAACTGCTCTGCAAGACGGTATCACGCAGAAGTTTGGGGTCGCAATGAAACATCCTGAAAAATCTCCAACGCTTTCTTACATTTGCCTCAAGAAGAAGAGTCAACATCTTTAATTCGACCTGTGTGTAAACGACGTGCAACAACGCCCCGGAAACGTCCTCTGTGTATTTGAGCTGTACAAAATTCTCCAAGGTCAGTTTTTCTGATCCCACAATTTCCCGGATATGTTCTCTTGTCTCAAGGGGAAAATTGGAAAATGTTTCGGATATGTTTGATTCAAACATTCTCTTCAAAATCTCATTTTTAGGAGCGTCCGGATCACAGCCAATCACGGTCTTCACCTTTTCCCTCAAAGATTCTCGCAAACCACGAACGTCCGGAATATCTCTCCACTCGCTCAACACCTCCAAAAAACCGATAAAAACGATCAGAGGAAAGATACTGATCTTTGTGACTATTGCAAGGATAAAGGCAAGACTAAGCCCGGCGAGCATAACAGTCATTCCCGTGCGCCTGGAAAACGAAAACGCGATCGAAGACACAATCCTCCCTCCATCAAGAGGTTTGATCGGGAGCAAATTGAAAAGATTCACAAGCGCACACCATCCGGCAATCCCGGCCATAAGCGGACTTCCCGTCCACGCATAGATGTCAAAAAAAATCATGGAAAGGATAAGTCCCCAAACAGGACCCCAAAGACCGATAACAGCCTCAGTGTGACGAGAGGAAAATTGATCCTCGGTTACGGCCGCGGCTCCCAAAAATGGAAGAAAATAGACTCCCTTGGTTTTCATTCCGTAGGCCTTCATGGCGCGAATATGCCCGAGTTCGTGAAAAAAGATGCTTCCCATGAGAAGCAATGCGAACTGCCAGCTAAACAGCCAGGTATAGCTGCCGAAAGTTGCTACGGCCATACCGATCTTGAATCCTTTTGCCATCTTTAGAAACTTGAAAAGAAAACCAAAAATCTTAGGTATGAACTTTGGAAGGAGAATCAAAAATCCCAGTCCGCGCGTTTTTTGATTTGTTTTTCCCACGGTTCACTCTCCTGTTTTGAAAGAACAAGGTTGACTACCGTAACAAAACATAATTGACCGGTCAATCGAGGGGTATTACGTAGGGGCGAACGGCCGTTCGCCCCTACAGACGGCCGTTCGCCCCTACCGTATTGAAAAACATGGGCTTTTCCCCTTATTTTTTGATGTTATCCACCTCAAACGATTGACAAAATGCCTATTTTTTGCTAATATAACCTGTTTTATGAAGATAGCCATGATCGGACAAAAGGGCATTCCTTCCCATGCCGGCGGTATTGAGCGCCATGTGGAAGAGTTGTCCAAGATGCTCGTCAAACAAGGCCATGAGGTTTTGGTGTTTTGTCGTCGTTGGTATGCACAGGCGCAGGACAATTATTGTGGAATCCGTTGTTTAGAAACTCCCTGTATCAAAACCAAACACTTGGACGCCATTACCCATACCTTCACTTCCATTCTCCGCGCATCCCGCGAAAAGGTGGATGTGTTTCATATCCATGGTGTGGGCCCAGCTCTTCTTGCCTGGCTTCCGAAAATCTTACGTCCTTCCGCTAAGGTGATCGTGACCTTTCACTGCGTGGATCGCCATCATCAAAAATGGAATGCCTTTGCGCGCCTTATGCTTTGGCTTGGAGAATGGATGGCTTGCCGTATTCCTGACGCCACCATTGTTGTCTCCAAAACTCTCCAAACATACTGTCAAAAACGCTATGGAATCCATGCGATCTATATTCCAAACGGAACCCAAATCCCCTTGGAAGATGCAGACCCTTCTTACCTCAAAGACTATGATTTGGTTCCAAATGAATATCTCATGATGTGTTCTCGCCTTGTGCGCCATAAAGGGGCTCACACGCTTATCAAAGCTTGGAAGATCCTTCGTGCACATGAGCCTCAACTTGTGGGACAAAAAAAATTGGCAATTGTAGGAGGAAGTGCGTTTACCGAGGATTATATCCGCGAGCTTCATGCGCTTGCGCAAAATGACCCCTCAATTGTCTTTACAGGAACACAGACCGGCCCGGTGCTCCACGCTCTCTTTCGTTTTTCCTATGCAGTTGTGCACCCCTCTGAATCTGAAGGTCTTCCGATCGCGGTTTTGGAAGCCATGGGCTATGGCAAGTGTGTGCTTTCTTCGGATATTCCGGAAAACCGAGAATTAACCGATGAAGCCGGACTTACCTTTCAAACCAATAATGTGGATGATCTTGCCGGACATTTGAAGATGCTGATCACCCATCCTGACCTTGTGAAAGCAGTCGGAGTTGAAGCACGGACTTATGTGGCAACTCACTATGATTGGCGAGATATTGCCCAAAAGACCGCTTATCTCTACGAGATATCCTGTATGGAGCCGATCGTGGAAAAGAGCGCATCTTAACCGTTTAATCAAAAAATCCCCGAGAAAAATCTCGGGGATTTTGATTTACTTTATTTTTCTCCTTACCTCCTCATATAACCTCATCAATTGTTCATCATGCGCACGAATGGTGAATCGTTTTTCTACCCATTCTCGCGCAGCCTTGGACATTTGTTGTTGTAAATCGTCGTCATACCAAAGGCGCATTACAGCCTCACTCCATCCATGCAAATCCAAAGGCTTTACCAAAAACCCGGTCACGCGATCTTGTACAATCTCTCCCATTCCTCCCACTTCGCTCCCGATCACCGGCTTTCCCGATGCATGCGCTTCAAGCGCAGTAAAGGGAAAATTGTCTTGCACGCGTGAGGGAATCAAAACCGCGATCGCCCCATGATACAACTCTTGCAAGGCATCCCCTATGCGAAATCCCAAAAACTCCACATTACTAAGCCCCCTTCCTTTTTGTTCCAATTTTTCCTGTTCAGGCCCGCTGCCTACAATTTTAAAATGGATATTTGGCAAAAACCTTGCAAGACGCAAAATAGTGGCCCCGCCTTTTTCAGGCGACAATCGACCTACAAACAAAAAATATCCGCGATGTTGATAAGACGGCAAAATACGTTCCGTTTCCACGGGATTATGCAACACACGAATTTTTTCCGCGGCAAATCCTGTCGCGATCAATCGGCTGCGCATATATACAGATGGGCAAAGAAACAAATCAACTTTGTGTTTGTAGATTCCCATCATCTCGTGCAAACGAAAGGCGAGAACTTGAGCGAAACTGGCAACCAAGGAATCTTTATGAAAACGAGAAAAAGTCGCTCGCACTACTCCACGCGGAATATCTTGAGACCCACACCCCTGTGCCCACACATTGTAGGCGGGTGAAACCAAATGGTGATCGTGTACGGTCATGACCACGGGAATTTTATTTTTTTGAAGCGCATCAAGAATCGAAGGAGAAATTTGACCATAAATATTATGGATGTGGCAAAAATCCGGTTGTACTTCTTTGATCAAAGCGTTCATCTTTTTTTTCGCCTCAAACGAATAAAGCATCCGGCCAAAGGTGCGCAAACCTTGCCAATCAAAACGTGTGCGCTGCGTTTCCACTTGGCTTACGAAAAATCGTTCGTAAGGAGTTTCCAGATTCTGTACATCCTTCATGGCAAAGGGAATGATCTCATGGCCTTGCGCTTCCAAACGCTTGGAAACATCAAGAAGATAACGTTCTGCTCCGCCTCGAAGATAATAAAATTTATTGGCCATGATCATCTTCATATCTCCTCTTTTAAGCGACGATGTTTCGCACGCGGACGTTTTTGATCCAACACATACAAAAAGCCCGCGTAGAGCCAAAGATAAAATGCAAGCGTACGAATTTCCAAAACGGTCGATGTAAACGCATTGAATCCCACGCCAAGAAGTATGGCCGCAAGTCCCATGGCCATAGCACGAACGGTCGGGTCTTGACTGCGATGATAGACGCGCAAGGCATAAAGAAAAAGTCCGATATACATCCATCCGTAAAAAATGATGCCGAGCGTTCCACTTTCTCCCCACAGAGAAAACCAATTGTTATCAATCATGCCTTCGGTGCCAAACACGCCATAGGGTAATCCCAACCTCTCATATACCACCGCGTTTCCAAGTGCAGCCACGGCTCCTCCACCATATTGTCCCGGACCAAATCCAAACAACGGAGATGCAGGCACCACGGTCGTGATCGTCTGCACGAACCAAAATACACGTCCAAGTCCGATATATTCCCCTCGCCACCTGGCATAACTAAACGTCTCATAAAAACGTTCGGTCAAGGTTTGCCCCGGAGCCTCGGTGATGAATCGTACTTGTAATCCAGTGAGTGTGAGATAAGAGGCGATCACAATCAAAAATCCGGCAAACGCAATCGCCACGCGACGAT
Source organism: Candidatus Uhrbacteria bacterium GW2011_GWE2_46_68 (assembly GCA_001002765.1). Taxonomy (GTDB): domain Bacteria; phylum Patescibacteriota; class Patescibacteriia; order UBA9934; family GWF2-40-263; genus UBA12393. Next base: position 18,828 of record LCMS01000001.1, on the reverse strand, counting down.
CACGTTTGATCCAAAGGCTCACAAATAAAAACCCGAACAAAAATGCAAACCAAGATGAACGGGAATACGTGAGCAGCAAAGCGGGAAGCCCCAAAGCAAAAAGAAGCCATAATTGTCGACGATCCACCCAACTGCGCGCCTCATACAAGAATCCCACGCCCATCAAAAGGAACAAATAAAGAAAATTTCCAAGGCGATCATAACGTCCAAGAGTGGCGAATACTCGCGACCCAGGATCCCAAAATTGGGAAACACCCGAAGTAAGAGTGATGTCTCCAAGCGAACGCATGTCCGAAGGCAGTAAAAAAGCGTCCATAGATTCTCCAACAAACGACTGGGTGATGCCGATGAGAGATTCTCCCAATACAACCGCAAACATCGCGGCGGTGAGGCGTTTGATATAGGTTTTGGACGGACGCAGGTAAGAGACAAGATAAAAAACCAGAATGAACCGAATGATCTGACGGATTCCTAAAACGGCTACGGTGGGTTCTACAACATTAATAAGTGCGGAGGAAAGAAGAATAATCACGAATAAGATGAAAGGAAAATCGATCGGTGTGTGTCGTAGTTTTATTTTTCCTGAAAGGATATGCCAAAGAACGACCGCGCAAAGAAGATAAATAAGCCCTTCGGAAAAGTAACGCGCGAACACATAAATATCCTCGGGAATAAACTTAAGGAGCACACTTTCAAAAGGAAGATAGATGGCAACAAAGGCAAGGGTCCACAACGGGCGATAAAAACTCAAAATAAAAAAGCCGATCACAAGAAGGATCGACAAAATCAAAAATGGAGAAAATAAGCTTTGCAAAATAAGCAAAGCTCCAAGCAGGATGAATAATCCAAAAGTGAGCAATGTGATATGTTCCTCCGCGTGGGCGTAAAGAGATCGAAATTCCACCATATCTTAAGTGTATTGTAGCACAAAACAAATCGGGTTGTGGGGTCAGGTCCGGACATCGGACTTTTTCAAGAAAGATCAAAAATACTTCTCTTATTTTGAGGAAAATGCTCCTTATATTTTTTCAGTTTTAATGCATTGATGGATAAAAAAGTGATGAATATCTTCTAAAAAAAGTAAAAAATGCGTTAAATTTTCATTGTCTCTCCAAAAAGTCCGATGTCCGGACCTGACCCCTACTTCTCAACGAAAAAAGCGGCGCTGGTCGTCAGCTGCCGCTTCGTGTTATCCGCCTCCTATAGCCGTAGCTAGGGCGTGTAAATCGTCTCGAACGTCCCGTCATAGGTGTAGGCGTACCCAAGGAGGGTACCCTCACCCACAAACGTGGCGTCGAGCTCATCGGTGTCGAAAATCCCGGTCCAGATGGACGAGAAGATCTCGTCGTCATCGTAGAGATCGCCCTCGGCATCCATGTCCGAGAAGATGTCTCCCTCGATCGCGCCGATGATGTCGTCAGCGTAATAGGTGGCGAACAATCCCGAGAAGGCACATGACGCCTCACCGAAGATCATGGGCTCCCCGTCGATCGCAACATCGAGCTCCACAGCACCCTCACAGGTGTCCGTGATCCCGAAGGCGGTCAAGGTAACATCGGCCTCGAAGGTTCCCGTGTAGGTTCCTTCATAGAGGCACTCGTCGGAAAGGTCGGTGTCCCCGTCGCAGTCGTTGTCGATCGTGTCATCGCAGATCTCGATCCCCTCGGGGTTCACGAGATCATCGGTGTCATCGCAGTCGGTCGCGTCGGCGATGTAGCCCGCGGGAGCGGTGCACACCTCCAGGGTGTTGTTCTCATCACCGTAGAGGTCGAGATCACTGTCCGCGTACCAGGTCGGGGCGTCGACCGCATCATCCTCGTCCACCGTGCCATCACAGTTGTCATCGAGGCTGTTGCAGAACTCGTCGGCGCCGGGGTTCACATCCACATCGGCATCGTCGCAGTCCGTGGAATCATAGACGAACCCTTCGGAGGGATCGCAAGCTTCCTCGGTCACAGCCACGTTGCCGTAGCCGTCCGCGTCCGCATCCGCGTAGAAAGTGGTCTTCACCCCCTCATCGGTGGTGCCGTCGCAGTCGTCATCGAGCCCGTTGCAGGTCTCGGAGGCGCTTGGGAAAACCGAGGAGAGAAGATCATTGCAGTCCGTGGCGTCAGCCACATAGCCTGCGGGCTGATCACACGACCAGGTCTGCGCCATCCAATTCCCAAAGGAATCGTTGTCGTAGTCCAGGTACCAGGCGCTCATTTCCGTGGCATCCTCGTCCAGCGTGCCATCGCAGTCGTCATCGAGCCCGTTGCAGAGCTCGTCGGCGCCGGGATTCACACCCGCGTCGGTGTCATCGCAGTCCGTGTCGTCAGCGACATAGGTCAAGGGAGCCGCACAGGCCTCCGAAGAGACCGAGGGGTCACCGAAACCGTCGCCATCCGCATCGGCGAAAAACAGGTTGCCCCGCTCTTCGTCGACCAGGCCATCGCAGTCATTGTCCATCTCATCACAGAATTCGGTGGCATTGGGATGAACCGAACGGTCCAGGTCATCGCAGTCCGTGCCGTCCTCGATCATGCCCGCAGGGGCGGTGCAAGAGAAGGTGGCCGTGATCGCGTCGCCGTAGCCGTCCGTGTCCAGATCGGTGTACCAGGTCGGGGCATCGATCGCGTCGCTCTCGTCGACCACGCTGTCGCAGTCGTTGTCGAGGGTGTCGCAGTACTCACTGGCGCCGGGGTAGGCGCTCGCAGTGTCATCGTTGCAGTCGGTCGCGTCCGCGACATAGCCCATGGGCGCCATGCAGGCGCGCAAGGCCATGGTCACATCACCGTAGAGGTCGCCATCCGCATCCGCGAACCAGTCGCCGGCATCGATCGCGTCGCTCTCGTCGACCACGCTGTCGCAGTCGTTGTCGAGGGTGTCGCAGTACTCGTCAGCGCCCGGGTAGGCGCTTGCCGTGGCATCGTTGCAGTCGGTCGCGTCCGCGACATAGCCCGTGGGGGCTTCGCAGGACTCGACGTAGACCATCGCGTCGCCATAGAGATCGGCGTCGACATCGACGTAGAAGGTGAGGGTCACGCCCTCGTCCACTTCGCCGTTGCAGTCGTCATCCATGCCATTGCAGTCTTCGACCGCGCCGGGGTTGACCGCGGGATCATCGTCATCGCAGTCGGTTGCGTCCTCGGTGTAGCCGTCGGTCAGGAGGCAGGCCTCCGTGGTGTTGCCCACGTCGCCGTAGAGATCGGCATCAGCATCGGCGTAGAAGGTGAGGGTCACACCCTCGTCCACTTCGCTGTTGCAGTTGTTGTCCTTCTCGTCGCAGAACTCGCTGGCGTCGGGGTTCACACCCGCGTCCGTGTCATCGCAGTCGGTTGCGTCGGCCACGTAGCCCTCGGGCTCCGCACAGGCGTCACGCACCACGGCAAGGTTGCCGTAGAGATCGCCATCGAAGTCCTCGTACCAGGGCGTGGCATCGGCCGCATCATCCTCGTCGATCGTGTCGTCGCAGTCGTTGTCGACTTCGTCGCACAGCTCGGTGGCCGCGGGGTTGACCGCGGGGTCGAGATCGTTGCAGTCGCCCGCCTGGCTCACGAACCAGTCATAGCCATCGCAGTCCTGGGCCATGTCCGGGTTGCCGTAGCCATCGCTGTCCGCGTCGATGTACCAGATGTCGTCGCCGTCGGGATCGTTGTCGATCTCACCGTCGCAGTTGTCATCGATCCCGTTGCAGACTTCGACCGCTCCGGGGTTGACCGCAGGGTCGTCGTCATCGCAGTCCTTGCCGTTGGCCACGAAGCCTTCGGGGGCCTCACAGGCCCAGGTTTCGGAAACCGAGATGCCGTACCCATCGCCGTCGCTGTCGCGGTACCAGGCCTGCTCTTCGCAGGGGGCACCGGTGTCGATAGTGCCCGAATCATCGGGCTTGGTGTCGTCGAAAACGCTGGCCGGGCCGAAAAACTCGCAGCCGGAGATGAGAAAGAGACCACACAGAAAAAGACGCATGGAAACCTCCCTTGAGGGTTGGGGGTCGGGTCATTGTTGGAAATATCGCGCGCCAGGTCGTAACGCACGATGGTGGAAGGAACCTCTGAACTGACCTGACATAAAAATCCCTAAACCAGAGGTTTTTATGTCAAATCAGCGATATTTTCAGCCAAAATTGGCCTAAGTTTTTACCATATTTTGGCAAAAATGTCAATGAATCGTAGGGGCGAACGGCCGGTACGGTAGGGGCGAACGGCCGTTCGCCCCTACCGGATCATCAACCTTGAAAACAACAAGAGCCCCTGGTCAATGAACACACCGAAGTGTGAACAAAGACAAGGGGCTCGCGTATAACGTAGGAACGGAGACGAACGGAACGGCTAATCCGCCCGGAACTCGCGGGTGCTGCAGTCGACCTCCAGGGAGAAGAGGTACGACGTGGTGCCCTGGCTTTCACAGATCTGGCCGGCGATCGTCGATCCGCCCGTGCAGAAGGCGTAATTCTGGAGCCAGATGGCCTCGGAAGACCAGGTGGCGTAGGAAACTACTCCGTCGCAGGCGGACGTCTCGAGCTCTTCATCCGTATCGCAGTCGTACTCATCGAACAGATCGACGCCGTCGTTGTCCAGGGAGGACACGAGGGTGACATCTTGTTCGACTCCGCACGACCAGGTGCTGGGGTCGATCACGAACCACGAACCATCTTCGATCACGGCCACGTTGTCGTCATTCAGGTCCCAGGAGCCGCCGATCCCGACCACGACCGCGTCGTGGGTCTGGTAGGTCGAGCCCTGGGTGAAGAGGGACATATGGACGTAGAGGACATCGTTGTAGCTGTCGCTGTCATCGTTCACGAAGCAGGCGAGCTGCCCGCTGCAGGGATCCGAGGTGCTGGTGAAGCCCTCGTCGATCGTACCGTCGCAGTCATCATCGATGTCATTGTCGATCTCGACATCGGCGGGGCTCACGGCCGCACTGGTGTCGTTGCAGTCAGTCGAGTTCGTGACGTAGCCCGTGGGAGCGGAACAGGCGGCCGTGGTCGTGGTGCTCACGCCATAGCCGTCGCTGTCGCTGTCGCGGTAGTACGTGTTGATCACGCCCTCGTCCGTGGATCCGTCGCAATCGTCATCCGTGTAGTTGCAGGTCTCGGTCGCGCCCGGGTGGACGCTTCCGCTCACATCATTGCAGTCGGTCGAGTTGGTGACGTACCCGCTCGGTGCGGAGCAGGCCGCGATCGTGGTGGTCGCCACGCCGTAGCCGTCGCTGTCGCTGTCGCGGTAGTAGGTCACGGTCACGCTCTCATCCACGATGCCGTCGCAGTCGTCGTCCTCGCTGTCGCAGGTCTCGGTGGCGCCCGGGTGGACGCTGTTGTCGGTGTCATCGCAGTCGCCGCCGTCCTCGGTGTAGCCGTCGCCATCGTTGTCCGAGGCACTGCCGGTGCAGCCCTCGTTGGTATCGCCATCGCAGTCGTTGTCGATGCTGTCATTGCAGCTCTCAGTCGCGCCCGGGTGGGCCGAGGAGGTGCTGTCGTTGCAGTCATCATCGTTTGCGACGTAGCCCGTGGGCTGGCTGCACGCGGCCTTGGTGGAGGCCACGTTGCCATAGGTGTCGGTATCGGTGTCGGCGTAGAAGGTGGTGGTGACGCCCTCGTCCACGCTGCCATCACAGTCGTCATCGATGCTGTTGCAGATCTCGGCGTCGGCGGGGCTCACGGCTGCGCTCATGTCATCGCAGTCGTCATCGTTTGCGACGTAGCCCGTGGGGGCCGTGGCCGTGGTGACGGTCGTGGTCACGGCGCTGTCGCCGTACCCGTCGCTGTCGCTGTCGCGGTAGTAGGTGTAGGAGCTGTCGGAGCAGCCCTCGTCCACTTCGCCGTTGCAGTCATTGTCATCGCCGTCGCACTTCTCGGTGGCACCAGGGTACACATCGTCGTCGTGATCGTCGCAGTCCTCGGAAGCCGGGCTGCCGTCCTCGTCCGCGTCGGTCTCGTCCTCGTCGAAGAGGTTGTCGAGGTCGTCGGGATCGATCTGGGGGCCCTGCTCGAAGCCATCTTCGATGTCGGTGTCCTCGATCTGGATGCCAGTGTCGTCGTCGATGACGCTGCCGGTGTCAGTGGAGGTGCCGTCGAAGATGAAAGCTGGGTTGCAGCCCGAGGTGAAGATGAGAGTAGCGAGAAGAAGGGAACGCATGGTGTTTTTCTCCTTGGGGTAGTTGGAACGCGAAGCGTGACGCACGCAAGCGTGCGGGTTTGGTGTGGGTGGGCAGGGATAGAACCTTGCCCGTATGGTTGACTGATCTTTTTGCTGTTTCTCCGTTCTATTGGAAAGAACTTCCTCAAGTCACGGAGTTGCACTATGGGGACAAGGAGGTGGGTAAATTTCCAATTACTAATTTCCAATTTCTAATGAATGAAGGGATTGGAAATTATGAAAAAACACCCGTTTGAGGGTGTGGATATGGAAATCCCTTTGGATTCCCTACTCTCACCCTCGTGTGTTGCCGGCTAAACCCGCTTCGTAACAGGTCTTCGCAAGCATTATCCTTGTAAACATGGCGCAAATCCGTGTACTTTTGCCAAATTCTGAACGTCCTACTATAACAAAAAAACGTCATTTTGTCAAGGCCATCACGGTCGCTTTTTGGCTAAGGTAGGGGCGAACGGCCGTTCGCCCCTACCGTACAAAACGGCCGTTCGCCCCTTTTGAAACAGAATCCCCCCCTTCTTCCCCGCCATCGGCGTGGACTTCGGAGGGATTTGTTTATGTTCTATTTTTTGATTAAAGAAACAGAAAAGCCCCCGGAGCAAAGCTCAACGGGGGCCGTAGCAAAACGTGTGGATCAGTCGACGCTGGGACCAGCGACGACCGAGGTTCCACACTCGTCGTCGTTGGAGTCGGTGTCACCTTCGGTGTCGTAGCACCAGGTCATGGTCTCGGGATCGTAGTCCTCTCCCCAATACCAGACCTCGGTGTCGGCCGTGAGGTAGGCCTCGGAGCTGGTACGACCGTACGCGAGCCACGTGCAGTGGTCCGCATCACCGTCGTCGCCATCCTCGTGACCGTCGCAGAACGACACGTTGTACCGCACCGCCGCGATGTAGCCCGTGTCCAGGCCGACGCTGGCTTCCTCGATGTCATCGAAGGTCAGGTTGATGGTCCAGTCCGGCCAGTTGACCGTGCCGGCCACCATGGCATCGAAGTCGTCATCATCGTCGATCACGTGGGCATGGAAGTACACGTTCTCAACCTCGACACCACCGGGGGTCTCGAAGTCGATGCAGAGATCCTTCCCCTCGCACGGGTCGGTCTCGACGACCACGTCGGTGTCGGAGTCGGTGTCGGAGTCGGTGTCCGAGTCTGTGTCGCTGTCGCTGTCGGAATCGGTATCCGTGTCGGCCTCCTCACAGGTGTCTTCCAGAGCAGGACCCTGATACCAGGCCGGACCGCAGGCGACGGAGAGGGAAAGAAGGGAGAGAAGAAGAGAACGCATGGTGGAACTCCTTGTTGAAGTTGGGCGAGGAAACCTCGCCCGTACTGGGTTGGTCTTTCGAAATCCCTAGTAAAACCAGGGGTGTGAAGGAAAAAAATTTCTCATTCTTTTTCTCTCACATCCCCGGTTCTCTTTTAATCCAATGTAAATGAACGAATCTTCGCAAAGTTGTCGAGGCAATGCTCAACACCTTTGCAAGACGGGCGAGATGGGATTGAACCACTCGCCCTCGTAACGTAGGAAGACTCTATCTATCTAGATGCCCTTGGGTCCCGCGCCAGCGCGGAGCTCGAGGGAGAACATCAGCAGGGCGCCGGGCTGGGCATCGACGATCACGTTCTCACCGTCGCTGGCCTTGGTCCCGAAGACCTCGATGCCAGCCGAGAGGCGGGGGACGATCTGGAACATACCGTATCCGTTGATCGGGGCGTTCCACACGCCCTGCAAACCGACCAATCCGTAGCGGCCGATCACGGTCGACTCGACCGGAGGCTTGCCTCCGGACTCGTGGGACCCGCCACCCAGGAACAGGCCGAAGCCCATGTCACCGGGGAAGTAGGTGCCCTCGAGGCCGAGGGTGAAGCTGTTGCCATAGCTCGGATCCCAGGTACGGGTTCCGAGGCCGGAAGCGCCCATCTGGAACTGGCCGAACCGGCCGCCAAGGAAACCCCCGACGCCGACCGAACCGAACATCGCATCACGGACATAGCGTCCGCCTTCCTGCACGGCATAGGGCCGCTGGTAGCCGACGTTTCCGCCAAAGCTACCGAGCACCATGATGCCGTTGTCAGAAAGGTCCATGACCCCTGCCTCCACCACACTCATACGGGACTTTTCGGGCGGAACGACCGAGCCATCGGACTTCCTGCCACCAACGAGGGCGACCTGGGAATCGAACACCTCGTTGATATCACGAGTCAGGGTCACGTCCGCTTCCTCGAGGTCATCGAGCCGGGTGTCGAACAACTCGGCCGCTTCCTCGAGGTCATCGAGCCGCCTGTTGTCCGTCAGGACCGCGATGTTCAGGACTTCGATCCTCTCGTCGAGCCGCATATCGAAGTCGTAGGAGGCCTGGGCGACCTCATCGATGCGGGCCGCCAGGGGCGCGTTCCCATCGGCGATCATCTTCTCGACGGTGCTCTTGCCGAGACCACCACCACGGGAGGACATCAGGCCCGCGGTCTGGGCGCACTGGTTTTCGTCCCAGAGCTTCCAATATCCGCGCGACACGGTCATGTCACACAAGGCCTGGCCGGCCGTGGTGACCTCGAACTTGCCATCGGTGTTGTTGATCACGCAGCCCGCGGTCACCCCGCAGTACCCGTAGGTACGCGCGAGGACGAGGGCATTCATCGTGGGGTAGTTCTTCTTGAACTTCCTCCCCGCATCGGCCGGGATCGTGGGCAGGGGGCGGTCGGAACCGTCGCAGTCCTGGTCGATCTTGTCGCCGGCCTGACCCCACCCTTCGATGGCATCCGGGTTGATCGCGGCGTCGGTGTCATTGCAGTCACCACTGTCGGCCGCGTAGCCCGTGGGGGCCGCGGTCGCGGTGCTTGCCTGCTTGACCGTGGTCTGTCCGTAGCCGTCGCCGTCATTGTCGAGGTAGTAGTCGGCCGCGAAGGCCGGGGTGGCGAAAACGAAGAAAAGACCGAAGAGAGTGACGAAGGTACGCATGGTGTGGCTCCTGTTTCGAGTGGAAACGGCGGGTTCTCCGCCGTAGTGGGGGTGTTGTCGAGCTTCGAACTTCTAGTTTTGGGTTAGTCTTCCTTGTAAGGAGCTGTGCCTTTGACTAGAACGAAAGATTTGATCAATAAATCAAATCCTACGTTCTAGCCATGCACTCAAGTGGTTCGACAGAACGTATAACAAGGAGGAGATGTTATACGCCTATCAAACCGCTTGATTGCACGACGTTCCTTTTGAAAAACGCACTTTTTAGAACGCGCCAACGTATCATAAAATAACGTATGTGTCAAGAAAAAACCCCATCTTTTTGCGTTTTTATTGGGGTTTTTTGAGTGATTTATCATCTTTTCTTCTCCCGTCATTTCAAACCTTCCCCTAGAGTCATCACATTATAAAAGATAAACAAGAAATGACGAACACCCCAAAAACCCGTATGATAAAATCATTATGACCCTTCTCCCCCACTCTTCTTTTTCTTGGATGGTTTGGATCTGTCTTTTCACAGGTCTTTTTTGTTTGGGAATTTTTTTGGGATCTCAATATGTTTTCCTCCCCTCTTTAATACATGAAGACGATTCCCCTCTTTATTCCTCCGGCCTGCAAGATCAAAACTTTTATGAGTCCGCCTATGCGCAAGCGAAATGGCATGAGGAGAAAAATGCTGTCCAAAGCGCGCTTGCAGCCCATCATCTCCTTGTAGCTCACAAAATCGCCGAAACTTTTTATACCATCGGTAATGAAGATGTGCACACCATCGTCCTAATAAGCCCCAATCATTTTTCGGTTGGACGATCTTTTGCTCAAATCTCTTTAGGAAATTGGCAAACACCTTATGGCATTTTGGAAACAGATGAGGGAGCTGTAGTTGAACTGTTGTCAAAAAATACCGAGCTTGCACAAGAGGAAGAAGCTTTTGCAAAGGAACACGGCATTGCCGCCCTCACCCCGTTTATCAAAAAATCTTTTCCAAACGCCAAACTTGTCCCCATTATTGTCCATGACAATCTCACTCTTGAGCAAGCGACGATCTTGGGCACAACCATTGCTCAAACTCTTCCTAATGCCTTGTTGATAGGCAGCGCCGACATGTCCCACTATCTTCCCGAGTACATCGCGGCCTTTCATGACGAGGTCACTTTGACCGCCCTTGCTCATGGTGATTGTCGCGGATGCGAACTCGAAACCGATTCCAATGCGCTCCTGCGTATTTTGTTTGCGTTTAACAAGGAACACGGCTCGCAAGTGTGGCATCCGCTCTATCGCGGCAGTTCTATTTTGATGGGAGCCACAAATGATCCTGAAGATAATACCAGCCATATCTTGGGCTACTTCACAAGTGGCCCTCCGGAAAACGGTACGTTTATGAGCCTCACCATGATCGGCGACATCATGCTTGACCGCAGTGTGCGAACCGAAATGGAAGAGCATGGCTATGATTATCCTTGGCAAAACATGGAACGATTTTTATCGGGTACTCACACGGTTATCGGCAATCATGAGGGAACCGTAGGAGATTGGGAACGTAAAAATGCGCATGAGGCCCCCTACCCTTTTGTGTTCCCGATCGAGGCGGATGAAGTTTTGTCACTCTATGTTGATGTTGTGAGCCTTGCCAATAATCACACGGATGATTATGGGAAAGAGGCCACGACTTCCACGCAGGAAACCCTTACAAGTCTTGGGATCAAATGGTTTGGCACTTATAACGATGCGGCGCCTCGTCTTGATATGGAAGTGGGAAATACGAGCGTTTCTTTTGTGGGATTCAATCAATTCCAAAGCAGTTGGAAAACCTTGGTTGCACAAATCGAGGAGGCATCTGCGGAAAATCTTTTTGTCATTGCCTATCCGCATTGGGGAACCGAATATGCGCGCGTGCCGGATACAAGTCAGCAATACTTGGCATCACTGATGGTGGAGGCAGGGGCTGATCTTATTGTGGGTGGACATCCACACGTCACCCAAGGAGCCGAGATGATTGATGACGTTCCTGTATTTTATTCCATGGGCAATTTCATTTTTGATCAACCCATGCCTGAGACGGACAAAGGGTATGCCGTGGGTGTATTGCGAGAAAAAAATAATCTTTCCTTATGGATTCTCCCCTATCGCATTATCGAAAAACAACCTACGCCCGTGAGTGATCAAGAGGCGGCGAAAATCTTTGAAGAACTGGCCGATCTCTCGTCCGAACCTTTGCGCGATGTTATGATGCAAGGGAAAATAACAACCGTCTTTAACCCTTAATTTATGATGAACCAAACACCTATGCACAAACTCTCGGCTCTCGAGATCTTTGCTTCAATCAGCGTGGGGATCGCCATCACCATTGTGGTTTTCCTCGGAGGATTCGCCCTTGGTATGAAACTTTTACCGGTGGAAAACACAAACAACGATGCAATCGTCAATGATCAACCTGTGGATGATACGTCTGAACCCACGGATGAAAACACCCTCGCTATCGATTGGATTCCGGTCACGGAACAAATGGAAGTGGAATCTCGTACAACTCTTTCACAAGTAATGTACGAAGACAATTATGGAGACGAGTGGGAAAATTTGGATTTTCCAAATGAGCCACATACGCTCCTTCTTGGAACCGTCAGGGAAGGAACCCATGCGGGATACAAACTCGTCATCATGATGGTGGATTTTCCCGGTATGGGAATAGATACGGCTCATATGTATCTCCTTGTTCCTTCCACAAGTGGGGATCCCATTTTGTTGGATCAATACTCCTCTTTTATTGGTTCGGCTTTCTCGAGTCCAAATACCTATCGTCCTTTCTTAGAAGATTTTCCAAGTCTTAAAACCTTGGTGCAAACAAATCTTTCTTTGAAAATTCCCGAGCTGGAAGAACCCGCATCCTCCCTTGTCGATACTAATGACAATACATACACATTTATGGGCACTTGGTATCGCGCGGATTATGTAAACTTTTCCCCAACCATTATTCCTCACCAAGTCACACTGACGACAGGCAAAACATTGAGTGAATATGTCTTTGTTGAAGGAGAAACAGGTAGTATATTTTTTGCCAGCGGTTCACACGGTTTTTATACGACACGCGAAGATGGACGCTTGATTTGGTATGACATGAATGTGCCATTTTGGACGGATCCTTATGTGGTGATAGAGAGTGGATCCACTCCTCCTCCTATTGTATGGAATGATGGGACTACAAATGACAAACTTTATATCAAGGGTGGTATGGGAGGATGTGGAATGGACACCTATGCCAATGTGCGCGAAGCATCCGAAATTGGAACCTTGGTGGAAGCAGGAACGTATGATGTTGATGGGGCGTCGGGAACGGTGTATGAAGTCGCTTCCTATGATACCGAATACTATCAAATCGCTTTTGGGAGTTGGCAAATGAGTGATGAAACAAAAACATGGGAACAATTTATTTCCGGCCACCCCTATTTTTACTGGCAAGATCCGCTTGGACGTTGGATCGAGTTTACAAACACGGATGTTTTGCCTGCGGCAGAATGTGGAAAACCGGTCATCTATCTTTATCCCGAGGAACCGACCGATGTCACGGTAGAGATTGATGCGAACTTGAGTGTTTCCGAACCTGTCTATGAAGGTGGTTGGCATGTGACGGCTTATCCGGATGGAACCTTGGTGAATGCCGATGGCACGACCTATCCGTATCTGTTTTGGGAAGGTGTGGGAAAACTGTATGTGCCTCCGCAACACTATTGGGTGGTCGCAAAATCCGATGTGAAAACTTTTCTCACAAGCACTTTGAGTAACCTTGGACTCAATGAAAAAGAAACGGCGGACTTTATGGAATTCTGGTATCCGCGCATGCAAGGTGCCTCGTATTATAAAATTGGATTTCATGGAACCCGTGCCATGAATCAAATCGCTCCACTCACTTTCTCGATACATCCGGATATGATGCTGCGCATCCTTATGGATTACGAACCTTTGGATGAGGCGGCTCCATCCAATCCTCCAAAACTTCCTCCTGTACCCGCGCGCCACGGCTTCAGCGTGATCGAATGGGGTGGCGTTCTGCGATAACAAATCTTAAAGAAAAATCTCCGCGTTAGGCGGAGATTTTTTCTATTTTGATTTTGGTGAAAGGTTGACGATGACCGACATTGCGACGATAACGCACCTTTGGTTTGTACTTGATCACCGAAACCTTTTTGGCTCTTCCATGCTCAAGCACCTTGGTCTCCACCTTTGCTCCTGAAACCGTAGGTGTGCCGACTTTGGCATCGCTCCCGTCTTCTTCAAAAATGAGTAGGGCATCAAGCAAAAGATCGCTTCCAGGCTCTTGAGTTAAAAGCTCGACGTTGAGCTCTTGTCCTTCGCGGACAATATATTGTTTTCCTCCGGTTTGAATCACGGCCAACATAATGTTTGACGCGGCTCCTACGCCAAAAGACGAGTGTGCCAGCGATTAAGAATGTGGGGAAAGTATACGGTCAGGGTATGTGTACGTCAAGGTGATCACCAACCGAAAGCCCGTGTTTTTGAACAAAACCTGCAGGAACTTCCAGAACTTGATTGGCAAGCGCCTCTGGACGGTAGTGTGCAATCTCTCCCCCCGATGGGATCGGAGCGTTTTCTACCATAAACACGATTTCCCCATCCAAAAGCCATAAAAGATCAATCGAGATAAACATGTCTTTCATCCAATGGACGGGGTATCCGGCTTCTTTGTACAAAAATAACACCCCCTCATTTTCTTCAAGAACGGACGTCCCGCTTAACCCCTGTACTTGTTCGTGATGTTCATCAGCGATCAATACGGAAATGGAGAATCCATCCGGACATAAAACTATACCGCTTGTCCTTGTCTCTCCTAAAGAAAGACCAAAGACGACTCCGATCAAAAAAACGAAACATAATACCCCTCCAACCAACCATTTATTTCTTACACACACAAAAAACGACACGTTCTTTATGAACAAGATACGAGGCGCCAAGAATCATGAGTACGGCAAGAATGATAAGCGCCACTAATTTTTCATCGCTTTGTAAAAGCAAGGCGAGGATTCCACAGCTTGTGGAAACAAAAACATAAAACAACACAACACGCCGTTGACCCCAACCCAAATCCAACAGACGATGGTGAAGATGTTTACGATCTCCGCGAAAAAGCGCGCGAAGCCCTCCTTGTTTTCCGCGTCTCAAAATGACCCACAGAACATCCATGATCGGGATTCCCAATACAAGAAGAGCGGTGGCAAGTTTTCCTCCGGAGATCACTGCAAGAACACCAAGGAGAAAACCCACCAAGGTGCTTCCGCCTTCTCCTAAAAAAATGGAAGCCGGGTGATAATTCCAAAATAAAAATCCCAGTAGCGCTCCTAAAATAATGGCGGCAAACAAGGCGACATCCGGTTGATAATAGGTGATCGTGAGCGCCAAAAGCATCATCATGAGAATTCCAATGCTCGAAACCGATGTGGCAAGACCATCGAGCCCATCCAAAAATTTTGTGGTGTACATGACGCCCATGAGCCACGCGAATACGAGGAGATCGGATTGCCATGCTGCGAGGGTGAACACGCCGCCAAAAGGATTGGTGAGCTTCTCGACTTCAACTCCACATACAATGGCGAGGAGGGCAGCGCACGCCGGCGCCACAATGGAAAGAGAGGGAGGAAGACGATAACGATCATCTACTATTCCACCGATCATCAACAAAAGTCCGCCCAAAAGAATTCCAACATAATGATGATAAGTGATTTCACCTGATGTGAGAAAGGGGGTGAATAACAATACAACAAAAGTCACCGTTCCCACGGCCACATAAATCGCCAATCCCCCGAGTTGAGGGATGGGATGATGATGAACTTTGCGCGATTCGTCCGGACGATCTATAAGACCGAAACGCAAAGCAACCCGCGTCACTGCGACGGTTCCAAAAAAAGCAAGAACAAAGGCGAGGATTCCCCAACCAAATAAAAGTGTGATCATAGAGTAGGTGCGGATTCTATATAAATCGTTCCTCCTTCTTCAAGCACAATGGTATCACGACGCTTGACCTTACCTTGGAGCAAGATGTCCGCGATGGCGTTTTCCACTTCTTCTTGTATCACGCGTCGCAAAGGACGTGCACCAAACTGCGGATCAAATCCTTTTTGAACCAAAGCGTCGAGCATTGCATCTTCTACGCGAAAACCAATTCCTTTGGGTTCAAGGCGTGCTGTGACTTGTGAAATCATCAGTGAAGCAATACGACGAATCTCCTCTTTTTGCAATGGACGAAATACGATGATTCCATCACAACGATTCAAAAATTCCGGACGATACATCGCACGCAATTCTTCTTCCAGTAAACGTGTTTTGATTTGTTCAAGTGATTCCCCTGCTCTCATGGCATCTTGAATATAAGAAGTCCCTGCATTGGATGTTGCCACAATGATCGTATTGGTAAAATCAATTGTGCGACCGGAAGCATCGGTCAGACGCCCGTCTTCAAACACTTGCAAAAAAAGATTCACCATGTCCGGATGCGCTTTTTCAAGCTCATCCAAAAGCACAATAGCATACGGTTGCTTTCGTACAGCCTCGGTTAAAAGCCCACCTTGTCCACTTGCCGGTGAGCCTATCAAACGGTCCACACTGTTTTTTTCCTGATACTCGGACATATCAAATCGCACCAGTCGTTTTTCTGATCCAAAATAGGTAGCCGCAATAGTCTTTACAAGTTCGGTCTTCCCTACCCCGGTAGGTCCTAAAAATAAAAAGGTGGCAATCGGACGATTTTGTGAACGTAATTGCGTGCGCGCACGGCGTAGTGCTGAAGCGACCGCATGTACCGCTTCTTCTTGCCCCACCATACGCTTGTGCATTTCCTCTTCCAAATGAATCAATATGTCTTTTTCTTTTGCGGCGACTTGGGTGAGCGGGATCCCGGTTTTGGATGCCACAACAGCTGCCACATCTTCCCCGGTCACAAATCCTTCTTTTCCTTTTTGATGCAAAATGGCAAGGGCGGCCTCTTCACTCACTTCAATCGCTTTTTTCGGCAAATAAGATTCATGAAGATAACGATCGGTCAACTCTACGGCTTTTGCCACAGCCTCGTAGGTAAACACCACGTTTTTTTCATATTCAATAAATGGCATTTTGGATTCGAGAATGTGGATGGCGTTGGTTTGATCCGGTTCCTCCACCACAAGTGGTTGAAACACGCGTGAAAAATCTGAAGTCTCTACTGTTTGTGTATAGGCACGTGGCTTTGTGGTCGCGATGGCAAACGTAAATCCCCGAGAAAGAAAATCCACAAGCAGAGAGCTTAACGCTTGATTTTCTTGAGCCTCTTGAAGATATTCAAGATCTTCGAGCACGAGAATAATATTTCCTGCGCGAGCCACTTCTCCCAATAATTGCATCAAGCGCTCTTGTGATTGCGTGGGGCTTGCTCCGGAAATCAAAAACGGAAGAGAGAGGCTGACCAAACGTTTATCTTGCAAAATTTTTGGAACGCGTTCCTCGACCATGCGCTGTGCCAATCCCAAAATAATCGCGGTCTTTCCTACGCCGTCGGGACCTACAAGCAAAACGCTTTGATGTCCACCTTCAATCACACGCAACAGGTCTTCCATTTCCTGCTCTCGACCAATAAGAAGAGGAAGGGATCCTTGTACGGCTTCTTGTGTCAGATCTGTGGCATATGCATCCAAGGTCGGCGTAGCCATCGAGGTCATGGCACGGTTCATGGGGCCTGTGGGTTTGAATAAAGCGAGCCGTTGAAATGTTTCGTAACGCTCGCGCATTTTCTCAGTCATACGCATCCATTCCACCGTATTCCAAAAAGTTGTTTCATCAATCGTGCAATCAAACAATACTTCTTTCCAAAAAGAATCCGCTTCATAACATTCGGCAAAAAATTCCAAAACGCTTACTTGCTGACGATCTTGACGATAAGCGTTTACAAACGCGCGCAATACTATGCGCTCGGTCTCTGAAGAAAAAAACGCCTGTGTTCCGGGAATCCTTGAGGCCAATCGACGATGCAGCATGTCTTTGATGGTCTCAAATTCCACTCCCCATCGCGCAAACAACACGGAAACGCTTTGCGAGGAAAGAGTGCCGATAAGGAGATGAATCGGCTCTACTTGGGCATGACCGAAGCGTGCGGCAAGTTCAAAGGCATCTTGTATTGCTTTGTGCGCGGCCTGATCGAAAAAAGAAGTGATACTGACAAACGATTTTCCTTTTGGCTCTTGCACCGCGCATGTGGAATGGGGATCGTCTTGATGTGGGAGTGTGGTGTGTATTTGCTTGCGAGAAACAAGACGATAAAAAAAGAAACAACCGATGAGACCCGAAAAGGACAGAAAAAATCCTATACCGGAAGGTTCAAAAAAATGACCCGTGTTCGTTTGAAAAAGGGTGCGAGAAATCCCTGTATGGATCAAGATTGAAACCAGGGGGACGAGCCAGGCCAAAATCACGAAAATCATTATTCCCCAGGTGATACAATCAATGACCTTCTGTATCATCGCGTGTTGTGTGCGCACCGCTAAAGAAGCGGGGTCCCAAGATTCGTTCCATACATATTCAACTCCTTGAATCACCACACTCCATTGCGGACCTTTGGGAACGGTTTGTGTGAAAGCGTGTACGTTCATATCAATGCGAGAGAAAAGACAGGTGATAAAAAAATACAAAAAGACACACGAGGGGGAAAAGAAAATATCCTAAAAAAATCATCACGAGTCCGACAAACCAGCAAAGGAGAACTACTGATTTTTCCAACACCATTACCACGCGCAGAAAAAAACTGATGAGACGACCCGTCAGAGATGTGTCTCCGTACATGGGAACAAAAAGATTCCGCGTCCAAACCGAAATATTGGTCGCACGGAGAGAATATTTCCAAAGTTGTTGTAAACGATTGATCGTTAACAATAATCCGCGCGTATACCACCACCGCGGAAAATCAAAAAAACTTTTTATTCCTTCCTCTGTAATGGTGAAAAGAAGCCTCAACAAAGTAAACATACGTTATTGGCCCTATTGTAACAAAAACGACTTCTGGTTGACAGGGAGCACGCACGGTGTTTCACTGCTTTCAGTTCCTTACACACAAGGGGGCTTCCATGAACCAAGGTCTTTTTCTTCCGGTTCCTGAAAAAGGAAAAAATGTGGAAGTACGAGCATTGATCAACAGTGTGGGGAATTTCAATCGTTGGATCGAAAGACAAGGGGATATTTTGAAAGGATGTCCTGAATTGCTGGTCTATCCCATTCCTTTTTCTCTTCATCCTTCATCCCGCATGAGAGCCTTTCAACGGATCTTGGAACAAGCCGGCTGGCATGTGGTGAAAAAGGAAACGCAAAGAAATGGCCAGTTGGTTTGGATCTTGAAATTGCCTGAATCCTATCTCAAACAACAAAAGCAGAAACAAAAAAAATGGATCTTTGGAATCTGTATTGTAAGCGCCGTGATCATTTTGCTTCTTTTCCTCCTTCTGCGATCCTTCTCTTCCTAGAGACCGCGTGCTGCCCTTCCCCGGCAGCTTTTTTTGTTCATGGTGTCACTATGGTGTCAGGTCGGACTTTGGACTTTTTTTCAAAAAACCCAATGTTTTCAATGAAAATTTTTACTTCAAATAAAACTACTGTGACGAAAAGATTTTAAACACTTGGTTTCAAGAATTTAGCGCAACAAGCTTAGTAAAAACTTCATCGGGTTTGTAAAACTGTAAGGCAGCTCTCGGACGATCGTTCAACTGTCTTTGA